>UQKC01000096.1 GCA_900541495.1 uncultured Ruminococcus sp. | reverse complement strand
GTTTTCGTTACAAACAAACGGAATATATATAATTCCGCATTCCGAATTCCTAATTCCGAATTTATCTAAGCTTTGCTCCGTTCGGAACGTCCTTGTCGATGAAGATAACTCTTGCATCTTCGCCAACGTCAGCGGCAACGATCATTCCCTCGCTCTCTACGCCGCAAAGCTTTGCAGGCGAGAGGTTTGCGACTACGATTACTTTCTTTCCGATGAGGTCCTCGGGCTGATACCATTTTGCGATGCCCGAAACTACCTGTCTGCCGCCCATTCCGTCATCGAGCTGGAGCTTAAGGAGCTTCTTTGCCTTTGGAACTTTCTCACATTCCTTGACTTCCGCAACTCGGAGGTCCACCTTGCCGAAATCGTCTATTGAAATGATATCGGAGAGAGGAACGACATTTGAAGCCTCTTCCTCAGCCGGAGCGTTGGACTTGATAAGTGTGTTGAGCTCGTCAATTTCCTTTTCGACGTCGATTCTCGGGAAGAGGAGATCACCCTTCTTTACGGTAACATTTGCAGGGAGAACGCCGAACTTGCCGAGGTTCTCATACTTTATATCGTCCTCGGAAGCGCCGATCTGTTCCCATACCTTTGGCATTGTTGCAGGCATAAACGGAGCGAGAACTGCGGAGATGATTCTTATTGTATCAAGGAGGTTGTAAAGAACAGCCGCAAGTCTTGGCTTGTTAGCTTCGTCCTTTGCAAGTATCCAAGGTGTGGTTTCATCGATGTACTTGTTCGAGCGCGAAACTACCTTGAAAATTGCGATAAGTGCGTCCTGAAGCCTTGTGTTTTCAACGCAGTCATCGACTTTTGCGAGGAGCGATGTTGCTTCGGCGATAAGTTCATCGTCAAATTCGCCGCTCTGCTTTTCGGTTGGGAGTGTGCCGTCGAAATATTTGAGCGTCATTGCAACGGTTCTCGAAACGAGGTTTCCAAGTCCGTTCGCAAGGTCGGAGTTGATGCGGTTTATCATTATCTCGTTGGAGAATGCGCTGTCTGCGCCGAGAGCCATTTCACGCATAATGTGGTAGCGGATAGCGTCTGCGCCGTAGCGTTCGCTGAGGACGAACGGGTCAACGACATTGCCGAGCGATTTGCTCATCTTCTGTCCGTTGAAAGTAATCCAGCCGTGAACTGCAAGGTGCTTCGGGAGCGGCAGATCGAGTGCCATAAGCATTGCAGGCCAAATGATAGCGTGGAAACGCATAATATCCTTTGCTACCATGTGAACATCTGCCGGCCAGTATTTTTCGTAGTCGTTGTGTGCGCTGTTTTCATAGCCGAGTGCTGTGATATAGTTGGAAAGCGCGTCTATCCAAACATAAACAACGTGGTTAGGGTCGAAAGTTATCGGGATTCCCCACTTGAAGCTTGTTCTCGAAACGCAGAGATCTTCAAGACCCGGCTTGATGAAGTTGTTTACAAGCTCGGTAGCTCTTGTCTTCGGGCGGAGGTAATCAGTTTCGGTGAGAAGCTTCTCGATGCGGTCTGCGAATGGTGACATTTTGAAGAAGTAAGCTTCTTCCTTAGCTTCGATAACATCTCTTCCACACTCGGGGCATTTGCCGTCAACGAGCTGGGATTCTGTCCAGAAGCTTTCGCACGGAGTACAGTATTTTCCGACATATTCGCCCTTGTAGATATATCCTCTGTCGTAAAGCTCCTTGAAAATTTTCTGTACGGCTTCAACGTGGTAGTCATCGGTCGTGCGGATATAGCGGTCATAGCTGATACCCATACATTCCCAAAGCTTTTTGAAGATCTTTACGATCATTTCGAACAATAAATACCGAGGAGACAGCTTCTTTGGGGCTATAGGCATGATTGCGGCTGACTGTTGCGATCTGCTGGGCACCTAGTTTAGAAATCAGCGTGACAAAGTTGCCGGCAGAAGAGACGAGGAAGTCGGGTCGTTCCTTAACAACGTTGGCAAGGAGATTATTTTGCTGCAGCTCTACCACAGTGATTTTGTAGTCTTTTAGTGTTTTTTGAATGTGCTCAATCGTCGGGACGAAAGTCTCGAGATAAAAATCTTGATCAAATGTATCGATTAAGCCGATACGAATCTCACGTTCTGCAGCAGAACTGAGGAACGGGAGGAAGAGTAAGCATAGAAAGACCCATTTGCGCATAAGGAGAAGTTTGGCACAAATGTGATAAATCCTCGTGAGGACTTTTACCAACAAACGAAAAGATTTTGGAGGAACGAAGCTTGTTAACCCGTGAAATATTCTGAAAAGATTCAGCAAGCAAAGGAAATAAAAAATCCTCGGCCATTTCTGACCGAGGATC
>UQKC01000095.1 GCA_900541495.1 uncultured Ruminococcus sp. | reverse complement strand
GCAGCAAAATTTGCCGAAAAGACGTGTGCATATGCTTATGAAGACAGGTTCTAATTACGCATTACGAATTACGCATTAAAAAAGTTCACATTGCCGAAATGCCGATAACGGTGATGTTGTCCGTGCTGCCGCCGTTTTTGGCAAGCTCTACGAGCGCTTTAAGACGCTTCGGGAGCTTTATCGGGAGGGCAAGAGTTTCCTCAAAATCGCCCTTGGTGATATAATCGGAAAGACCGTCACTGCATATAAGGATAAGGTCGCCGGGCTGTATGCCGCCCTCGATAGGCGTTACCTCAACAGTCGGGTCTTCGACTATGTTTCCGAGGACGGGAAAAATGACGTTGCGGTGCTTGTGAGTGCGCTTTTCATCGGCGGTTATCTCGCCCTGCTCGTAGAGCATCTGGACGAGCGACTGGTCGCGCGAAAGCTGTCTGATACTGCCGCCGCGGCATCGGAAAAGCTTCGAGTCGCCGACGTTTATTATGCAGGCAGAGCCATTTTTATCGACGGCGAGCGCGCAGAGCGTTGTCTGCATATTGATATTGTTGTTTTCAGCGCCGTTTTTGCGCAGGGCATAATGGATATCGAGTATCTTTTTTTCATAGTCGGTGTTCTCGGCAGGCTTCAGCGAGCAGAGCAGGTTAAGCGCAAGCCTTGAAGCGACTTCGCCCCCGACTTCGCCCCCGACACCGTCAGCAACGGCGGTAATAAAGGGTGTATGAAGCTCACTTTCGAGCATAGCCTGATCCATTACTATTTTATTGATAAGAAAAGCGTCTTCGTTGTGATCTCGCACAGTTCCGACGTCGGTTATACCGCAGCAGTAGTACATTAAATGCCTCCGAAAAGGAAAAATCTATCTCAAGTTACATTATACCTCAAAACAATTGCATTTTCAACAGATTTGATATTTATTTACATTTTGACTACTGTATTGTCATACAGATTTTTTTATATGTATTTTGTGAAAATTGGACATATTGCTGTAAAACGGGTAATAAATGCTTGACAAAATTATAAAAACGGTGTATTATATGTATAATAACTATAAGTATAAGGAAATGTCTGCGTTGACGGCACATTTCTTTTTCGTTGGAGGGAATTAAATTGGCAATAGCTCTCACAGATTTGATAAGCGTAAGCACTCTTCAGTCCATTCAGGACGGATTTGCAAGACTTACCGGAATGGCTGCGCTCACTACGGACGCTGACGGCAATGCTGTTACAAAGGGAAGCAATTTCACCGAATTCTGTATGGATATTACAAGAAAGAACCGTGACGGTGCGCGCAGATGCGCTCAGTGCGATAAAAAGGGCGGCGAGGACGCTCTCCTTTCAAGAAAGTCTGTTTCTTATTCCTGCCATGCAGGACTCGTTGACTTCGCTGCACCTATTATGCTCGGCGGTGAAATGATCGGCTCATTCATCGGCGGTCAGGTGCTCACCGAAGAACCCGATGAGGAAAAATTCCGTGCGATCGCGCGCGATATGGGCGTGAACGAGGATAAATACATAGCAGCTCTCCGCAAGGTAAAGATAGTAAGCAGAGAGCAGGTCGAAGCTGCCGCTGATTTCCTCTTCATAATCGCAGGACTTCTTTCACAGTCGGCTTATGATGCTTATATCTCGAAGCAGAACAATTCGGGTCTTACAAGCCTTAATCAGGCGCTTTATAAAAAGGTTGACGAAGCAAGCACACTTGTAAAGCACACAGAAAAGTCGCTCAACTCGCTCAAGGACGCTTATGCAAACCTTGGCGAGATCGCAAAGGGCACTTCGGCAGAGATCGTAAAGACGAATGATACCCTCAAGCAGATACAGGATATCGCGCTCAATACGAAGATACTCGGCTTCAATGCTTCTATCGAAGCTTCGAGAGCTAAAGAAGCAGGCAAGGGCTTCGGCGTTATCGCGCAGGAAGTCAGAAGCCTTGCCGAAACGAGCCAGAGCTCCGCAGACAGCATTCAGAACGCAATGACAAACATCGACAGCCGTTCAAAGGCTATCGTTGAGAATATCGCTAACACACAGAACGTTGTTGCAAACTGCTACAAGGATATTGAACAGTTCAGCTCGCTCCTTAACGATATCAAAAATATGAAGTGATCTATCCCCATAAAAGGAGGCTGATATTATGGATATGAGTACATCTATCGATTCAACAGCAATGGCAATGAAGCAGGCGCAGTTCCAGCAGCAGGCAGGCGTAAGCATACTTAAAAAGAGTATGGACGTAAGTTCACAGCTTGCAATGGGAACTATCGAGATGATGAACGATTCCGCAAAAGCATTTGCAGGTGATATCGGCGCATTATTCGATGCGAGAGCATAAATTTCAAATTCGGAATTATGAATTCGGAATGCGGAATTAGTTTTGCTTCTCTACCAAATTGAAAAATAAAAACGATGCAATTCAAGATCAGGAATTGCATCGCTTTTTTATACTTGTAAATAAGGAAACGCTGATTCGCTTTAATCAGCTTTTTCCTAGAGCCTGTTGACACTAAACTCAAAATATGATATGATAGATACATGAATATCAC
>UQKC01000094.1 GCA_900541495.1 uncultured Ruminococcus sp. | reverse complement strand
TGACATAAACATTTTGAAAAATGGCAAAAACGTATTAATCAGCGTTTCCTTAGAATCCGCCCCTACGGAAAATCGGTTCTCGCCATAAATTTGCGGAGCAAAATAATTACGCATTGTTAATGATGTATTCCGCAATGTTCTTAGGTGTAACACCAAGCTTTTCAAGAAGCTCATCGGGGTTGTAGCGGTCGTAGAACGACTTCGCGATGCCGAAATTCTTGACCTTGACACCGGAATCACCAAGGTATGATGCTACCTTGCCGCCGAAGCCGCCTTCAAGCGAGCCGTCTTCGAGAGTAACAACGAGCGAGTGATCCTTTTTCAGCTCGTCAAGAAGCTTTGCGTCAACTCCGCTTGCATAACGTGCGTTAACGAGAGTTGCATTTATGCCGCTTTCTTTAAGGATAGCCGCAGTTTCTTCACCAAGCTGATAGAAGTCGCCGAGTGCGATGATAGCTGCCTTGCTGCCCTTTGCAACGACCTCGGAAGAAAGCGCGCTGTAATCGGTCGGGAACTTTCTGTCCGAGTGGATAACGCCGTTGCAGGGAACACGGATCGCAACGGGACGCTCGTTCTGCTCAATTGCCCAGTCGAGCATTGCAAAGTATTCCTCTGCGCAGGTCGGTGCGAGGTAAACAAGCTCAGGAATATTCGATATCATCGGGATATCGTAAAGTCCAAGGTGGGTAACGTCATTCATACCCCATACGGAGGCAGAGAAAACGACAAATGTTGCAGCGTTCCTGTTGATGCAGACATCGTGCGAGAGCTGGTCGTAGGTGCGCTGGAGGAACGGGCTGTGAACACCGAAAACAGGCTTTGCGCCGAATTTTGCGAGTGCGGAGCTCATTGCAACTGCGTTTTCTTCTGCGATGCCGACATCGACAAATTGCTTTCCTGCGAGTTCACGCTTGTCCTTTGTAAAGCCCATTACGGTCGGAGTTCCTGCTGTGAGTGCAACAACGGCAGGGTCTTTCTTCATCTTGCCGAGGAGATAATCAGCGGTCATTGCGCCGTAATCTTCACCGTCAAAGCTGAAAGTACATTCGCCCGTTTCAATGTTGAACGGCATGTGCCAGTGCCAGTTTTCCTTGTCCTTTTCGGCAGGAGCATAACCCTTGCCCTTCTGCGTTACGATGTGAACGGCAACGGCTTTCTTGGTGTCCTTGACGCTTTCAAAAGCCTTGATGAGCGCGTCAATATCGTTTCCGTCCCTGACGAAAACATAGTCAAGACCCATTGCAGTGAAAAGGTTGGTTTCAGCCTTGCCGTTGCCCTCGCGGAGAGCCTTGAGGTTGCGGTAAAGTCCGCCGTGGTTCTCGGCAATGGACATATCGTTGTCGTTGATGATGATAATAAGGTTCGTGTTGAGTTCGCCTGCCGTGTCAAGACCCTCGAGAGCCTCGCCGCCGCTCAAAGAGCCATCGCCGATAACAGCGATAACGTTGCCCTTGCCGCCCGTGAGGTCACGAGCTTTTGCAGTACCACAGGCAAGGCTTATCGAAGTGGAGGTGTGACCGACCTCGAAGAAGTCGTGCTCGCTTTCGTTAGGGTTCGTATATCCCGAAACATCGTCATATTTTTCGGGGTAAAGATAAGCGTCCTTTCTGCCCGTGAGCATCTTGTGTGGGTAGCTCTGGTGCGAAACATCGAAGATCATCTTGTCCTCGGGAGAGTTGAAAACATAGTGGAGAGCGATAGTAGCCTCGACCATACCGAAGTTAGGGCCGAAGTGTCCGCCGTGAATACTTGCTCTCTTTAAAAGCGCCTCACGCATTTCAGCGGCAAGAGCGATCCTTTCATCGTGGTCAAGCTTTTTAACGTCACCTGGAGAGTTGATCTTTTCAATATACATGATTTTCAAGTCCTTTCATTATTCTTTTTCCCAGCTCAAAACGCCCGTCTTTACGGCGATTTCGTATCTGCCTATCTTGTAGTCAAGGCGTGAAATTTCCGCTTCAAGCTGTTCCTTTTGCTCAATGAGTTTTTTGCGCTGCTCGGTGAGAAGTTCGAGCCGTGCGCCGATAGTCGAGTCGCCCATGCTGAAAAGCCTGCAATACTCGGCTATGACCTCAACGGGAAGTCCTGCGTTACGCATACAAACGGCGTTTTCGACCCAACCGATGTCCTTTTCGGTGTAGTTTCGGATACCGCCCGAAGTTCTTGTAACGGGTGGGATAACGCCTATTTTTTCGTAATAACGAAGAGTATCCTGCGAGAGTCCGTATTTTTCGCTTACTTCTTTTATAGTCATATTCTTTTGATCTCCCAAATAACGCTTTTCGGGAAATTCGGATCACCACCTTTTTTCTGATTACATTATAATACTTAGAGTTGGCTCTAAGTCAAGAGATTTTAATGCGGTTTTACAGTTTATTTACATTTGAAAAATTGATAATTCGGTACATTTGAAATCGCCGTATGCCGTATTTTTCGTAGTACAGCATAAACTCTAACACTTTATTTTATAGCATCAATTTTTCAATTATCATTTTAGGAAACCTCTAAAAACCTCCCTCACGGCAAATTTTCTACGACTTTGCACATCTTCTTC
>UQKC01000093.1 GCA_900541495.1 uncultured Ruminococcus sp. | reverse complement strand
AACGCTTCGCTTTAATCAGCTTTTTCCTAATTTTTAATCAAAGTGTAGACAAAAATCGGCGCAAAAGCCATATAAAGCTATTTTCAATAGCTACAATTTGCATTTTCCATTTTGATAAGCGAAGCCGAGGGCGAGCTGACACATATCGCAGCCAGTATCAGGCAGGAAACGCCGAAAATTATCATCACAAGTGCCGAAAGTTCCTCTTTTATACTCTTATTTTTCAAAATTTACCCTCCAAATGCAGTTTTGATAAACAAGGGACGAATGTCTTATATTTAATTTAAACTGCCGTACAAATTGCAGTAATTACACCATAATATTAAAGCAAAACAATATATTTTTATTTAAAATGCATAAAAATATGTTATCGTCTTTTTCTCACCAAATTCTGCTTAAAAAACTTTTTCCACAAAAAAGTTTACAAATATATGCTTTTTATAAAAATACGCTTTCCTGCTTTGTCATATTTCTTTAAATTAGCTTATTACCCGCTTTGATTTTGTGAATAATGACTATTTTCTCAAAAACTGTTGAATTTTATATTAAATTAATGTATAATTTATTACAGATTATATTGATTTTATTTAACCAATTTGACACGAAAGGAGGACATACGCCGTGAAAATACTTCTCGGCGAAGAAAATATGTCTGAAAAAAAATTTAGAAAAAGAATTATTGCAGGTGTTCTTGCAGTTGTTTCCGCGGCTTCACTCTGCGGCTGTATGGACGAAGACTGGGACGATGATTACGATTATGATGATAACAGCGGCTACTATGAGGAAGATGAAAGCAAGGTCGACAGCTCCGCTCCGTCCGATCCGTCGGCTTATACGGCAAGAAGCTCCTCGCTCGTTGTTGAAGGTGACGGCGGAATAAGCCTCACCCGTAAGCAGAGAGATGCGGAAGTTCCCATGGGCGAGGACGGAACTTGGACAGTTTTTGTCTACCTCTGCGGTTCTGACCTTGAAAGCGGAAACGGACTTGGCGTTTCCGATATGGAAGAAATGGTGAACGCAAGCACCTCCGAAAACATCAAGTTCGTCGTTCAGACGGGCGGTGCTGCCGAATGGAACGGCTACGGCATTTCCGAAAACAGCCACCAGAGATATGTCATTACGGACGGCGATATCACTCTCGTTGACGAAATTTCCGAAACGGGTATGGGTCAAACCTCGACTCTCGCGGATTTCCTCAGCTGGGGCGTTGGCAATTACCCTGCCGCAAAAATGGGACTTGTTTTCTGGAACCACGGCGGCGGAAGCATCACGGGCGTTTGCTTCGATGAAAACAAGGATTATGATTCGCTTTCTCTCGGTGAAATCGACAATGCGCTCACCTACGTTTTCGACAGTATGACCGATAAATTTGAATTCATCGGCTTCGATGCCTGCCTTATGGCAACGGTCGAAAATGCGAATATGCTCGTTCCTCACGCTCGCTATATGTATGCTTCGGAAGAGCTTGAACCGGGTTACGGCTGGGATTACACAGCTATCGGACAGTACCTTGACAGCAATCCGAACTGCAGCGGTGCTGAACTCGGAAAAGTCGTTGCAGACAGCTTCTACTCTTCCTGTGCAGATGTCTGGTCGGAGGACAGCGCAACATTCTCCATTACCGATCTTTCAAAAATAGATGCTCTTATCGAAGCCGTGAACAATGCCGCAGCTTCAATGAATCAGGCTGCCGATGACCCTTCTGCACTCGCTTCAATGATAAGAGGAATAAACTCCGCTAAGAATTACGGCGGAAACAATAAGTCCGAGGGCTATACAAACATGGTCGATCTCGGCTCGCTCATCTCATCTGCTTCGACCGATGCTTCTGCAAGGGATGCTGTTCTTGCGGCTATCGATGATGCCGTTGTTTACAATATCTACGGCGAAAACGAAAGCGGTTCATCGGGACTTTCCACATATTATCCGCTTATGGTGTCGGGTTCGCAGGAGCTTTCCATTTTCAAGGATATCTGCATAAGCCCTTACTATATGGCTTTCGTTGACCGCATCGCTTACGGCTCATCAAACGGCACGACCGACGGATACAACAGCGATGCTTGGCTCAGCGCAGGAACGGAATACTGGGGCAGCAGCGCTGATATGACGCAGTCAAGCAGCTATTGGGATTCATACGATGAGCAGGACAGCGAAGATATGTCCTTCGTCAGCGAAAACGACGGCGAGATATACTTTGCCGAAGAACCGCATATCAACGAGGACGGCTATTATTCGTTCACCTTTGACAGCGGAAGCATCGACAATGTTGAAAGCGTGAACTGCACCGTTTATTACAATGACAATGAATCGAACTGCTTCTATGAGCTTGGCATAGACAATTATGTGTATGTCGATTGGGACAGCGGAGAAGTAGAAGACCTTTTTGACGGCTTGTGGTATACCCTCGCCGACGGTCAGCTGCTTGCAATGTATATCGTCGAAGAAAACGAAGACTACGATATCTATTCCGTACCTGTACTTCTCAACGGCGAAGCAACCAACCTGAGAATCCGCCACGAGATCACCGAGGAAAATGACGGCGATCTTACCATTCTCGGCGCTTGGGACAGCATCGACAGCAACGGTCAGGCACCGAAGAATATCACCAAGCTCAAAAACGGCGATATCATCGTTCCTCTGTACTATACCTATAACCCCGATGGAAACTATGTCGATATCACGCAGGGTGAGGAATTCACCTTTGACGGAGATAATTCCGTATATCTCGATTACCTCCCCGATAACGACTATAACTATAACTTTGAGATCAACGATATCTACGGCAACAGCTATTATACCGATTTCACTATCCTCACTGTTGAAGACGGAGAAGTGTTCTTTAACTAAAAAGCAAGAAAAAACAAAGTTTACGTCCACGCTTTTTAATGCGTGGACGTAAACTTTAGGGGTTCTCTAAAAACCGAAACAAAATAATACTTTGTATTATTCGCAAATTTTC
>UQKC01000092.1 GCA_900541495.1 uncultured Ruminococcus sp. | reverse complement strand
CAACAAAATTATGCTCGAAAATCCGCATACATTTCTTATGAAGACAGGTTCTAAACGAATGTAACATTCAAAAATATACTGTTGGAGGTATTTTTTTATGATAAACAAAACCGAGCTGCCGCCTTGCCCCGTCGAAACAACACTTATGCTCATCGGCGATAAGTGGAAAGTGCTTATCCTCCGCGATCTGCGGAGCGGAACAAAACGCTTCGGTGAGCTGAAAAAGTCGGTAACGGGAATTTCGCAGAAAGTGCTGACTTCAAATCTGCGCGCTATGGAAGAGGACGGTCTTCTAACAAGAGAGGTTTTTCCCGAAGTTCCGCCAAGGGTGGAATATACCCTCACCGCCCTCGGGCAAAGTATGTCGCCTATCCTTGATGCAATGGCAGAATGGGGAGAAGCGTTCCAAGCTGAGCATAATCAATAAAAAAAGCACCACAGTGTGATGCTTTTCATATATCCAAAATATAAGAACCTGTCTTCATAAGCATATGCGCACGTCTTTTCGGCAAATTTTCTACGACTTTGCACATCTTTTGTGTTAGCGAAACTTGAAATACATCAGAATATTGACAATATCACAATATTTCGGCATCGGCAAAAAATTTTTTGCAAAAATACCCCGTAACAGCGCAAAGGTCACCTCGGGGTAACTATGTCACCGAAAAGTGCGTACTTTACAATCGGCAAAGGCTGTGGTATGATAGGAACATCGAAAGAGATCAAGCGCTTATCTCCCGAAAAAAATTTATTTCAGGAGGAAAAAATTATGAAAACAGCAGTTATTTGTGCAAACGGAAAAGCAGGTCAGCTCATCGTAAAGGAAGCTTTGAACAGAGGTCTTGATGTTACAGCAGTTGTAAGAGGGGAAAATCGCTCGGCTGCGGAAAAAGTTATCTCAAAGGATATTTTCGACCTCACCGCCGATGATCTGAAAGGCTTTGATGCGGTCGTTGACGCATTCGGAGCATGGACACCCGAAACTCTTCCGCAGCACAGCACAACACTGGCTCATCTTTGTGATATACTCAGCGGCACGGAAACGCACCTGCTCGTTGTCGGAGGTGCGGGAAGCCTTTATGTTGACCCCGAACACACTCTGACCGTTGCGGACGGAAAGGATTTCCCCGAGATCTTCAAGCCGCTTGCTTCTGCTATGGCTAAGGCTCTTGGTGAGCTTCGCGGAAGAAACGATGTAAAGTGGACTTACATCAGCCCCGCAGGTGACTTCCGTGCAGACGGCGAAAGAACGGGCAAATACATTTTCGGCGGCGAGGAGCTTGTACTCAATTCAAAGGGCGAAAGTGTTATCAGTTATGCAGATTATGCCGCAGCAATGGTCGATGAGATCGTGAACGGAAACAATATTCAAAAGCGTATCAGCGTTGTTGGAGAATAATGATCGCTGACACGGCGAAAGGAGCGTTTGCGGTGACGCACAGTGAAAAGCTTTTATAGCTTGTAAAATATCTTCTTGCGGAGGATAGGCGGTATAAAAATATAAGCATACCCGAGGACGAAAAAGCGCGTTTTGACCTTTTCCGAAGCCTTGTGAACGTCCGTCCGCCGAAGCCTGCGGAGAAGGATTTTTTGCAGGTGCAGGACGAATTTCTCCGTGAGGAAATTTCGGCAAAGGGCATAACCGACATCGGCGATATGAAGCCGATAAGCGGAAATATCTATCTTTGGAAAGGCGATATCACAACGCTGAAATGCGGTGCGATAGTCAATGCGGCGAACTCGGCGATGCTTGGCTGCTTTCGGCCGTGTCATTCCTGTATAGACAATGCGATACACACCTTTTCGGGCATACAGCTTCGGCTTGAATGTGCGGAAATAATGAACACGCAGGGGCATGATGAACCGACAGGTCGGGCGAAGCTGACCGATGCCTATAACCTGCCGTGCGGAAATATCATACATACGGTCGGTCCTATCGTGCAGGGCAGACTGACGAATGAACACCGACGGCTGCTTGAAAGCTGCTACCGCTCCTGTCTTGAGTTGGCGCGGAAAAATCACATCGGCAGCATTGCATTCTGCTGTATCTCAACGGGAGTTTTCGGCTTTCCGCAAAAGGAAGCGGCTGAGATCGCAGTTGATACGGTTCGCAGATATTCGGGAGAAATAAAGGTGATATTCAATGTTTTTAAAGAGAGCGACAGCGAAATTTACAGAAAATTACTCGTCAAAGCTTGAAAAGCTGAGAGGTGAGCTTGACAGTGCCGACTGTGTCGTAATAGGCGCAGGAGCAGGTCTTTCCATCGCCGCAGGCTTTACATATTCGGGCGAACGCTTTAAAAATAACTTTGCTGATTTTATCGAAAAATACGGCTTTAAAGATATGTATTCGGGCGGATTTTACCCATTTGAAACTCCCGAGGAGCATTGGGCGTACTGGTCAAGATATATTTACATCAACCGTTATACCGACTGCGAAAACGGGACATATAAAAAGCTGTTCGAGCTTGTTTCGGGTAAGGATCATTTCGTGCTTACCACGAACGTTGACCACCAATTTCAAAAGGTTGGTTTTGATAAAAAGCGGATTTTCTACACGCAGGGCGATTACGGACTTTTTCAATGCACGAAGCCTTGCTGTGACAAGACTTATGATAACGAAGAGATCATTCGCAGAATGTATGCCGAGCAGAAAAATATGCGTGTTCCGTCCGAGCTTGTTCCGCGCTGTCCCGAGTGCGGCAGACCGATGACAATGAATCTGCGCTGTGACGACAGCTTCGTTCAGGACAATGGTTGGTACGAAGCGTCCGACCGCTATCACGAGTTCATTCGCCGCCATAAAAATATGCATATGCTTTTTTTGGAGCTCGGTGTCGGCTTCAACACTCCTGCGATAATAAAATATCCGTTTTGGAAAATGACCGCCGAGAACCCGAATTCATTCTATGCCTGCGTAAATTTCGGCGAAGCATTTTGCCCCGACGAAATTGCGAAGCGCTCGGTCTGCATCGATGATGATATTTCGGAAGTTCTGAGTTCACTTTAAACAAAACCGCACAAAGCTGTGTTATGTGCTTTGTGCGGTGCATTTTTTATTGTGGGAACCTCTAAAAACCTCCCTCACGGCAAATTTTCTACGACTTGGCGCATCTTC
>UQKC01000091.1 GCA_900541495.1 uncultured Ruminococcus sp. | reverse complement strand
CTGCAACAAAATTATGCTCGAAAATCCGCACACATTTCTTATGAAGACAGGTTCTGAATTTTAGCCCTTTTATATTATAATATCACAGATCGTCATCTGAAATGGAGAAAAGTTTTGAATTTATGGAAAATATTATTGGAATTGGGTCAGTATGACTATCTCGGATCGTTATAAAATTCAGTAGTTGCTATTACAAGTTATGCAATTTGTTTATATTTATCCTGCATTTTATTATCTTGATCCAAAATTTATAATTGGCGAATTTTTAACAGCTGTCTTTACAATTCAGTATAAATTTTATAAAATAAAAAAGTGTGTCATCTGTTGCTATCTTATTCTATAAGCTAAAATTTATATAAACTATGCTTATATTATCAGCAAATTTGTATAATAGGACGAAATTGTACCTCTTGTTAAAAAAGCCTCTTGACATTTGCCCTGCACAAAAGTCTATACTTAGCTCAGAAACAAAAAGCAGGTAAGAAAAAGAAAATGCAGCGGTGCAAATGCAGAAATGCACGATAGACAGATCGCTGCTATAAAAAACGATATGAATTTCAGGAGGTATGCAAAATGCAAAGATCAACCGAAAGAATGCCCGGAATGACAACGTATATGAAGCTGCCTTACACAAAGAACCCCGAAAATCTGGATTTCATTGTGGCAGGTGTTCCGTTCGATACGCTGACAACAGCCAGAGGCGGTACAAGACTTGGCCCTGAGGCGATCAGAGATGCTTATGGAAACAATGTTTACAATCCCGATCTGAAAATACAGATCTCTGATTATCTTGAAGGTGCTGATTACGGTGATATTCCCGTTTTCAACGGAAATGCTTTTAAGACATTTGATTCTATCACTGAACACGTTGAGGGATTTTTAAGAAAGGGTATGACTCCCGTTATCCTCGGCGGAGATCATTCGATCGCTTTTCCCGAACTGAGAGCATACAGAAATGTTTTCGGAAAGGTCGCTATCGTACACTTTGATTCCCATTCGGATACAAGCTATCACGAGATCGACCCCGAAGCTCCGTCCGACCACGGAACACCGTTTTTCGATGCTATCAATGATAATTGTATCCTCACCGAACATTCTATTCAGGTTGGAATGAGAGGATACGTCGGAACTTGCCATGTTCACGACTTTGCGAAGAATTCGGGAATGGATATGATACCTGCGACCGAGCTTCACGCTATCGGTATCGATGAGGCTGCGGCACGGATAAGAAAAAGACTTGCGGGCGTTCCCGTTTATGTTACATTTGATATTGATTTCCTTGACCCTGCTTATGCGCCGGGTACGGGAACTCCCGAGAGCGGCGGCTTCTCGACAAGGCAGGCACTTGAGCTTATGAGAAAGTCGCTCATCGGAATGGATATCAAAGGTTTTGACATTGTTTGCGTCGATCCGCTGTATGATATCAGCGATATCACAGCAATGGCCGGCTCAAGGATCACATACGAATTCATTTCACTTTTAGCCTGCAAAAAGGCAGGAATCACATCCTATAAAGGATTCGGAGAATAAAAGAGGGGAGCGATAAAAATGAAACAGACTTTGTTCAATGAAAACTGTCCGTCCTATGCGGGTATTTCCACTTTTCAGAATATCCCGTTCCAAGCCGAGCTTGACGGAATGGATTATGCGGTCGTCGGTATCCCGTATGACTGCTCATCGGTAATGAGAGCAGATGCGCGATTCGGTCCGAACGATATGCGTTCCGAACCTTCGTTCAAGTCGGGCATCGGCTGGTCGTCCGATCTTCAGATACAGGTTGGAGATGACTTCTGCGGAACTGACCTCGGCGAAGCTCCGATCAAGTTCGGATATCTTACTCCGTCTTTGAGAATTGCAGAGGAATATACAGCGAAGATAATCAATAAAGGTGCGATCTCTATTGCAGTGGGCGGCGGTCAGATCATCACGCTCGCAGAACTCAGAGCGGTAAAGAAGAAGTACGGCAAGGTCGCTCTTGTTCATTTTGATTCTAACAGAGATGTAAGAAACTTCGGCGCTGAATATGACGATGCAACTGCTATAAGAAAGGTCATCGAGGAAGAGCTTATCGACCCTGCGCACTCCATTCAGCTTGGAATAAGGGGCGGCTACTACAGCAAGGAAGAATGTGACTATGCAAAGGATCTCGGAATGAAGGTGCTTACCGCTTCGCAGATGCACGAAATGACGCGAAGCGAGATAATGTCCGTCATTGCCGAAACGGTAGGAGATATGCCATGCTTTATATCTGTCGATATGAGCTTTGTCGATCCTGCTTTTGCTCCGGGTGTAACAACTCCCGTAAGCGGAGGATTCGCTTCGGTCGATATCCGTCAGATCATCAGATACATCGGTGTTGAGCTTGATGTAAAGGCAATGGACGTTGTTGATTTCACGCCGTCCTACGACCCGGGACATATCACAGCCCAGCTCGTTGAAAGCATTATGCGTGACAGCGTTGCGGCTTTTGCAAAGAGAAAAGCCAACAAGAATGGAGGTAAGAACAATGCTTGATAATTTCCAGCCCGAATTCACGGGACTTTATACATTCCTCGGATTTGAATATACAAAGGATATCAAAGATGCAGATGCGGTCTTTTACGGAATGCCGTTCGACCTTGGCGTAACTAACCGCCCCGGCTGTAAGTTCGGCCCTAACGCTATCAGAAAATTTTCTTCCTGCAAGAATTATCACGAAGAGCTTGATTTCAACATTCTCGATAATTTCAAAGCGGTCGATTACGGCAACTTCGATATGCCTATTTCCTATATTGAAAAGAGCATGGAAAAGGTCATCACCGAACTTTCGGGAATACTTGAAAATACCGACGCGGTGACTATCGGTGTCGGCGGAGATCACACATTGGCTTTCCCTGAGCTTTCCGCGTTGAAGAAGAAATACGGCAAGGTGGCTATCGTGCATTTCGATTCACATACCGATACTTGGGCAGGCGAGTATTTCTCGGGACAGACAGCTATCCACCACGGTACTCCATTCCGTCTTGCTCTTGAGCAGGAATGTATCGACGGCGCTCATTCCATTCAGGTCGGTATGCGCGGCGGACTTAATTCCGTTCACGATCATGACTATGCTTTTTCCAACGGATTTGAGATCATTTCCGCAAATGAGCTTGCTGATATCGGTATGGAAGCTGCTGCTGACCGTATCCGTGGAAAGGTCGGAGATGCGCCCGTTTTCGTAACATTCGATATTGATTTCCTTGACCCTGCGTTTGCTCCGGGTACAGGTACTCCCGTTATCGGCGGTTTCACTACAGCCGAAGCTTTGAAGCTGCTCCGACTTTCGCTTACGGGACTTAACATTGTGGGAATGGATCTTGTTGAGGTTGCTCCCGAGTATGACCCTGCCGAGATCACATGCGTAGCCGCAAGAGATATCCTCCGCGAATTTACAGCGATACTTTCTTACAATAAGAATATTCTTAAAGTTAAGAAGTCGGGAAAGTAAACTGTTTTTACTTAAAATGCACCCTGCAGCTTTGGCTGCGGTTTGCAGATATACTCCTTTTTCACTTTCTGAAACATCTCCCTATGTTTCATGCCTGCTTCTGTGCTGAGAGGCAGGCATCTTTTGTTAGAACCTGTCTTCATAAGAAATGTATGCTCGAAAATCCGCATACATTTCTTAT
>UQKC01000090.1 GCA_900541495.1 uncultured Ruminococcus sp. | reverse complement strand
CATTTCGTCCTCGTCAAGGTTTGCCATGCAGGTGAAGCAGTCGTAATCATCGTCATAAACGTAGTTCACGCAGCTTTCGCAGTTGGTGGCTTTACTGTTATTCATCACGAAGTTCCTCCTTCAGCTTTTCGAGCAGCTTTCCGCAACCAAGCGTAACATCGGCGTAGGTCGCAGCGAAATCGCCCGTGTACCACGGGTCAGCAACGTCCCTGCCAATATCCGCGAACGCCAAAAGCTTGTATATTTTGTCGTCAGCACCCGTCATTCTGCGCATATTGCGAATGTTGGCAGTGTCCATTCCGATGAGGTAGTCGAAATGCTTCGCGTCAGCTTTGGTGAGCTGCCGCGCGCGGTGCGGAACAATGGGAATGCTGTGCCTGCGAAGCTCGGCAGTAGTGCCGTGATGCGGCAGATTGCCTATCTCTTCGGTGCTCGTGGCAGCAGAATCGATCTCAAACCTGTCAGTAAGTCCTGCCTTATTGACCATATCCTGAAAGACGCTCTGCGCCATTGTGCTTCGGCATATATTGCCGTGGCAGACGAATAGTATTTTTATCTTTTTATCCATTATATCTCCTTAAAAATCACAATTGTATTTTGCATTTAAGCATATATTATCTATATACTATTATGAATTTGCAAAAATATTAAAAGATGCATCTTTAATAAGTCGCTGTTACGTTTGATCTGTAAATTTTCCAAGTTCTCTCTTATGCTCTTCGCTTTCAGCTTGAAGTCTATCAGGGATAGGTGATTTTTGCATTGATCTTTGTCAATGTTAATGTTCATGTTCATCATTTTTTATATTTTATCACAGAGAATCGCAGCTGTCAACATTTGTTAAGGAGCGGTTTGCTTTTGCTGATAAAAATAACTGATCAATACTCCCACCCCCCTACCATACAATTTAAACAACTAAACAAATTATGGTCACCTCTAAAAACTACCGGCTAAAGCCTTAGCACCTCATCTGCTTGTTTCTTGAAAAATATACCATGCAGACAAGTTTGTGCGGCTTTTTTATAAGAAATATTCGGAAAATCCACATAAACGGTTGATTTTGAGGCGGAAATGTGCTATACTATTATGTAATTTACAGAAAAGGATTGATAGTTTGTGTATGCTTGGGTAAGATATCCCGTTAAATGGCTGTACAAAATATTTTACGATTTCCATATCGAGGGCATAGAGAATATTCCGCAGGACAGACCTGTTGTTTTGGCTTCCAACCACCGCAGCTACGCCGATCCCGTTATACTTACAATGCCGATGAAGCTTCCCGTTTCCTATATGGCGAAAGAGGAGCTTTTCCACAATAAGCTTTTCGGCTGGTTCATACGAAAGCTCGGCGCTTTTCCCGTTACGCGCGGCGCAGGTGATATGTCCGTCATCGATGACAGCATAAATATCCTCCGCTCGGGAAGAAACCTTGTCATTTTCCCCGAGGGCACACGCTCCAAGGACGGCAAGGTCGGCAAGGGCAAAACGGGCGTTGCGATGATAGCCGCAAAGTCGGGCGCAGATGTCGTTCCCTGCGGAATTGTTTTCGAGGGCGAAAAGCTGCACTTCCGCTCAAAGCTCACACTCAAATTCGGAAAGCCGATAAAAGCCGGGGAACTCGCCGTCGAGGGCAGCTCTCCGCGCGAACTCAAAGAGGTAAAAAAACGCATAATGGGCGCAATTACGGAGCTTGTCGAAGGCCCTGCGCTGACAGCCGCCGACGCTCCGCTCCAAATAGAGGACAAGAACGATGCCGCACAGAATTGAGATCGCGGATAAGGCAGGTTTCTGTTTTGGTGTTGACAGAGCCGTAAAAATCGTGTATAATATTATAGAAAACGGCGGAAAAGCCGTGACCTACGGCGAGATAATCCATAATGAGACCGTCGTCAATGAGCTGAAAAGCCGAGGCGTGAATGTCATAAATTCACCCGAGGAGATAGAAAAACTCGAAAATACAAGCGTTGTTATCCGTTCCCACGGCGTAGGCAGGGATATCTATGAGCTTCTCGAAAAGCGAAAGCCGTTCGGCGTTACCGTTTGTGACGGAACTTGTCCGTTCGTCGCAAGGATACATAAAATAGTGTCCGAAAAGTCTGCCGAGGGCTTCGATATCATCATTCTCGGCGATAAAGGCCACGATGAAGTACAGGGAATTGTTAAACATTGCCAAAAAACGCCTTATATTTGCGGTAATGATGCTGAACTTCGTGAGATTTTACAAAAAAAATTTAAAAATTTTAAAAAAAAGGTTGCAATTGTTGCGCAAACAACGTATAATATAATTATATGGGAAAAGTGCTGCCGTATCATCAGATCGGAATACCCCGAGGCAGAGGTGTTCAATACCATCTGCAGTGCCACCGCCGAACGCCAGCAGAGTGCTGTCCGTCTTGCGGAAAAGTCTGACCTTATGATAGTCATTGGCGGCAAACGCAGTTCCAACACAGCAAAGCTCTGCGACATCTGCCGCGAGCATTGCAAATCCTGTATCCTCATTTCGGACGCAGGTGAGCTTGAAAGGGAGAATATCCCCGAAAAGCTCCGTGAACTCGGTGAAAACTTTAACATCGGGATCACAGCCGGAGCATCGACCCCGGCATATATAATCAAGGAGGTACAAAACCACATGAGCGAAATTATCAAAAACAATGACGAGGATTTTGACTTCGCCAGCGCGCTCGACGCATCTTTCAAAAAAATATACACCGGTCAACGGGTGAAAGGATACATAACTGCCGTAAACAACACAGAAGCAACAGTTGATATCGGCACAAAGCAGACAGGCTATATCGCTCTGTCCGAGCTTACAGATGATCCTACACTCAAGGTAGGCGATGTAGTTAAGGTTGGCGACGAAGTTGACCTTATCGTTATCAAGATCAACGATGCTGAAGGTATCGTTAACCTTTCCAAGAAGAAGGTTGACGCTATGGTCGGCTTCGACAAGCTCGTTAAGGCTAAGGAAGAGGACGCAGTTCTCGAAGGTACAGTTACAAACGTTGTTAAGGGCGGCGTAATTGTTATCACAGAGGGCACAAGAGTGTTCATTCCTGCTTCTCAGGCTACTGCAAGACGTGATGAAAAGCTTGAAAATCTTCTCAAGAAGACTGTTAAGTTCAAGATCATCGAGATCAACGAGCAGAAGTTCAAGGCTGTCGGCTCTATCAAGGCTGTTCTCAACGCAGAAAAGGATGCTGCAAAGGCTAAGTTCTGGGAGAACGTTAAGGTTGGCGACAAGTTCAAGGGCGAAGTTAAGTCTATCACAAACTACGGCGCATTCGTAGACCTCGGCGGCATCGACGGTATGGTTCATATTTCCGAACTCAGCTGGAACAGAATCAAGCACCCGTCCGAAGTTGTTAAGGTTGGCGATGTTATCGAAGTTTTCGTTAAGGAACTCGACAGCGAAAGCGGCAGAATCTCCCTCGGCTACAAGAAGGACGAGGACAATCCTTGGGTCAAGTTCGCTAACGAATATTCTGTTGGCGATGTAGTTGAAGCTAAGGTCGTTTCTATCACACCTTTCGGCGCATTCGCACAGATCATTCCGGGTATTGACGGTCTTATCCACATCTCCCAGATCGCTAATAAGAAAGTTGCAAACGTTAAGGACGTTCTTTCCGTTGGCGACGTTGTTAAGGCAAAGATCACAGAGATCGATACCGAAAAGAAGAGAATTAGTATGTCTATCAGAGAACTTCTTGAAGAAGAGGGTACAGACGAGTCTGCTGAATAATTTTCACAGTATAGCAAAGGCTGCTGCAATTTTTTGCGGCAGCCTTTTTGTATTAAAGGAGAGCCTTGTGAAAAAAAGAAATTTCCTTACCGTTTTTGCCGCAGTGATGATATCGTTGCTGATGCTCTGCGGCTGCTCGGAAGATGATGTCGGCGAGATAGATGGAGCTTATGTTGGCACTGACATTAGCCGCTATATTGACAGCATCGGCGAAGAACCAACAGAAACGCTTTCGGAAACAGTTTCCGAAGATGATACCGAAACATCTGACGGAAAAATGTCCGACGGAGAAAACTCCAACGATGAAATTTTCGATAGTGAAACGGCGGCTAAAACTGTCATTTCCGATGAAATAACTTCCGCCGATATCCCCGAAACCTCGGAAGCAGACCTATCCGAAACGGAAAAAGCCGTTCAGAAATATTATTTCCGCAGCGAGAAGCTTTTCGACAGCCACTACGAAAAGCACGGCGCAGAGTTCGGCGATATCACGCAGGATGAGTATCTCGACCTCGCCAACGAGCTTATCAACGCCGAGGGCGAAAATATCCTGCACAAGACCGAAAAAGATGACGGCGACTTCCTCTATTATGACACCGAAACGAACGAGTTCCTCGTCCTTTCCACGGACGGCTATATACGAACCTTTTTCAAGCCGAGCGCAGGCTTGGACTATTGGGAAAGGCAGTAATACTAAACATCAATTGATTTTTTCTAAATTTTAAATGGTGTTTATGGTCGCATCTAAAAACCATAGTGCCTCAGATGCGCAGTCAGATTTTTCG
>UQKC01000089.1 GCA_900541495.1 uncultured Ruminococcus sp. | reverse complement strand
ATTTCTCCAATATGAAGTATCTTGCCCTCAAATATTGGCTTGGTCTTGTATGCTGAAATTCCCGTGGGGAATGAGTGCAGTGAATTTTTGATATTCCCGTAGCCTGTATCTACGGGGACTATGATAGAATTATTGTAAGGGATCATGCTGTTTTCTCCTCCTTTGCCGCTTCTGCGACTTTTGATTTTAACATTCTGATGATAAGTTTCTCCGCCGTATCAGCTGTTTGAGTATCGGTGAATGAGTTCACTACAAAAGTTGTTTTTACGACAGTAACGCTGTGTGCAGCTTCATCGGGTTTGTATCTTTCCGGCATTTTGCACCTCCGATTTTCGTCATATATATGGAATACGTTAAAAGTCACATTTGGCCAAAAATGAGCATCTTGCGGATAATGGTGTCTTTTTTATCGTAAATGACCTCCCTTATCCTGATTTCAATTCTATCACAAAGGAAAATTCTCCGATTGACGCCTTTTTGACAGGAAATTGACGTCGCACAGGTGTCATTTTTCTGATTTTGATGTCATTTTACGTTTGAAGCGTGATTTTCTCTGCATTTATGATGACAAAACAGGCTTTTATGACGTCACTTATATTAACGGGTGGTGTCATTTCAACGAAAATGCTATCACTTTCTATATATGGGCATAAAAAACGAAGTCCCAAAGGCTGCAACAGCCTTTAGTGCTTCGTTTTTTGCGGATATTCGGTTGTAATGATTTATTTGCGTGGGTTTCAACTTGTGAGATTATTTTTCAACCGGTGAGAATTGCAAGGGTATTCAACTCGGGAGAATTAGGGTTGATTTTAGCAAGCATTGATTTTGTGAGGACAAAAGCGGTTATAAAACTTTTAATCTTCCTGATGACCGTAATCATCGAACTTTTGTGGATATTATGTTTACACGGGTTGATTTTTAGAATCTCATTTTTTCAAAAACCAGCTGTGTCCGATTTCGTCATTAACTGCACTTTACCGTTTCAGGTTCGTTTCATATCATCTTACAATATCCCTGACCTCAAATCCCACAGTTTCAACGGCTGAGATGATTTCTTCATCGATCAGCTGACGCTCAAAGCTTACAACAGCTTCACTCTTTTCAAGATCAACTTTTGCTGACGCACCGTCAATGCTGTTTATTGCAGCTGTGACGTTCCTGCGGCAGCTTTCACATCTCATACCGTCGATCTTAACGGTCAGTTTCCCGACAGGATTGGTCAGCTTCTTATTTTTCAGCTTCGGCAGTGAAGTTCCGCAGCAGCTTTTCTTTCCCGAAAATCTTCGGATAAATGAAAATATACACGCTGCGAAAACGCCTGCGGAAATTATTACAATGATTATCGTTCCTATGCTCATTTTGATCTTTCCCAATACACCACGGAAGAGGCGGCTTTCTTCATACCGCTGCAGCCGTGGCATTTTTTGCAGTTTCCGCCGCAGTCTGCCGACATAACGGTCTTTTTTACATATCCAAGCTGCGCATAGCGTTCAAGTTTTGCTTCCACCATTTCCGTGCTTGTGCCAAGCTCGGCGGCAAGCTGTGCGGTGGAATGAATCCCTTTTTCTTCAAGAAGCGAAAGCAGCGACATTTTCATCAACTCCTTAGAAAAACAGTCCCGAGATATGATATGTGAGGCAGGAAAGAACAAGCGCAGTTGCGATATAATAAAGTGCGATTTTAGCTGTCCATTTTGCGGAGTGAGTCTCGTGCATAGTGGAGCTTAATGCCATAAGGCATGGAACATTGAATGTTACCGCAACCATAAATGCGAGTGCCTCCGGTTTGGATATTGCATTTGCGATTATTGTGCCGATGTTTGCATCTGCGGAGGTTGTTGTCGCAGTGAGAAGAAGTGAGCCACCGTCTGTGAAGAGGACGCTCGTTACGCCAAGGACAGCTTCTTTTGATACCATTGACGAAACAAACGCGAGGAACGTCTGCCAGCCCATTCCGAAGAATTTTGTGACAGGTTCAATGGCTGTTCCGATCTTGTAAATAAAGCTGTCCGAAGCCATTCCGCTTGCAGAATATGTAAGCAGCCAGAAAACGGCGGCAACGATAACAACTACCACGAATGCCTTTCTAAACACGTCCCATACACGGACGAATGTATTTTTGAGAAGCGTTTTCCAGCGTGGCTTGTGGTAAGGCGGAAGCTCCATAATAAGACCTGTGCGGTCCTCAACGGGACTTAATTTTCTGCCGAATATTTTTGCCGTAACGAAAATATGCAGGAACATCAGCGCAAAAAGATACAGCATTACAAGTATCGCTCCGCCGCTGCCAAAAACAGCGTCCGCAAGTGTTGGTATAACGGCAAATGTTGCTCCGCACGGAACTGCCCATGCGAGAGCAATTGTCAGTATTCGCTGACCGTATGAGTCGATGACCCTTGTTCCTGCAGCGCCGCCGATAGTACAGCCGAAGCTTACGAGCATAGGCATAATGGATTTGCCCTGCAAGCCGAGTTTGTTCATCGTGTTGTCGAAAACGTAGGAAACGCGAGCCATATAGCCGACTTCCTCAATAAGTCCGAAAACAAGGTTTATTCCGAAAACGAAGCCTGCCATTGAGAACACCCAGCCGAGCGCGGTTATAAGTGTGCTGTTGATGAATGAGGCGAGCATTTCGGGCATTCCAATAGCGTTTATAAGCGGAGTAAGAACCGACGGTATCGCACTGCCGATGCCCATAAGCGGTGCGGCAACAATGAACGAGCCGATTATTCCGAGGAGAACTATTCCGATAGAAATGAGTTTTCCCCAACGTTTTGAGATAGCTGCACGGTCAAATTTCGTCAGTATTTCCGATGTTTTCTTCGTTTTTGTTACGGTATCGAAAAGCAGACCGTCTATCCACTCAAATTTGCAGTCACTTGTGTAAAGGCTGCCGTCGGGATTTTCCTGCGCAAACTTTTTCAGTGTGCTTCTGTTCGAAGCGGCGGACAGCTTGTTGATAACGGCATTGTCGCCCTCAAGAAGCTTTGCCGCAAGCCATTCTGGGGAGTATTTTTCCAAGCCGCTTTCGGGGACAAGTGCAAGAGCTTCAATATAAGCGTTTTTCTGCTCTCCGTTTTTGTAAAGTTCGGTGAGCGCGGAAAAATCAAGCTGTTTCTGTGCTTTTGCGGCTTCTTCAAGAGCCTTGTAAAAGCTGCCGTAGCTCTTTTTATCGGGTGCAACTATCGAAACAACGGGTATTCCGAGCTTTTCCGAAAGCTTGGCAATGTTTATTTTTTTGCCCTGCGCCTCGGCAACGTCCGTCATTGTCAGAACGAGCATTGCAGGAACGGTTATGCCTGCATAATCCGAAAGCATGAAAAGGCTTCGTTCAAGCTGAGATGAATCGGCAAGAATGCAGACGATATCCGCTCCGCCCGATGCGATATAGTCACGGGTGACGATCTCTTCATCGGAGTTTGCCGAAAGGCTGTATGTTCCGGGGAGGTCGGCGATGAGATATTTTGTATCATCGTATGTAAATTCGCCCTCCACCTTTTCAACGGTCTTTCCGGGCCAGTTTCCTACGTGCTGATGTGCGCCCGTGAGCATATTGAACACGGTCGATTTTCCCGAGTTCGGCTGTCCGAGAAGTGCGATCTTCTTTTCTGCTGACATTACTTTGTCACCTCCACGGTTATTCTTTCGGATTCATTGCGGTTGAGTGCTATCATCGTGTCACGTCCGTAAACAAGCACGGGACGGTTATTGACATTTTGCAGCATTTCGATATCGCAGCCGACATTCAACCCAATCGAGGTTACTCTCGAAAGGTAGCGTCTGTCACCGTTGATACCGGTGATTTTTGCTTTCTGACCGTCTTTGAGTTCGGTAAGTTTTGGCATAGATCATTCTCCTTTAAAATATGTTTGGTTAGCATTAACTAACTAATGCGTAATAAATCAGGGATCAACTGATCCCTAAAATTTTATACCAGCCTGAGGTGTAGAATTCCTTTAATATATGGATATGCTCCCGTGCTTTTTCAATAGGCTCATTGTGGGAAATTATCTCGAAGACTCCGTTGAACATCGTGCTTGAAATGATATGCACAAGCTGTTCGTCGAAATCGGGACTGATCTTTCCGTCAGCCTGCATAAGTCGGATAAGCTTTATGCTCGACCTTGTTTCTATTTCGATGAGCCGCTCGACATAATCGGCGTATTTTGTTCCTTCGGAGCAGCAGGCAATAAGCTTGAAAGCATCGTAATGCTCATAGATGAAGCCGAGCATACCGTCCGTGTCGTCCTCAATGCCGTCGGAAAGCGCGTCCATTTGCTCGTTTAATTCCTGATTAGAAAAATCCTCATTATAGCTTAGATAGAACTCATAAAGCTCCTCGGAAGGCGCTTTTACAAGTGCATCAAAGAGTGCTTCCTTGTTTTCATAGTAGCGGTAGACTGCACCTGTTGTCACATTTACGGCGGCGGCAATGCTTCGCACAGATGCTTTTTGAAAGCCTTTTTCGAGAAATTCTTTTTTGCTTGCTTCAAGTATATTCTTTGCAAGCTCATCATTCAGCAGGCGCATTCAACTACTCCGTTTCTGATAAGATAACACTGTTATTGGATAACGCAGTTATCTTATCATATTTATTTTGGCTTGTCAAGAGTAAATTTTCAAAAAATCGCATATTTGTCAAAAATGCAGAAATCAGTTGCAATACGCTAACAAATATGTTATAATATATCAAGGTATCTTTGGGTA
>UQKC01000088.1 GCA_900541495.1 uncultured Ruminococcus sp. | reverse complement strand
ATTTCTCAAAATGGCAAAACGAACGCTTCGCTTTAATCAGCTTTTTCCTAATTACTTTCCGCGATTAATCTCTCCCTCTTTGGATATACTATCATAAAAACCAAAGGGGGATTTTTTATGTCAAAACAAGGAATGAACCGTATGGACAGAACTCATACAAAACCCAAAAACGAGCAAGCTGCCGTTCCGCAAATTCAGGGCAGAGCACATACCTCGGATGCAAAAGCGAACCCTATTATCGCAGGAACGTCCGCACCTGCGCTCAAAGTCTACCACTCAACGCCGCATAAAGCCGAAAAGCCTATCTCGGACGCTTATGCCGCAATCGATACCGACCTCGCACGTGACAACCTCGAAAACGACCTCACCGCCGCTGATATCCAAGACCTCGATTGACCCAACAAAAACAAATTCCGAAACAACGAAAAACACCGCCCATAAAGGACGGTGTTTTTCGGAATTAAGGAAGTTTATGAAAAAGAAAAAATGAAAGGTTGTCAAAATTATAGAAAATAAATATCAAAATTGTTTATAAGCTATTGCCGTTTGATTTATTTTCTGTATATATTATAACATCGGCATCTTTAAAAGTCAAGCTTTTGGAAAATATTTATAGGATTGCACCAATTAGAACAGCATTTTTGTATAATATGCACAATTGGTGTTGTTTTATCCCAAAAACTAAAAAAAGCAGACATTTTTCAGCCTGCTTTTTTTGTGAATTTATGCATTTTTATGATAATTTTTAAACTGAAAGTGTACAAAAAATCAAGCAAAAACTCGTAGCTATTGAAAATAGCTTGATATGGCTTTGGCGCCGATTCTTTGTCTGCACTTTGATTAAAAATCAGTATTATCGTAGTTCATACCTATTTTAATAGCCTTCATATTATTCTCTATCAAGTCTTTTTTATGCGGCGGAACTATTTTCTCAAATACTTTTCTTATCATTTCTTCCGACTCAAATCCGCACTCGGCGAGGAATTTTCCTGCGAGGATAATGTTTGCACCGCCCTTTAGATCGGGGTCTGTATCGGTGAGCGCCGTTGCAGGCACTTTGCATACCCTGACATCGGTGCGCTCGATTTCGGAATCGACCATTGAACTGTCAACTATAACAAGTCCGTTCGGCTGAACCTTGCCGATGAATTTGTCGAGCGAGGGAGTGTTCATCACGATAAGGACATTCGGGTTCACTACGAGCGGCGAACCTATCGGGCCATCGGAGATGCACACGGAGCAATTGCACGTTCCTCCGCGCATTTCAGGACCGTAGGACGGAAGCCACGAAACCTCCTTGCCCTCATAAAGTCCGAGGTTTACAAGCAGCTTTCCTGCGAAAAGTATTCCCTGTCCGCCAAAGCCTGCGATAAGAATTTCGTGATCCATTTACTTTGCCCCCTCTGCCGTTACATCTTTATACGCGCCGAGCGGATAGAACGGTATCATTACCTCATCTATCTTTTGGAGTGCCACTTCGGGCGAAACTCCCCAGTTCGTCGGGCAGGAGGAAAGGACTTCGATTATCGAGAATCCGCGCTTTTCCTTTTCATTTTCAAAAGCCTTGCGGATAGCTTTCTTTGCTTCTCTTATATGCGGAACGGTGTTTACCGCAACTCTTTGTGCGAGTGCAACGCCGTCCAGAACGGAGAGCATTTCCACCATTTTTATAGGATTTCCTGCGACGGAAACATCTCTTCCGTAAGGTGTTGTCTGCGTTACCTGACCGGGGAGCGAGGTCGGAGCCATTTGTCCGCCCGTCATTCCGTAGATAGCGTTGTTGACGAAGATAACGACAATGTTTTCTCCTCTTGTTGCGGCGTGAACGGTCTCAGCTGTTCCGATAGCGGCGCAGTCGCCGTCGCCCTGATAGGTGAAAACGAACTTGTCGGGGAGCGCTCTTTTTACTCCCGTTGCGGTCGCAGGCGCTCTGCCGTGAGCAGCCTCTATCATATCGCATTTAAAATAATCATAAGCCATTACAGCGCAGCCGACGGGCGCAATGCCTATCGTGTCGCCCTCAATGCCCATTTCATCTATAACTTCCGCAATAAGGCGGTGGATAATGCCATGCGTACAGCCGGGGCAATAGTGCGTAGGCACATCGGCAAGGCTTTTGGGTCTGTCAAAAATTACAGCCATTGCAATTTTCCTTTCGTTAATTCTTTGTTTCCGATAATTTCTTTATCTCACCGAGGACTTCATCGGGGGACGGGATAACACCGCCCGTTCTGCCGAAGAAATGTACAGGCTTTGAGCAGTTTATAGCAAGCTTTACGTCCTCGATCATCTGTCCCATCGACATTTCGACATCGAGCAAAGCCTTTGCGTTTTTGCAGGCTTCGTTTATTTCATTTACGGGGAAAGGCCAAAGCGTTATCGGGCGGAAAAGTCCAACCTTTATGCCCATAGCACGGGCGCGGTTCACAGCCGACTTCGCAACTCGCGCAGCCGCACCGTAAGCAGTTACGACTATATCAGCGTCATCGCAAAGATAGCTTTCCGCTTCGGTGTGGTTAGCCTTTATCACTTCATAGCGCTTGTAACGGTTAAGAATGGAATTTTCAAGCTCCTCGGGGACAAGGTAAAGCGAATTTACAATGTTGTGTTCACGCTTGAAGCCGTGACCGTTCGTTGCCCAGGGCTTCGGCGGAAGTTCGGTTTTCCTCTCGGGGAAAGTTACGGGTTCCATCATCTGACCGAGCAAGCCGTCAGCAAGTATCATCGCAGGCATACGGAATTCATCAGCCATATCGAACGCAAGCGTTACCTTATCGACCATTTCCTGAACCGAGCAGGGTGCATAAACAAGAAGCTGATAGTCGCCGTGACCGAGCGCCTTTGTTGCCTGCCAGTAGTCCGACTGCGACGGCTGGATTCCGCCAAGTCCCGGACCGCCGCGCTGAACGTTGATTATAACGCAGGGCAGGTCTGAACCCGCAATGTAGGAAACGCCCTCGGATTTGAGCGAAATTCCCGGCGAGGACGATGATGTCATAGCACGAACGCCTGCCGAAGCAGCACCGAGAACCATATTTATAGCGGCGATCTCCGATTCAGCCTGAAGAAAAACACCGCCGTTTTTCGGCATATATTTAGCAAGATAAGCAGCGATCTCCGTCTGCGGCGTGATAGGATATCCGAAGAAGCATTTGCAGCCTGCACGGATAGCAGCCTCGGCGAGAGCTTCGTTGCCTTTCATAAGATTTCTTTCCACTTTGTTCAGCTCCTTACTTTTCAACTTTTATCGCGCAGTCGGGACACATCATTGCGCACATCGTGCAGCCTATGCATTTTGAATCATCAATGCAGTGTGCAGGAAAATATCCCTTTTTGTTTCGTGAATTTTTATCAAGTTCAACTATTTTTTTCGGGCAAACGCTCGCGCAAAGACCACAGCCCTTGCAGCGTTCCCTGTCAACGGTTATTTTAGCCATAGCTTTTCTCCTTATTTTTCCCAGATCTTTTTAACGTATATTTCAGCAGGAAAACGGTTTTTTACTTCCGCCCCTGCGCTTGTATCAACAGTATATTTCAGCGGCAGACCCGTGAGCCTGCATACCTCATCGGCATAGGCCGTGCTGTTTTCTATAGTTTCCGCGGTCGTTTCTTCACCGAGATTGGAATTGTTCACGAGCGCCGACATCGGTATCCCCGAAGCGTTTTCTATCTCACGCATAAACTCCACCGCTTCTGCGGCAGTTCCCGTCAGATAGCGGTACATATTTATCACGCAAATGCCCTCGATATCGTCAGAATTCTGCAAGAGGAACTCTTTGTACCGCGCAAGCGCCGAAGCGCCCGAATCATCTCCGCCGACATCGACAATGATCTTTCCCTCCGCTTCCATAAAATCCTCAATGTTAAACGAAAGCGCAGGAATGTCAAGATTAGTGTTCGCATAAAGCGGCGCAGCGAGGGTGATACCCTTTTTCGCAAAAAGCTCCGCAAAATCCGCACTTCGGAAATACGGGTTAACTATATCAAGGTCAACAACGGTGACTTTTTCACCCTCCTCAGCAGCCTTAAACGCAAGGTTTGCGGCAAAGTTCGTCTTTCCGCTGCCGTAATGACCCGTTATTATTGTATATTTTTTAAGGTTTAAACTCATTTTATTACTCCAAGTGTCACATCTGGTTTTCAAAACTATTATACATCGTTATATTAGTCTTGTCAAGAGATTAGAAAAACAATTTTTTGTAATATTTTGCAAAACCTCTTGTAATTTGTGAAAATATGTTGTATAATATTAAATAATTTAAGAAATCGGATTTCAAATGGAAAGGAGGAAATTTTTATGGCAAACGAAAACACCAACGAGCTTTCATTGCAGTTCTGGAATAAACAGGAACGTTCCTGCCGACTTCCGCGCTGGAATGACCTGCCCGAAATAGGACTTTATATGGATCAGGTGCTCACACTTATGAGCAAGTATATCCGTATCTTTTCCCACGGCGAAGCGAACCTTACCCCCTCAATGATAAATAACTATGTCAAACTCGGAATCCTGCCCCCACCCGTCAAAAAGAAGTATTCGAGAGTCCATATCTCGCACCTGCTCATAATCTGCGCAATGAAAAGCGTCCTCCCCATACAGGTCATAGGCGCAATGATAGACCACCTGCTGAAATCACGCACCGAGGAAGAACTGCTCGACTTTTTCAGCGAACAGTATGAGCAGACCTTTCATCAGCTCGTCGAAATTCTCCATAACTCCATAGATAACCAAACAGCCGATGACAGCAGCATCGGGAAAATGCTTATAACAACAGCAATACAAGCAGCCGCAGTATCAAGCGGAAGTAAAATAATCTCCGAAAACGCCCTCGGCGAAATGCAGAAATTGAATATACTGAAATTGCAGAAAATTTCAAACAATAATTAAAGGTCACCTCTAAAAAAAGTAACAGCGCTGCGAAGCCAAGCAGCTGGTCGAGCTGAGCACAGCTCGTCAGGTGTCCAGAGGGC
>UQKC01000087.1 GCA_900541495.1 uncultured Ruminococcus sp. | reverse complement strand
TCTTCGTAATAGTCCCACAGACGATAGGGCTTCATGGTATTACCTCACTTTCTACTGCTGATGCCGAATAAACTTTATATCTGTAAATTGTCCTTGACATTCCTTTCCATACACGGTATAATTGTTCTATATACATATAGAAAGGAGGTCACGCTGTGAAAAAGGTTTATGCTTGTCTTTTGGGGAATTGGGTTTGTCTGAATGATGATCCCGAATGTGTTTTTCCTGACTTCGGCACCACGCCTTCAAAGTGGTGGGAAGAAAATGCAAAGGTATATGCCCCGGTAGAACGTACTGAAGAGATGAAGGACAGTATGTATTATCAGGAGTATGTAAATATCTTTTACAAGGGAAAAACCTATCGGATACATCCTATGTTCATTCAGATAGTACACGAGTAACCAGTTCATCATCGGAAGAGAGTTTGATTTTATCGTCAAGCTCTTTTCTTTTACAGGAGAAAATCTTATTCATAGCATAGGAAAGTTTCTGCCATTCGAGATAGGATATCCCGTCAAGATTTTTCACAAATTCAGGAATTCTTTCTTCCATATTCTCAACTCCTTTCATGTTCAAAAAGTTCCATAGGTTGTACATTGGGGAAAATCGAATGTATAATAAGTATCTCTTTCCACCAGAAGTCAACACGTCCCGTCATTTTATCGCTGAAAGCACGAGGGGTAATGCCGAGCTTATCGGCGATATCCTTTTTCTTGATTCCATTTTTGGAAATTTCAGCTTCAAGATTCGGATAAAAGGGCCTTTCAACTACCATAATGTATTTTCACCTCCTTATTAAAGTTCCTTAAACGGAATTTCTATAATTATAATATCACCTTATATGGAATTTGTCAAGTGCTTTTTTGAAAAAAATTTCTTTTTATGGAATTTTATATATTGACAACTATAATTTTATGTGCTATTATGTGATTAACCGATATAAGGGAGTGAAATGAATGAGCTTAAATGAATTTATAAATAAAAGACGTAAAGAATTAAATATGAGCATTGACGACTTGGTAGCCGAATCGGGTATTCCTAAAGGTACTTTAAGCAAGATAACCGCAGGAATTAACACTAATCCTACTTTAAGTACAGTTGAAACTTTATGTAAGGCTTTGAAATGCTCAATAAATGATGCTGTTGGATATGATTCAGAACCAGATAGTCTTTCTTCAGCAGAACTCCAAATGATAAAAAAATACCGTGCTCTTGACACATACGGACAAAAGGCGGTATCGGCGGTATTGAATATTGAATATGAACGCTGTTCGTCTTCAGAAGATGCGGTAATTGACACTGCAAGAATCGCTGCATACGGCGGTGGAACGAAAGATATCCCCGCTGCAAATGTCACAAAAGAAGAACTCGAACAGCTTGAAGCTTTGCAGAGAGGTCTGAACGAGGTTGCCGAAATCGAGAAGAAGTTTAGGAAATAATTGCTGTTTTTTATGCCACAATATACTTGTGGAAAAAATGCAGATCCTCCGTTATAATTAACATATAAAATTAATTATTACGGAGGATAAAAATGAGTATTAAGACAAAAGCACACAGTTTCATAAAGGAGTTTAAGCTTAACCCGTCAAAGATTTTTTCATTGCGGGAATTAGCTAAAATAGCAGAGCTGTTAAATTTCAAAATCTATCGCCCATCTTCCGAGGACGACATTGTTCTGAACAAATTAAATATAGACAAGGACTTCAGGAAGAAATCAGCTTTCAGTTATGCCAAAGGCGAAATAAGGTATGTATTTATTTATTCAAAGATATCTGACGAAGCTGTGGCTACCTTACTTCTTCACGAATTAGCACACATTTATTTGAAGCATTTAGAAAAATCCACAATACCGACAGAATCAGATGAAATCGAAGCTGATTTATTCGTCTCTTGCATATTTAAGGAGTTTCATAACAAAAGGATAAGGTTTACAGCTTTGAACAGTTTTATATGCGTTTTAACTGCGATAATGCTTGTTGTTTCGGTACATAATTCACGAGAAAATGAAACTATAGCGGAAGTTGACACAACAACAATATCAGCTATTACAAGCGTCACCAATTCAGAGCAAGAAGAAAGCTCTGAAATCGTTGTTATCACGAAATCGGGCAAAAAATATCACAAACCCGATTGCTATCACGTTATTGGGAGCGAAGTTATAGAATTAACTATTTCCGAAGCAGAAGCAGCAGGCTATGAGCCGTGTAAGGACTGTTTTTGAGAAATTCCCTAAAACTGTTGATTTTTGTTACATATTGTAGTATAATAAATCTAACTACGCTTATATGGCGTTGAATTTATTATAATATGGAGGAATAAGTGTGGGATTAGGTGATTTGTTTAAAGCAAAAGAGAATCAGAGGCTTCTTTCGGAAAACGGCGAACTAAAAAGTGAGATCGAAAGGCTAAATGGCTTGCTAACCCCTGAACTTTTGGAAGTGAATGCTGCGTTAAAAGAACTTGAACGGATACGTTCGGAACAGCATGATGCTGAAATGTTAAGAGAAAGCTATTTAAATGACGTTCAGAAAATGAAAGTTGAAATAAAACAGAAACAATCTGAAATTATTCAACTTGATGACGAGATACTATTTCAATCGTTTGGTCTTTATACTCCGCAATATGATTTCTGTAATTCTGATGAGTATAGAAATAGGCTTGATTTCATACGAGAGAACCAAAAATCCCTTATAAAAAACGACCAAGCTGTTACAGGGGCTACTAATTGGAGCGTTAACGGAGATAATAGAGCCGGCCTAAAAATGGTCAATGATATGAAAAAACTGCTTCTTAGGGCATTCAACGGCGAATGTGATGAGCTTGTTTCAAAAGTTAAGTATAATAACTTTGAAGCTTATGTAAAAAGAATAGAGTCTTCGAATAAGGCAATTTCTAAGCTTGGAAAAGTAATGAATGTAGCAATTACTGAACAATATATGAAGCTGAAAATAGATGAACTGACACTTGCATTTGAATATGCCCAGAAGAAGCAGGAAGAGAAAGAAGAACAAAAAGCGTTAAGAGCGCAAATGCGTGAGGAAGCAAGGCTTCAGAAAGAGATAGAAGAAGAACGTAAGAAGCTTGAAAAAGAGCAGACTCACTACCTTAATGCCCTTGCAAAACTTAACCTCCAGTTGTCAAATGACCCCAATAATCAGGATTTATTGCAGAAAAAGCAAGAGCTTGAAACTAAGGCAGAGGAGATCGATAAGTCGATTAAAGACGTCGATTACAGAGAAGCTAATAAGCGTGCCGGCTATGTATATGTTATTTCCAACATAGGTGCTTTCGGAGAAAACGTATATAAAATCGGAATGACAAGGCGACTGGATCCGATGGAGCGCGTAGATGAACTTGGAGATGCTTCCGTACCGTTTAATTTTGACGTACACGCAATGATTTTTACAGATGATGCGCCATCCCTCGAAGCTGCATTACATAAAGCATTTGAGGACAAAAAGGTAAATATGGTCAACCAAAGAAGAGAGTTTTTTAATGTAACTCTTGATGAAATAAAGGCAGTTGTAAAAGCAAATTATGATAAAACTGTAGAATTCATTGATGTTCCAGATGCAGAACAATATAGGGTTTCGATGAAAATAAAACAAGATCAATCAGTATAAAAAAATCCCGCCCGGTGTGCCAGCACCGAACAGGATAATTTGAAGATATGCAATAGCAATCTTAATAGTGTATGATTATTATAGCATATCCTCCGAAAAAAATCAATAGGAGTGATATAAAAATTGAAAATCGCTGTGATCTATGCCCGATACTCGTCAGACAAGCAGACAGAGCAGTCCATTGAGGGGCAGCTCTACGATTGTTACAATTACGCAAAACAACACGGGATAACGGTCGTTCGCGAATACATCGACCGTGCTATGACAGGCAAGAACGATGACCGCCCGTCCTTCCAGGAGATGCTTGCAGACAGCGCACGCCACGAATGGGAATATGTACTCGTGTGGAAGCTTGACCGTTTCGCCCGAAACACCATTGACAGCGCAATAAACCGACAGGCTCTTTCCCGAAACGGTGTGAAGATATTATCCGTAATGGAGAGCTTCGGCGAAGATGCAAGCGGTCAAATGATGACGCACATCATCGAAGCCATAAACGAGTATTACAGCGCCGATCTCCGTGAAAAGACTATTCGAGGAATGAGACAGTCGGCTCTGAAAGCTCAATCTACGGGGCAGGTCCCGTTAGGCTATAAGATCGTCGACAAAAAGCTTGTCATTGACGAAAGCACGAGGATAATACCCGAAACCGTATTCCGAATGTATGCGGCAGGGGAAAGACTTATCGACATTGCAGATCATCTTAACTCGCACGGCTACCGAACCGCCAAAGGGCATAAATTCACCGTTAAAAGCTTTTATGCAATGCTTAGCAATGAAAAATACATAGGCGTATATCAGTATGAAGATATACGAATAGAGGGAGGAGTTCCGCAGATGATACCGAATGATGTTTTTGAAGCTGTAAGAGAAAAGCTCAAGGTCAACCGCAAGAGAGCAGGTAAGTTTGCCGCCAAAGCCGACTATTACCTGTCGGGAAAGCTGTTCTGCGGCTATTGCGGCGAGCCTATGAGCGGCTTGTCGGGAAAGAGCAGTTCGGGCAGTACGCATTATTACTATCGCTGTAATGGCGTGCAGAAGAAGTCGGGCTGTACCAAGCGCAACGAAAATAAGGAGCGCATCGAAGACGAGGTATGCAGAGCCGCTTGGGGAGTTTTCCGCAGTATGGATAAAAATCAGCTTGCGGAACTGATCCACGAGAAGTACCTAAAAGAAGCGGCAACGGAAACCTCGACCGAAGGCCTCGAAAAGCAGCTTGCCGATGTAACCAAGCAGGCAGAGAACGTCGTGAACGCAATTGCGAACACGGGCGGAAATCAGATCTTATTCGATAAGGTCAAGCAGCTGCAGGAGCAGAAGGAGCAGGTCGAATCACAGCTTCGTATCGCATCAGCAATAAAAGGAAACGTCCCCTCGACCGAGCAGATCACGAAGCTGATCGACGATATCCTCGAAATGGACGTAACAACATTGGAAGGCAAAAAGGCGATAGCCGATATAATGATATCGAAGATATATCTGTATGATGATAAGCTTACGGTCATATTTAAAGATCCCGAAGGGAAATCGCAGGATATACCGCTTTCCGAAATAGAAACCCCCGAAGCCGATTGTATCTTGTCGGCTAAGGGGAGCCAAGACAAAAAAATCTGAACATTATTCTGTTCAGATTTTTTTGCTCAATGCACCATTAGCTCAGTTGGTAGAGCAACTGACTCTTAATCAGTGGGTCCCCGGTTCGAGTC
>UQKC01000086.1 GCA_900541495.1 uncultured Ruminococcus sp. | reverse complement strand
AAACTCGTACATTTCTCAAAATGGCAAAACGAACGCTTCGCTTTAATCAGCTTTTCCCTAAATAAATCCGCTTTGGGTCAAGCTTCTTTCATCTTCCTCATAAAAGCTATGACCGCAAAGATCATTGCCGCAAGCATATATCCCAAAACATAGTACATATCGGGGAAAATTTCCGCAAAATTACCCGAGAGCGCATTTCTTCCTATGTAAACGCTGTGCGCGAACGGGAGCAGTTCGCATATTTTCTTGAACGCGCCGCCCACCAGCGAAAGGTCGAACCACGCGCCCGATGTGAACGCCGTGAGGTTCGTCAGCAGCGCACCGCATAGTCCCCCGACAGCTTTTTCGCTGAGCAAAGTTCCGCATAAAACGCCAAGAGCGATAAAGAACAGCGCCGACGGCAGCAGAAGAAGTATCGCAAACACTATATTCACACTCGGTTCAAGTCCGAGGAGCATCGCCGTCCCGAAGCAGACTATGCTTTGCACGATTGCCATTGGAAAAAGCGGCAGCATATAGCCGAGGATAAAGTCAGCCGCCGACATCGGTGCTGTAAAAAGTCTTATAAGCATTGCCGAGCAGCGGTCGCCCGAAACAAGCTGTGCCGAAAAAAGCGTAAGGAACGAGTAACCGAACACCGCAATTCCGGGAGTGAGCTTTTCTATATCAAAAACATTGGCGGGAACGTTCGCATTTATTGCCGAGAGCAGCAAAAGCAGCACAACGGGAAAACACAAGCCGAAAATAAGGCTCAACGGGTCGCGGATTATCTCTTTAGCAACTCTTGATGAAAAAGCTGTCATTTTCATTTGGCCTTTCCCTCCTTTACTGTCTTTACAAACGCATCTTCAAAGCTTTTTGCGCCCGTGCTGCTCACAAGCTCATCGCATTTTCCGCAGAAAAGCAGCTTTCCGTCACGCATTACGCCCACACGGTCGGAAAGGCTCTCCGATTCTTCAAGATAATGCGTTGTAAGAATTATCGTGACCTTGCCTTTGAGTTCGCGGATAACGTCCCAAAGCTCAGAACGGGCGATAACGTCCAACCCGAGCGTAGGCTCGTCCAGAAACAGCACCTTTGGGTCGGAAACAAGAGCCATTGCAATGCTCAGTCTTCGCTGCCAGCCGCCCGAAAGCTTTTTCGCCTGCATATCACGGAATTTTGAAAGATTGAATTTGCCTATCATTTCCTCGGCAATATTCTTCGATTTCTCCTTTGAAAAGCCGTGAACGCCGCCCATAAGCACAAGGTTCTCATATACGGAAAGGTTTCTTGCAACGGCGGTTTCCTGCGGTGAAACGCCAATAAACTCCTTGACCTTTTCAGGCTGTTTCACAACGTCAAAGCCGCCTATCTCAACACTCCCCGAATCGAACGGACAAAGGCAGCACATCGTTTTTATCGTCGTGGTCTTGCCTGCGCCGTTCACGCCGAGCAGTGAGAAAAGCTCACCCTCGCCGACTTCGAGCGAAAGCCCGTCTACCGCTTTCACGCCCTTGTAAGACTTTGTGAGGTCACTTATCCTTATCATCATCGTTTTCTTCCTCCGTCATATCGAAGCCGAGCTCGCCGCCAAGCTTTTTGAGCGGAACGACCGCCATTCCTTTATGTATATCACCGAGGAAAAGCAGCATATCGCCCTTGCTGATGCCGAAAATCTTTCTCGCTCTGCTCGGGATAACGATCTGTCCTCTCTCACCCACTCGGACAACGCCGAAAGCGTATTTTCCCGTGCGCTTCTCCTCGGGGTCTTCGCCCTTTTCGGCAAGAAGCTCGTCCATAGAAATATCGTAAATATCGGCAAGCTCCTTGCATTTCAGCACATCGGGAACGGTTTCGCCCGATTCCCACTTTGAAACGGTCTGGCGCGAAACGTTTATCTTTTCCGCAACATATTCAAGGCTGTACCCTTTTTCACGGCGCAGCTCCTTTAAGCGTTCGTTTATCAAAGTCAAACACCCCTTTCAGGCTTGTATGAAAAATCATTCTTTTCATATTCTCTGAAATGTATTTTATCACATAATTCCGTGTCTTGCAACCAACGTTTCTTAACATTTTCCGTTATGTTTCCGTACATATAAAAATAAGCCTACGAAAATTTTTGCACCCAAAATCTTGAAAATCCCGTTCAGCCGTGCTATAATATGTGCAGAAATTCACGGAGGTGTTTTTTATGGGCGACTGGAACTCGGTTCAGTACACTAAATTCGAAAGAGAGCGCACACAGCCCTCGATCGACCTTATAAACAGGCTTCATATCGAGCCGAAAACCATACTTGACATCGGCTGCGGTCCCGGAAACAGCACGGCACAGCTTTTCAGGCGTTTTCCCGAAGCGGATATCCTCGGCATCGACAGTTCGGACAATATGCTTGAAAAAGCGGCGGCTTCCTATCCCGAAATGAAGTTCAGAAAGCGCTTCGTTCCCGACGGACTTGAAGAATTGGGCAAGTTCGACCTTATCTTCTCAAATGCTTGCCTGCACTGAATACCCGACCACGAAAAACTGCTTCCGAAGCTTATCGAAAAGCTTAATGACGGCGGAGTTCTTGCCGTTCAGATGCCGCTTGTTCAGTATGCGATGTTCTATCACGAACTGAACAGCCTTGTTGCGGACGAAAAGTGGAAAAAGCTCAACTCCATACATAATTTTCACAACCTTTCGCCCGAGGAAACATATAATATACTCTGCAAGTCGGCTTCCGAGGTCGAGATGTGGGACACTTCATATTATCACATCGTTCCCTCGCACAGCTCAGTCATCGACTGGTACAAGGGCAGCGGTCTGCGCCCATATCTCGAAGCGCTTGACGAAGCGGAAAAGAACGATTTTCTTTCCGACCTGCTTGAAAGGATAAAAGCTAACTACCCCGTTCAGGCGGACGGAAATATCATACTGAAAATGCCCCGTTTGTTTTTCACGGTGAAAAAATAGGAGGTGGAACCGCAATGATACTTTGCATCATCACGGCTCTATGCAAGGAATGACGGATTGCATAGAGGTCACCTGACACGCTTTTAATAAAGTAAATTGACCGTCATACCTTGCACTTTGACTTAAATCAAATTTAAAGGAGCAAGGTATTATGAATACATTAAAAGAACTCAAAACATTTATCATTTTATGGCTCACACAGACGCTTTCTTCGCTCGGCAGTTCAATGACAGGCTTTGCGCTGGTGATATGGCTCTACAACGACAGCGGCTCGGCGCTGACTACCGCCCTGCTGACAGTCTGTTCATACGCGCCTTATGTTATCGTAAGCATCTTTGCAGGTGCGATAAGCGACAAATGGAACAAGAAAGCCGTGATGCTCGTCTGTGACAGCTTTGCGGCGCTGACAACGGTCTGCGTTCTCGTGCTGCTGAAAACAGGCTCACTTGAAGTATGGCATATTTACATTCTCAACGCTCTGAACGGACTAATGAACTCGGTGCAGTCGCCTGCTTCCGATGTTGCGACAACGCTTCTCACACCCGAAAAGCACTATCAGAAAACAAGCGCAATGAGATATTTTTCAAATTCGCTCGTTTCGATCCTGACTCCCGTTCTCGCGACTGCTATAGTTTCCTTTGCAGGACTTGATGCCGTTATCGCCTTTGACCTTGCGACATTTTCCGTTGCTTTCACGGTTCTTCTCTTCTTTATAAAGATACCCGAAGCACCGCAGAACGAAAACGGCAAGGAAACGCTTCTCCGATCGGCGAAAAGCGGCGTTTCCTACCTCGGCAGGAACAAGGGCATACTCTGTATGATACTTTTCCTCTCTGCGATAAACTTCATCGCTTCTATCTACAACGCCGCACTTCCTGCGCTTATCCTCTCAAAAGGCAATGAAGCCGCACTCGGCGCAGTCAGCAGCAGCGCAGGCATTGCAACGCTCATAGGCAGTGTTATCGCAACATTTTTCCCGAAGCCGAAAAGCCGTTCAAAAACTATCTGCGCCTGCCTGATCGTTTCGATGAGCACGGAAAATTTCCTGCTCGCATTCGGAAACAATACGATAGCATGGTGCATCGGCGCAGTTCTTGGCTGGCTGTTCATTCCGCTCATGAGCGCGAACTATGACGTTATCTTCCGAAGCACTGTCCCGAAGGAAATGCTCGGACGTGTATATTCCGTGCGCAATACGCTCCAGTTTTTCTCCATTCCCGTCGGATATTTTCTCGGAGGTTTTCTGGTCGATAAGGTCTTTGAACCTTTTATGGCAGGCACGAAAAATGCGCTTCTGCTGAATATTTTCGGCACGGAAAAAGGCTCGGGCGCGGCGTTCCTTTTCTTCGTGATAGGCATTGCAGGCGTTATTGTCTGCGCTGTTTTCAGCAGGATAAAGGCTCTCAGAGAGCTGGGATAAACCAACCCGAAGTTTGACATTATATAATAAACATATAGAAAATGGATGCTCACACTGTATGGAGCATCCATTTTTAAGGAATCGCTGAATAATTCCGCTTATAAAAATAGGTAGTCACCTATTCTGAAAAAACACATAAAAATCCACTGAATTCACGTTGTTAAAAAGCTCTCAAACAACGCAGGGAAGCAAAAAAACTCATTCCCACTCGCTCCCGAAAACCACCTCTTAAACAATTCTGTATAGGTGATTTGGCACGAGTTATTTTAGTTATCTGAAATATCCATAAAATATGGACTCTCCAAATTTCTGTTGTCATTTTGTTGTCACTAATTATCGTTTCAAAGCATTTAATGATATCTTTTTTGCTAAAATCTTCGTGTAGTAAAATTCAGATAATTTTTTTGATCGTTCTTGTATCTTATCATCTGACCATTCTGTATTACTACTTACAAACTCTTTTATCCATTTATACGATGATTTTTTGTACACTGCAATTTTGTCTATATATTCTAAACAATCCGCTTCTCCATTTAAGACTTGTTCTAACAAAATCAAATTTCCTATATTATTATTTTTTGTATCGTTTGATTCAGGAAGTATATGTTCAATACTTCCGTCATCTTCAAAAATTTCTTTACCTTCATAATAAGAAGCAATTTTATTAACAACATACTTAGTTATCACATTATCAGAATTATTGCTTTTTTTGGTATATGTCAAATTGATAAATTCACTTTCAAATTCTTGATATGAAACATAAATTTCATTCAACTGATTAGTTAATTTTTTTATAATATTTCTTGCTTCAATTTTATCATTGCAATTTCTTAAAGAAATAGAAAAATCAGAATAAATCTTTTCGAGTTTATTTGTGGGTTTAGAGCAAATCGCATTATAAGAAAAATGGAAATTCTCGAGTTCATAAACCATTGATTTTAGTTGTGTCAAAGTTATAATTCCTTTTTCTTTAGCTTCAATTAACGCAATTAAAGCTATTCGTACTTGCGTTATATTAAAGTAATCCGACATAACTTTAATACTTTGAACAAGTCCAAAATACTCTTTTTTATTTTGAAAATCATTTCTTTCAGGAGAAACGGTTTGAACATATATTCTTGCGGTATCTTCTATTTCTGTTAAAAATTTTTTATATCGATCTTTATTGGCTGGTTTAATAGTGGATTTAAAATCATCGTACAACTTATTTATATTAGATTTCTTATATTTAGAAATCCAAAAATAGCGGTAAAATTGCACGAAACCAACATCAACATTGCGTGCATTTAAAATATTCTTTATTGATTTCCATTTTTCTTCGGCATAATCTGCTGGTTCTGTGTCATTTACTATTTCAAAAATTTTATTTTTAATTAGATCAACGCCTGATAAATTTTTACCTTTAGCATTGAGTATCTCAAAAATCATATTTGCTTGCTTGCGCTCTTTTGTAGATATTGATACAAAGGTGGTATTCAAAACCTGATCTCTCACTGCTTTGAGAATATCAACATAGTTTAATTCATTAATATTGTCATCGCCGTATTTTTTCTTTAAAAACGCTCTAAGCTTTTCTTCACTTAAATTGTTGTAAAGGTATTCGTAAGTTTCTTTTATACACTGTTCCTCTTCAGTTGACGGTTTCTTCGTATTTGTTTTTTCTCGCTCTTGTATATAAAAAGCAAAAAATGGGTAATGAGTTTTACTTTTTATAATCCTTACATCTTCGCCATCATCATTTTTAGTCATAATATACTTGAATATTTGCTCACTGAATGTATCTTGATTTATTTGTAAAAAACGATCAGATAAAGCAGAAAATAATATGGTAATAATTGTTAAGCGTTGCTGTCCGTCAACTACATCAATTTCACTCATATCTCCCTCAAAACAATCTCCAACAAACAACATTGTTCCAAGGAAATATTGATCGTAAATAACTTTTCCATCACTAACAATTAAGCAATTGAGCATATCGTCTAAAAATTCTTTATAATTTTTTCTGTCCCAAGAATACTCTCTCTGAAATCTTGGAATAATAAATTGACGACCGGAGCGCAGTAATTCCTTTATGGTTTTATCTTGCGGTTTTATATTCAATTCTCTTTTTCTCTCCTTTTTAGATAAGCGATCGTCCATATTGCACAACTCCTTAAAAAGATTATACAATATATTTTATCGCCAATAATTAATTATTATTCAAACCTATGTCATAGCATTTGAACAAACGGATTGTACCACTCGTGAGGGGGCAAAGTTGAAGTCAAGACCACCGCTTCAAGCGGTGGTTTGAAATTAGCCCTATAAGGGCTGAA
>UQKC01000085.1 GCA_900541495.1 uncultured Ruminococcus sp. | reverse complement strand
TGCAAGCAGATGAGGTGCTAAGGCTTTAGCCGGTGGTTTTTAGAGGTGACCTTAACGATTCCAAAGATTACAAAAATATGAGAGAGTGTCACATAAATCCAAACTGGCTGCTCATATATCAGATCCAAAAAGAAAATCTGATTTTGAAACTTGTCAGAACAGGTTCTCACTCTGATCTGTTTTAAATTTAACGGAGCTGTTGCAGTACACGCTGAAACAGCTCCGTTTTATTATAGAACCCTACCCCAAAACGATTTGTATATCTCACTCGGCGCAAGACTTTTCAAACATAAAAGTGCCAATATGTTGAAAAATCTTACCGTCAAGCTTTATCGTGGGCGTTTTACACTAATTTTTTTACTCAAAATGATATTTTTAGCTCCCAAAGCTGCACAAATGCGGTCAAAAGTACATTATTTTCGCCCATTTCTTAACATTTTATACCTAATTTGTACGATGTGTAAAAAAATCCTGCAAAATACAGGGTAATGTTTGAGCAATTAATCATTAGAAAACCTATTGACAAGCTATGATTTGAGGTGTATAATAAAGCCATAGTCAAAAACAAAACGATCGAAAGGAGCAAGCTGATATGATATCCTGCATCTCAATGTCAATGTGCATAATGTCCTGCAAAAAAGAATATCATAAAAGCTGCTTTTAACGATTTTATCATATATCCGTATGAAGCAGGTTCGCCTGCTTTTTGTTTTGTAATGGGGTGCAACGAATGATAGAACTCAAAAATATATCCAAGACTTACGGCAAGGGTGAAAAAGCCGTCACCGCAATAAAGGAAGTCAACATCACGATCAATGACGGCGAGATATTCGGCATCATCGGTCTTTCGGGCGCAGGAAAAAGTACCCTCGTCCGCTGCATAAACTTCCTCGAACGTCCGACTACGGGCGATGTTATCATCGACGGAAAGAACCTCGGTCAGCTTTCGACAAAGGAGCTCCTCGAAGCAAGACGAAACATCGGAATGATATTTCAGGGCTTCAACCTGCTCGAACAGAGAACCGTTCTCCGCAATGTCTGTTTCCCGCTTGAGATCGCAGGCGTGAAGAAAGCCGATGCCGAGAAGAGGGCAAGAGAGCTTCTCCGGCTTGTTTCACTCGCCGAAAAAGAAAAGAGTTACCCCTCACAGCTTTCGGGCGGTCAGAAACAGCGTGTTGCAATTGCAAGAGCGCTTGCCGCAAACCCGAAATACCTGCTCTGCGATGAAGCAACGAGCGCACTTGACCCCGACACCACACGTTCCATTCTGGAACTTATGAAAAAGATAAACAAGGAGCTTGGCATCACGATAGTTGTTATCACTCACGAAATGAGCATCATCGACAGCATTTGTGACCGAGTTGCAGTCCTCGACAAGAGCGTTGTTGCAGAAATGGGCGATGTTAAGACCGTCTTCGCAAATCCTCAGTCGGATATCGCAAAGAAGCTCGTTCTCCCCGAGATAAAGGCAGCCGCCGAGATAACCGAGGGCAAAAAGGTGCGTATCGTTTTCAACGGCGAAAGCTCGGGCAGGCCTGTTCTTGCGGCTATAATCCTCGAATGTGGCGCTGCGGTGAACATTCTCCACGCCGACACAAAGGATATGGACGGCAAGGCTTACGGTCAGCTCATAATTCAGATACCGTTTGAATCTTACGACCGCGTAAAGGCTTATCTCGATGCGAACAGCATTGAATATTCGGAGCTCAACTAAGGATAAGGGGTGAAAATAATGTCAGATCTTCTTTCACAGCTCATTGAAAAGGGCGTTTTGCAGAAAGGAATATGGGAAACCGTTTATTTAACGTTCATTTCCGCATTCTTCTCATACATTATCGGACTTCCGATAGGGATCCTGCTCCATGTTACGGGTTCGGACGGCATTAAGCCTATCCCGTGGCTCAACAAGGTTCTCGGATTTATCGTAAACATCTTCCGAAGCATTCCATTCGTTATCCTTATGGTAGCGATGCTCCCCGTTGCGAAGTTCGTTGTCGGAACGAGTCTCGGAAACAAGGCAATGATAGTAACGCTCATCATCGCGGCTGCACCTTATGTAGCGCGTATGGTGGAAAGCTCGATAAAGGAAGTTGACAAGGGCGTTATCGAAGCCGCTCAGTCAATGGGAACTTCCAACTTCAAAATAATCTGGAAAGTGCTTATCCCCGAATCAAAGCCTTCGCTTATCGTAGGCGCGGTTATCTCACTCGTAACTATCCTCGGATATTCCGCAATGGCAGGAACTATCGGAGGCGGCGGACTTGGTACAATAGCTATCAACTACGGCTACCAGCGCTTTAACAATGACATAATATGGGTGTGCGTAGTGCTGACGATCATTATTGTACAGCTCATTCAGGAGCTTGGAATGATGCTCGCCCACAAGACGGACAAACGTATTAATAAGTAATGCCGCATAAGGGACGGCTTTACAATAATTAAGGAGAAAATGAAAAATGGAAAAGCTTTTTGACCGCCTTCTGCGTGAAAATTTCAGGAACGGCCGAATGTTTGATGCACGATGTTGTCATTAAACCTATTCACCTAAAACTGAAACCAAACGTATAATAAGGAGAAAAACTATTATGAAAAAGAATACTGTATTAACAAGCATCATCGCTGCATTCTCTATCGCAGCACTCGCACTCACAGGCTGCTCTTCAAACACAGCCGACACAACAGCAGATACTTCCGCCGACACTTCCGCAGCTGACAACGCAGCAGCAGATACAGAAGCAGCTGACGCAAGCGCCGAAACAGAAGCAGAAACAGAGGCTGCTGACACAACAGCTGCTGACGGCGACAACGTTATCAAGGTTGGCGCAACTTCCACACCTCACGGCGAGATCCTCGAATTCGTTAAGGATAAGCTCGCAGAGCAGGGCTATGACCTCCAGATCACAATTTATGATGACTATGTACTCCCTGACAAGGCTGTTGCTGACGGCGAGCTCGATGCTAACTACTACCAGCACACTCCTTACCTCAACAGCTTCAACGAAGCTAACGGCACTGACCTCGTTTCCGTAGCTTCCATTCACTACGAACCATTCGGACTTTATGCTAACGGCATTGCAAGCGTTGCTGATATCCCTGAGGGTGCAACAATTGTAATCCCTGCTGACGACAGCAACGAAACAAGAGCTCTTCTCCTCCTCGCACAGGAAGGTCTTATCACTCTCCCTGAGGGTGCAAACGCTCTTGACGGTGTAAAGACACTCGACATCGTTGACGATCACGGCTTCAACATCACAACTGTTCAGGCTGATACAGTTGCAGCTCAGTTCGCTAACGCAGGCGACGGTTCTCTCGCAGTTATCAACGGCAACTACGCTCTTGCAGCAGGTCTTAAGATCGCAGACGCTATCGCTTCCGAAGATGCTTCCGGTGATGCAGCTCAGACTTATGCAAACATCGTTGCAGTAAAGAGCGGCAATGAAAACCTTCCTAAGATCCAGGCTCTCGTTTCCACACTCCAGACACAGGAAGTTAAGGACTTCATCGCTGAAAACTACAACGGTGCAGTTGTAGCAATTTTCTAAAATTTCTTTAAAGAAGTAACGAAAACGCTGGACATTTCAGCGTTTTCGTTGTATAATTAAGGAATTGTTGTTTAATGAGATAGCAATTTCCAAAATCAATCATTGATTCCGTGCGGTGAGCTGAAATGCCGGCTGCCGCCCTCCTTTAAACAGCACCTTTAAAACAAAAATTCTCTTGAAAGGGAGGAAACCATGGATCTGACATTTATTTCGCAGCATTATCCGCTTTATGTCAAAGCAGCGGTGCTGACGGTCGTAACGGGCGCTATAGGTATTGTGCTTTCAACGATCGTCGGACTGATATGCGCGCTGACAAGGTACTACAAGATACCCGTTCTGCGCACTATCACAGTCATTTACACCGAGCTTTCGAGAAACACGCCGCTCATCGTGCAGCTGTTTTTCCTTTATTTCGGACTTCCAAAGGCAGGGATAGTTCTCTCCTCCGAAGCCTGCGGCATAATCGGACTTACATTTCTCGGCGGAAGCTATATGTCAGAATCATTTTTAAGCGGTTTCCAAAGCATCAAGAAAGCCCAGATAGAATCTGCGGAAAGCCTTGGACTTACAAGAGGTCAGATAATGCACTATGTTGTATTCCCAAGGGCAGCGGCGGCTGCAATGCCTGCCGTGAGTGCAAATATAATCTTTCTTCTGAAAGAAACCAGCGTTTTCAGCGCAGTTGCACTCGCCGACCTTATGTACATAGCAAAGGACCTTATCGGAATGTACTCCAGCACAACGGAGTCGCTCCTTATGCTCGTCATAGCATACCTTATCATCATTTTACCGATATCGCTGCTGTGTTCAGTGCTTGAAAGGAGGCTTCGCCGTGGAGGGGCTTAAAATAGTATTCGAGGGCAACAACTTTTTAAGACTGCTCGGCGGACTTTGGGTGACGATACGCATCGCACTCATATCGATAGGCTTCTCGCTTATCCTCGGCTCGCTGCTCGGCGCTGCTATGAGAATAAAGAACAAGGCTGTAAGAGCGGTTTGCAGAGCTTACCTTGAAATTGTCCGCATAATGCCGCAGCTCGTCTGGCTTTTCATCGTGTTCTTCGGCATCGTCCGAACGCTCGGCATCAATCTTTCGGGCGAAACTTCGGCGATAATCGTATTCACGATATGGGGAACGGCTGAAATGGGCGACCTTATCCGAGGCGGCTTTGAAAGCGTCCCCGTTCATCAGTATGAATCCTCAACTTCGCTCGGACTCACCAAGTTTCAGTCTTATATCTACGTTATTTTTCCGCAGGCAATACGCCTGCTTATCCCGAACATTATCAATCTTTCAACAAGAATGATAAAGACCACTGCGCTCGTTTCGCTCATCGGCGTTACGGAAGTCCTCAAGGTCGGCAAGCAGATAATCGATGCGAACCGCTTTGAAGCACCAAACGCTGCGCTTTGGGTCTACGGAACGATATTCGTAATGTATTTTGCAGTCTGCTTCCCGCTCTCGATGCTCTCGACAGCTATCGATAAGAAGCAGAAAAAGCTTTCGGCATAAGGAGTTTGTATAATGGCGGAAACAATAATCGAGGTAAAAAACCTGCACAAGCAGTTCGGCGACAACGTTATCCTCAAAAACCTTTCGATCTCGGTCGAAAAGGGCGAGGTCATCGTTCTTATCGGACCGTCAGGCTGCGGAAAGAGCACTTTGCTCCGCTGCCTTAACGGACTTGAACCTATACAGGGCGGAAGCGTTACGCTCCACGGTGAACCTGTACTTTACGGCAAAAAAAGCCTTACAAAGATTCGTCAGCATATCGGAATGGTCTTCCAGAGCTATGACCTTTTCCCACACATGACGATCGCACAGAATATCGCACTCGCACCGCTCAAAGTCCAGAAGCGTGACAAAAAAGAGGTCGAGGAAGAAACCCTGAAGCTCCTCGACAGAGTAGGTCTTGCAGGAAAAGCGGATTCCTACCCGAATGAGCTTTCGGGCGGACAGAAACAGCGCGCGGCTATCGTCCGCAGCCTTATAATCCACCCCGATATCATTCTTCTCGATGAGATCACAGCGGCTCTTGACCCCGAAATGGTGCATGAAGTGCTCAAAGTTGTTCTCGACCTTGCAAAGAACGGAACAACGATGATGATAGTTACCCACGAAATGGCGTTCGCAAAGGCAGTCGCAGACAGGATAATCTTCCTCGACGGCGGCGAGATCGTAGAAGAGGGAACACCCGATGAATTCTTTGAAGCGCCTAAAACAGAACGCGCAAAGCAGTTCCTAAAAACATTTACATATTCGGACTAAAGTTCGATTTGAAAGGGAGATAATTATGAAAAAGTTTGGCTTTAAGAAAATTCTTGCAGCTTTATCCGCAGCAGCGATCGCAGTTTCCTTTACAGCTTGCGGCAACAAGGCAGATACAAACACAGACGCAGCATCAACAGACTCAAACGCAAAGGTTTACCGCACAGTTGACGAGATCAAGGAAAGCGGCACACTCAAGATCGGCGTATTCTCCGACAAGAACCCATTCGGCTATGTTGACAACAACGGCGAATTCCAGGGCTACGATGTTTACTTCGCAAAAAGACTTGCACAGGATCTCGGAACAGAGCTTGAACTCGTTTCCGTTGAAGCTGCAAACAGAGCAGAATACCTTATCACAGGCAAGGTAGACATTATCCTCGCAAACTTCACAGTTACAGAAGAAAGAGCAGAAAAGGTTGACTTCGCACTTCCTTATATGAAGGTTGCACTCGGCGTAGTTTCCCCTGAGAGCGCACCTATCAACTCCGAAGCAGACCTCGAAAACAAGAAGCTCATCGTTGTAAAGGGCACAACAGCAGAGCAGTTCTTCACAGAAAACCAGTACAACGGTCTTGAACTCGTAAAGTTCGATGAATACAACGAAGCTTACTCCGCACTTCAGGACGGCAGAGGCGACGCATTCTCCACAGATAACACAGAAGTCCTCGCATGGGCAATGCAGAACCCCGGCTTCACAGTAGGCATCGAGTCCCTCGGCAGCCTTGATACTATCGCACCTGCAGTTACAAAGGGCAACGATACACTTCTCACCTATATCAACGACGAGATCACATCTCTTGCAAACGAAAACTTCTTCCACAACGACTACGATGCAACTCTCGCAGACGTTTACGGTCCTGCAGTTGACAAGGAAAACCTTGTTGTTGAAGGCGGCATTGTAGAATAATTCGGAATTAGGAATCCGAAATTCGGAATGCGGAATTCGGAATTATTTTTGCTTCGCATATTGGTCGCAAAATGCCTAAATTCTGTAGTGGCGGATTCTATATCCGCACGTTTAATACACAAATTTAT
>UQKC01000084.1 GCA_900541495.1 uncultured Ruminococcus sp. | reverse complement strand
AGTGCTGTCACTGTAAAAATCACGGTAACAATGAGCACGATATAATCATTCTTTTTGAGTGGTCTGGCTGAATACCATGTCCTTTTCTTATGTTTTCCAAATCCACGAAGCTCCATGGCATTGCTGACCACATCGATACGATCCATGCTGGAAAACAGCAGCGTCGTGATCAGGATGTATAGATATCCGCGTTTCATATCCGCACCTTCTTTTTTGGTTTCACAGATGGTTTTCGTTGTAACATCATTTTGGCCGCTTGTCAAGCGGTATCGGCGCTGAAAATGCGCTGCATCCTGCATCCTGCCCGGCAGCGGTCGCAGGGCGCAGAAAGCGCGGTATCAGCGCGGCAGACGGCCGGCGTTACGCTCCCAGAACACACCGTCGGCATAGCCCTGAATGGTGGGGTTATCGGCTGCCATTTCCAGCCGCTTTTCCGCCCAGGCGCAGTATTGCTCGCTGCGCTCAATGGCGACGAAGCGGCGGCCGAGCTTGCGCGCCGTCACAGCCGTCGAGCCGGACCCGGCAAAGGGGTCGAGCACGATGCCGCCGGGGTCGGAGCTTGCGAGGATGAGCTTTGCCAGCAGCTTCTCTGGCTTCTGCGTCGGGTGGGCGGTGTTTTCCGGCATCGACCAGTAGGGCACGGAGATGTCATCCCAGAAGTTTGACGGGCACGTGTTGCGGAATTTCCCGTCCGGCGTTTCCTCCCAGTCCTTCGGCTGGCCGTCGGTGCGGTAGGGCGCGCGCACGCGCCGGCGCATCTTCACGGCGTCGACGTGGAACGTATAGTCATCCGTGCGCGTGGCAAACCAGATGTCCTCCATGCCGTTTTTCCAGTTATGCTGTGCCCCACGGCCCTTTTCCCGCTGCCATGTGATGCGGTTTTGCAGCCGGAAATACTCCTTGAGCGTCAGGCCGATGATCGGGCTCGAGCGCCAGTCACAGCAGACGTAGATCGAGGCGTTCGGCTTGAGCAGCGGCAGCAGCAGCTCGATCCATGCGCGGGTGAAGGCGGCGTAGTTGGCGTCCGTCATGCGGCGGAAGGCGCCGCCGGCGAATTCCTTCGTGAGGTTGTACGGCGGGTCGACGATCAGCAGGTCAGCAAAGCCGCGCGGCAGGTGCGGTGTGACCTGAAACGTGTCGCCGCAGATGGTGCGGTCACACACGGCGTCAAGCGGGACATCCTGCGCAACACGCAGGCAGCGCGCGAGATATTCCGGTGCGTCCTGCGGCAGGAAGTCGATTGTCTTGTTGCGTTCGGCTTTCATGGCGTCACCTCGCTGTAAAAAAGAAAGGACCCAATCTGAAAAGATTGAGTCCTCTTTTTGTGGCGGAGAAGGAGGGATTCGAACCCTCGATGAGCTATTAACCCATACACGAGTTCCAGTCGTGCGCCATAAACCGGGCTAGGCGACTTCTCCGTGCCGACTATGTTATTATAGCAGATACAAGCATATTTGTCAAGCGTTTTTTCAAAAAAAGTGTCAAAAAACCGTTTTTAATTAAAATACACAAAAAATTCATTGATATTGATCGATTTTATGGTATAATGACAATAGATATAATTTGAAATCTGACTTGCTCAATCAGGAATACGCTGATTAAAGCGAAGCGTTCATTTTGCCGTTTTGAGAAATGTACGGGTTTCCGCATTTGAGTACATTTTGAAAACGGCTGAAACGTATTATCAGCGTTTCCTTAGTAATGGAGGTCATTTTATGCTGACAGATAATGTTAAAGGCTCTGCCGACACTGTTGAGCTTCTCAACGGGGTGAAAATACCCTGCGTTGGCTTCGGAACATGGCAGATCGAGGGTTCATCTGCCGAACTTGCCGCCGCTGAAGCTATCCGTGCAGGCTACAGGCACATCGACACTGCGTCCGCATACGGCAACGAAGAATTCATCGGCTCGGGAATAAAGCGCAGCGGCATTGCCCGTGACGAGCTTTTTCTCACGACAAAACTTTGGAACAACATTCGCACTTATGATGAGGCTATCACCGCCTGCGAGCAATCGCTTTCTCTGCTCGGAACGGACTATCTCGACCTTTTGCTTATACACTGGCCGAATCCGCTGAAATTCCGCGCCTGCTGGAAAGAGCGCAATGCCGAGCTTTGGCGCGCAATGGAAGCTCTCTGCCGTGACGGAAAAGTCCGCGCTATCGGCGTGAGCAACTTCTGCGCAAGACATCTTGACGCGCTTATGGAAACGGTGGAAATTTCACCCTGCGTAGATCAGATACGCCTTTGCCCCGGTGACGTTGATGAAGAAACTATCTCCGCCTGCACGAGCAAGGGAATACTTATCGAGGGCTACAGCGTTCTCGGTACGGGCAAAGCGCTTTCGTCCGAGCCGCTCGCGAAAATAGCCGAAAGATACGGTGTCAACATACCTCAGCTATGCATACGCTGGTGCTTGCAGAACGGATTTGTTCCGCTGGCAAGGTCGGTTTCGCCCAAACATATAAAGCAGAATCTTGACGTTTTCGGCTTTGATATTGAGCCGTCCGATATGGTCGCGCTATCCGAAATGGTCGGGGAATGTGGGGTTCACGAAAATCCCGATGAAAGGCAGTTTTGATAAAAATACAAACGCCCGAAGCTTTGAAACTTCGGGCAATTTTTTTCGATTTTTACTGCTTGCGGAAAGTAATAGTTCCCGTTGAAGCGTCCATTGCGTCAACGATAGCGAGCGATTCAAGGTGTATGCCGCGCTTGCGGATAGTTGCGCCGCCGGGCTGGAAGCCTTTTTCTACGCATATACCGATACCCTCAACTGTTGCTCCTGCGCTCTGTACAAGGTCGATAAGTCCTTCGAGTGCGCAGCCGTTTGCGAGGAAGTCGTCGATGATAAGGATATGATCTTCGTTCGATATGTACTTCTTTGAAACGATAACGTCATATACTTTTCCATGTGTGAAAGATTGTATTTTCGTGCTGTAGACTTCGCCGTCGATATTGATGCTCTGCGCTTTTTTCGCAAAGACAACCGGAACGCCGAAGTGCTGTGCGACGATGCAGGCAATGCCAATGCCCGATGCTTCTATCGTCAGAATTTTATTGATGCGCTTGCTCTCTTCGCTGAAAAGGCGCTTGAATTCCTTTCCAATCTCGTTAAAAAGGTCAATATCCATTTGATGATTGAGAAAGCTGTCAACTTTCAGAACTCCGCCGTCTTTGACAATGCCGTCCTTAATGATCCTATCCTCAAGCAGTTTCATTAAATTTACCTCCGCAAAAATTTTTACGATAAAATGTTATCTTTAATTGTACCACACTAATTATTTTTCGTCAATATCCGACCGTGTTTTTTATAAAAAAGTATATTCTATCGTCAATTTGCACAAGAATTCATATAAATATTTAAAATAACTGTAAAAGTTGATGTTAAGGGATTGATTATGTTAAACAAAAGGTATATAATAGTAAACATAAAAAAGCAATATTTTGTTTAATTTATACTAATTTTTATTCAAGAATGGAGAGATCCCGTTATGAAACCGTATTCCGCAGAAAACATAAGAAATATCGCCCTTGCAGGCCACTCAGGTTCAGGCAAGACCTCGCTTTCCGAAGCACTTCTTCTCAAATCGGGTGCTTCTCAGCGAATCGAGCCGTCGTCCGCAACGCTTGCATCGTCGCTTACTTCTTTTGAATATAACGATATAAAAGTAAATCTTCTCGATACACCGGGTCTTTTCGACTTTGCAGGAGGAATGTACGAAGCCGTTTCCGCCGCAGGCACGGTAATGATAACCGTTTCCGCAAAGTCGGGCGTTAAAGTCGGCACTGAAAAAGCTTACGACCTTGCTACAGACCTTGGCAAGCCAAAAATGTTCGTCATCACAAAGGTCGATGACCCGGACGCTAACTATTTCAACGTTCTCACCGAGCTCAAAACGAAATTCGGTCCGACCGTCTGCCCTGTTGTTTTCCCGATAATCAAGGATCATCAGGTAGTTTCGTTCGTAAACCTTATCGAAATGAAAGCTTATACATACGATGAAAACGGCAATGCAGTTGAAACCGAAATGCCTACCGCAGAGGTTTCCGAAAAGCTTGAATACCGTATGGACGGTCTTGTTGCCGCTTTCTCCGAGGCTGTTGCAGAAACCGATGATTCGCTTATGGAAAAATTCTTCGAGGGCGAAGCTTTCACGCAGAAAGAACTTGTTCACGGTATCCACAAGGGTATGAACGAGGGCATCATCACTCCTGTTGTATGCTGTTCTTCGACCTCGACCGCGGGCGTTGATATGCTTTTGAAGGAAATTTCACTTCTTCTCCCCTCGCCTGCAGACAATAAGCCCGTTATGGCTGAAACAGCCGCAGGAAACATCGTTGAGATCAAGTACAGTGAAAGCGAACCGACCGCGGCTTATGTTTTCAAGACCGTTGCCGACCCGTTCGTAGGAAAAATGTCCTTCCTCAAAGTTCTCGGCGGCAAGATCACTGCCAACACAGACTATGTCAACAGCAGAACAGCCGCTCCCGAAAAGATCGGCAAGCTTTACACATTTGTCGGCAAGAAGCAGACCGAGATCACCGAAGCTTCCGCAGGCGACATTGCCGTTGCGGTAAAGATCAGCGCGAACACGGGCGACACTATCTGCGCATCGTCAAGAGTCGTTAACGTTGCTTCGCCCGACTTCCCGAAGCCTTGCTTTGGTATGGCTGTTCATGCTAAAACTCAGGGTGATGAAGCAAAGGTAAGCTCGGGCATCGCAAGACTTATCGAAGAGGATAAAACCCTCAGCTTCGGGCTTGATCCATTCACAAAGGAACAGATCCTCAAGGGACTTGGCGAACAGCATCTTGAAAACGCAGTTGCTAAGCTCAAAAATAAATTCGGCGCAGAAGTAACGCTCACCGAACCAAAGATAGCATACCGCGAAACCATCCGCAAAAAGGTAAAGGCAGAGGGCAAATACAAGAAACAGACGGGCGGTCACGGTCAGTACGGTCACGTTTGGATAGAATTTGAACCCTGCATTTCGGACGGACTTGTATTTGAAGAAAGAGTTGTCGGCGGCGCTGTTCCGAAAAACTTCTTCCCGGCAGTTGAAAAGGGACTTCAGGACTGCGTAAAGAAAGGCGTTCTCGCAGGCTGTCCGGTAATGGGCGTAAAGGCTATCCTCGTTGACGGTTCTTACCACCCTGTTGACAGCTCGGAAATGTCGTTCAAGACTGCCGCTTCGCTCGCATACAAAGAGGGCTTAAAGCAGGCTGACCCGACTATCCTTGAACCTATCGGCAAGCTTTATGTTACCGCCGCTGACGAAAACACGGGCGATATTATGGGCGACCTCAACAAGCGCCGCGGCAGAGTTATCGGTATGACCCCCGTTAAGAACGGTATGACCGAGATCGAAGCCGAAGTTCCTCTCCGTGAAATGCAGAGCTTCACAACTCAGCTCCGCCAGATCACACGCGGCAAGGGCAGCTTCTCGCTCGAATTCCTCCGCTATGAACAGCTCCCTGGAAATCTTGTCAGTGATGTTATCCTTTCAATGGGCGGTGCTGAGGAATAATGCGTAATTCGTAATGCTTAATCTGTAATTATTGAGCGTGATGAGGCTCTCTGAATTCAATTAACAATTTGTCAGCTTTTTCCTTGCTTTAATTGCAGTTGCAAACTTATTTTTACTGCAAACGAACGGAACGAAGTGAAGCACGGCGCGAACTGCCTGCAGGGCTTCCCCGCAATGCAAAATAAAATTTGTCAATATGCGTAAAAACATATTGACAAATTTTGCGTATTGTAATAAAATATATATAGTATATCAATATTTGCTGATACGGTAAAGATCCCGCACACCTTATCAGCCACAACAAATAAAGGACGGGTTTTTGAAATGAAAATCACAAAGATCATAGCTGCCGCTGCGGCTTCAGTAATGGCTCTTTCCGCAGTTGTTTTTTCCGCTTTCGCCGCTGATGAAGCTACTTTCTGCTTCGATAACGATACCTCTCTTTCAATGTTCCAGAGTTACGGCTCGACCGCGGAAACAGGTTTCACAGCCTCTATCGACGAGCAGACAAAGGTAAACGGCAACGGCTCGCTTAAGCTTTCGGAAAATGTTACCGAATCCATCGCAGATGACAGCCGTTTCGGCGGACTTTACTTCGATTCTACTTCGATCGGACTTGACAGCTTCGCAGGCTGCACTGTTTCGATGAAAGTTTTATTCGATAAGGACGCAGCAAAGCTTGCACAGTCTTTCACGGTATTCTCGGACGGCATCGTTTGGATGAACACCGACCTCAGCAATGAAAATGCAGGCAAATGGGCAGATGTTGCCATTGCTATCCCCGGAAATGCGGACAATACAAGGCTCGGCTTCTCCATTCCGATCTTTGAAAGCTATAACGGCACGGTTGCATATATCGATGACCTCACCGTCACCACAGCCGACGGAACAGTTATCGCAAACATCGGCGATCAGCAGGAAGCATCACAGATCACTGTTTCCATTTCAAAAGGCCCGAGGATCATTCTTATCATTCTTGTCTGCGTTATCCTCGTCGGCGTTGTTGCCTGCGTAGGTTTTGTAATTTCAAAGTTCCAGAACAAGTTCACAAAGTAAGAAAACAGCTTATCTGCCGACAGGTTCGCCTGTCGGCTTTTTATTTGCGTCAAGCTTGACCTTTTCGCGAAAATATGATATATTTTCAGTAACATTGATTTTTAGGAGAAACACAAAATATGAAAGCAAGAATAATAAACACCGCCGACGGGCACATCATTGCATACAAGCAGCAGGAAAACCTTACCGCGCTGAAAAAAATAGCCGATAAGCTTCGCATAAAGCTCATTATTGCCGAAGATAACGAAGCCGAAACGCAGATAGGCTTCTTTGCAGGTTTTAACGGCTTCGAGAAAAGCGAAAAGCTTGGTGAAGCGGACAATGGCTGCATTATTTTTTCGGGACTTTCGGGCAAGCAGATAGATTCCGTGCTCACAGAACTGCGCAAGTCAGAGGTTTCTATCCCGTTAAAGGCGGCGCTCACGCCCTCAAATCAGAAATGGAGCATAAGAAAGCTCATTTCCGAGCTTGCAAAAGAACGGGAGAAAATGGGCGGGTAATAAAAATGCGGAATTCGGAATGCGGAATTATTTATGCTCCATTTATTTGTTGTAAAAAAACAAATTCCCGTAGGGGCGGATCCATATCCGCCCGATTATAAATCTCGCCTTTATTGTAATTTTCTGTAGGGGACG
>UQKC01000083.1 GCA_900541495.1 uncultured Ruminococcus sp. | reverse complement strand
GCAAGCAGATGAGGTGCTAAGGCTTTAGCCGGTGGTTTTTAGAGGTGACCTTAAGAAACATCTTCATTGATTTTGACCCACACCTTTTGCATTATTGCCCATTTTGGCAATGTTTTTTAACAATAGATCATCAAAGATAAAAGTCCGCAAACCACGGTAAAACCTTGATTTGCGGACTTTATTATTTGGTCGAGGTGACGGGACTCGAACCCACGGCCTCTGCGTCCCGAACGCAGCGCTCTACCAAACTGAGCCACACCTCGATATATGCTGCTTCAAATACAGCATTAATATTATACAACATAAATCAAAAAAAGTAAAGAGGTTTTGCGAAATTTTTTTATATTTTTTTGCAAGTCCTTTCCTCAGATATTTCTGCGCGAATTGACTGTCAAAATATTGACTTAAAGGGCATTTTAGGATATACTAATATTATATATAATGAGGTAATTCTTTATTCCGATAAATTCTATATACAAAGGAGATAACAACTATGTCCGATTTTTCAAGACGTTTGCCTGTTTATCTGCTGCTCGATGTTTCGGGTTCAATGGCGGGCGACCCTATCGAAGCTGTTCGTCACGGCGTTAAGGCGCTCATTTCTGAGCTCCGCAGTGACCCTCAGGCGCTCGAAACTGCTTATCTTTCCGTTATAACGTTCAATTCGGTTGCACGTCAGGTCTGTCCTCTGACCGAACTTATGCTTTTCAGAGAGCCTACGCTTACGGCAGGAGGTCCGACCGCCCTTGGCGCGGCTCTTCGTCTTCTCACCGACTGCATAAGGAATGAAGTCCGCAAATCTACCGAAACGCAGAAAGGCGACTGGAAGCCGCTCGTATTTATCCTTACCGATGGCGTTCCGACCGATGAATGGCGCGAAGCCGCAGCTATGCTTAAAAGCACAAAACCAGCGAACATTATTGCGTGTGCAGCAGGTTCTTGCGCTGACACTTCCGTCCTCAAAGAGATAACCGACAGCGTTTTGCTGATGAACAACCTTTCCGCAGGCGACCTTGCGCAGTTTTTCGCTTGGGTTTCAAGCTCCGTCAAGCTTTCGAGCAAGAGCCTTGATGCGAAACCCGGTGCAGGAATCGAGCTTCCTCCGCCGCCGCAGGGCTTCGTTATTGTTCCGTAAACGAACGTGGAGGACAAAATGGACGAAAATATCAAAAAGCTTTCCGATAGTGACGTTACCGCGCATACAGCCGCATTGTGGAAATATATGCCTATACCCGACTCGCCCGAGCCTTATCCCGAGTACCGTTCTTCCTATAAAAATGATAACGGCGCGGAGATAATCGCCGCGCGTGTCAGGGGCAAAAAGCACAAGCATGAGGGTACGAACTGCGACGACTGGTACGAATTTGACACGGTGGGAAACTGGACTGTCTGCGTTGTTTCGGACGGCGCAGGCTCAAAAAGGCTCTCACGCATCGGCGCACGAATTTCAAGCGAAGCCGCCTGTGCTTATATAAAGGAACAGCTTTCCGCACTCGACCGTTCGCAGACGGAAAGCTCGCTTGCGATGCCTTTTGACAAGGCTGAATTCACCGCCGTATGCACGAAGCTTGCGGAGATAATGCGCTCGGGCTTTGATGCGGCTTATTCAGCTGTTGAGGGCGCGGCTCTTATCCGCTCGGAGGACGAAAGCATTACTGCCGATCTCGGCAGAAAATGTGAAGTGAAAGACCTTTCCGCAACTCTGCTTGCATCTGCCGTGATCCCACTCAAAAACGGAGAAACGTTCGTTATCTCCGTTGCGGTCGGTGACGGTATGGTTGCCGCTGTCAATGCCGACGGTGAATTTTCCTCTGCGCTGAAACTGCTCGGAAACACTGACAAAGGCGGCTTTTCGGGCGAAACCGAATTCCTCGATGAAACAAAAACAGCCGAAAAGCTTTATTCAAATACAAAAATAATGCGCGGAAAAGTCACTTCCGTGATGATGATGACGGACGGTGTTTCGGACGATCATTACCCGAACTCGCCCGAGCTTCTGCGGCTCTGGCTTGACCTTATGCTCAACGGAATCATCGATTTCCCGACCGAAAGCTACGAACCCGAAAAGGGCGAAGCGCCCGAACCCGAAGCTCACCCGTGGGTGAACGACAGCAGTGTTGAAGTTTCGCTCTGCTATACGAAAAATATACTCGAGAAAAACAAGCTTTCCCTCGAAGAATTGTGGGGAAAGCGGTTCGGCAGTCTTATGCACAAGTCCTCGCTCGAAGCGTTCGGGAAAAAGCTTGCCGATGAGAAAAGCGAACGGCTCAAAACTTGGCTCGACAACTATTCTCAGAGGGGTTCGTTCGATGACAGAACGCTTGTTATTATCAATCCCAAAATTCCGAAAGGGGTACAGTAAAAAGTGAACAGACTCGGAGAAGCTGTCCTTGCCGGCGGCAGGAAGCTCCCTTATGTTATCACCGACAACCCTCCGCGCGGAGGAATGAAATATACATATTTTGCGCCCGATAAGTCTTATGTCGTGCAGTTTTTCAACGACCCGTCAAAGGTCGATGCGAATATGCGCAGGCGTATCGAGGCGATAATAAGCAAATACAATCCGACTATCCCCGAAAGCAGGGGCGGTGCGCTCGGAACGGACGAAAAACGTGCGGCTTATTTTGAAAAGCGTTTCTGCTGGCCGACCGATATCGTTGTTTCGCCCGAATTCGGGCTCGTTTCACCGTCCTATCCGTCCGATTTCTTTTTCGGGGACGGCGCTTCGGATTACCTTGACCTTAAAGGCAAGGACAAGAAAAGCAACTGGTTCACATCGAGAAACCGCCGCTTCCTCAACAAAAGCGAGCTTGGTGATTTCCGTTCGATGCTCCAGATGTCGCTCCTGCTGACGCGCTCGATAAGAAGGCTTCATCAGGCAGGACTTGCACATTCCGACCTTTCCAACAACAATGTCCTTATCGACCCGAGAAGCGGAAACTGCGTTGTTATTGACATCGACTCTCTCGTTGTTCCCGGGATATTTCCGCCCGAAGTTGCAGGAACGAGAGGCTATATTGCCCCCGAAGTCCTCGCGACGATGGAGCTCGACAAGAACGACCCTCGGCGAAAGATACCCGGTTCGGAAACCGACCTTCACGCTCTCGCCGTGCTTATATATGAATATCTCCTGCTCCGTCACCCTCTTATCGGTCCGAAGATATTTTCGACAGAATCGGCGGAAAAGGACGATTTTCTTGCGCTCGGTCCGAAGGCTCTTTTCATCGAAGACCCGAACGACCGCTCGAACCGTCCCGAAAACCTCGATGTTACGATAAGCGACCTCGGAAGTGACCTTGAAGCGCTGTTTTTGCGCGCGTTCGTTGACGGACTTCACGCACCCGAGCTTCGCCCGACCGCAATGGAGTGGGAAAGGGGACTTATCAAGGCTTGGGATATGCTCCACCGATGCGAAAATCCCGACTGCGACCACAAATGGTTCATTATGCACGATGTAAAGAACCCCGTGTGTCCTTTCTGCGGAACAAGGGTGAAGAACGACATTTTACAGCTCGATATCTGCACTCAGCCGAGGGGCAAAAAGGGTCAGTGGCGGAAGCACTCAACGCTCATCGCCGAGAATAACACTCCGCTTTTCAAGTGGCATACACGCACCGATGTTTTCCCCGATGAAAAAGCCGATACAGGACTTGAAGCGTATATATGCTCGCACGAAAAGGCTTGGTATCTCATAAACAGCCACGCCGAGGGACTTATGTCACCTATGGGAAGTCCCGTTCCCGCAGGAAAGGCGATAAGGCTCACAAACGGAACAGTATTCCGTGCCTGCCGTGAGGAAAACGGCTCACTTATAAAGGTTTCAATAATCAAAGGAATGAAATAAAAGATGACATTCAACGGTCTTACTGATAATCAGGCGGAAAGCCACAGAAAACAATTCGGCTCGAACCGTGTTGCGGAAGAGCCTTCAAAAACTGCGGGGAAACGCTTTGCCGAACGCTTCGGAAGAGTGCCCGTAAAGGTATATATAATAATCCTGCTTTTGTGTTTATGCTTCGGGATAATTTTCTCGCTCGGCGGAGGTCTGCACGGCATCATTCCGTGCATAATTTCCGTTGCAGTGAATGCTTTGGCGCTTTTTATCGTATGCGTATGGGAAAGCGCGCTCCACAGCAGAAAGGGGAAAATGCGCGCTCTGCACAGCGGAAACAAATGCAAAGTTTACCGATGCGGAAACTCCGTTGCGGAGGTGAACTCGGGCGATGTTGTCAAGGGTGATTATGTTCTCCTCACAGCAGGGGATATCGTTCCTGCCGAGGGCATCGTTCAGACGGGCGATATCACTATTGGCAAGGACGGCAGGACTGACCTTGTGCGCCGTGATATGAAAGATGAGCTTGAAGAGGATATTTCGGGCGAATACACGCTTGAAAAGGGAACACTCGTCACCTCGGGTCACGCTGTAATGAAAGTTACGCAGGTCGAGGAAAGCTTTGCTAAACCTCTTGTGATATCATCGAAGAAATATACGTTCTGTATATTGATGAGTGCTGTTCTGACGGCACTGCTGGTCGTTTTTGCGGCATATCAGGCTGAAAAAAGCGGTTTTGGAATGACTTCGCTGCCGATGAAGACGGCGCTCTTTGCTTCGCTTATTTTTATGGCAGGAGCAGGTCTGAAGGACCCTCTCGGGAAATATCTTTCCGCAGGCAGAACGGAAATTCGCCGAAACGGTGCTGAGATGAGGACGCTCACGCCGAAGTGTGATGTTCTTTTCATCGACAGAAGCGGCTTTGTAACGGACGGAACGCCGACGGCGGTGGGCTTTACGGACGGAAGCGGCTCGACAATGACGAAATTTTACGAAGTTCCGTATCCTCTCGGAACTATCGTGGCAAATGCGGCGGCTGAGAACACCTCCGCTCTTGTGAACAAGGGCAGGATAATCAGTGCAGACCCTTACGAAGCCGCAGAAATGACATTTATGGCAGAGCGCCTTAAAAGCACGGTCGAGCTTGAGATAAACGCTGAGCTTGTCAAAGGCGATCTTCCTGCAAACGGCTGCAAGCGCTTCCTGCGCGGCGACCCGAGCGAAATTATAAACGGCTGTGAAAGCTGTTTTGACGGAACGGGCAAGGAAAAAGCCTTTTCGTCTTCGGCGGCTGTAAAAGCGCTTGCGGAGGAGCTTATTTTTCAGGGCAACTCCGTCATTGCTTATGCGGCGGAGCTTTGGGACGGCAGAAAGGTTTTCATCGGAATGATGACCATTCGCGAAAAATACCGCGGCAATGCCGAAAACTCATTCAAAAAGCTTTCGGAACATAGCTGCAAGCCGATACTTCTCGTCCCCTACGATGATGCTTCGCTCCCCGACAAGGCTGTTGCAGGAGCAGGTGCGGACGATGTTATCTCATACAAAAAGCTTATCGAAATGACCCAGAACGAAGCCGCAAAGGCTCTCAAAAAAGTAAAAATAATCACTGGCAGATGCGACAAGAGCAAGCTTATTGAGCTTGCAAAGGCGGCAGGAAAAACGGTCGGCACGACGGCTGTCGATGTTCACGATGCGCTCGAATGTGAGAACGCCGATGCTGTCTATGCTTCGTCCGAAAGCTGCACGGTGGCAAAGGAAATTGCTGACTGCACCGCACTTGACGGTGTTGAGTCCATAGCTGTAAGTATGGACTGTGCAGATGAGATAAAAAAAAGCTCTTCGGCTTACGAAGCGCTGAGAGCAGCGATAATAGTATTAATGGCGGCGGCAATGTATTTCGGCGCGAAGATAGGTGTATCTGCTGTCAGCAATGCTGTTATCATCGGTGCTGCGGCTGTAGGCACGTTGCTGACGGGCATTTCGGCACTCCGATTCGGTCAGATATGCAAGAGGCACTGCACTGAAAGCGGCGCAAAGGAGGTACGTTCGTGAAAGCACAGGAGCTTCAGAAAATGCTTGACTCTGCTGAAATGAACGGCGAGGTAAAGATACCCCACGGCGAATATGAGGGTAATTTTACGGTGAGCATTCCCTGCACTATACACGGGAACGGCGCGCTTCTTCTGTGCGGCAGGGGAACTGCGCTTACGATAAATGCGCCCGATGTTGAGATAAACGATCTGCATATTGAACACCTTACTCCGAGGATAGGAACGGCGCTTTGCTCGTCCTGCAAGGGGACGATTTTGAACAATGTGACCGTCAGCGGCAAGGTCATGGGTATTGACGGTGAGGACGGATATTTCGGTATCCCGACCGTGATAAACGTCGGTGCTTTTCCTGCCGATAAGCTTTGTACCGTGAGAATACACATCGAACTTCCGACCTCCGCACGGCTTTTTTCAAATGCAAGCGGAGTGAACATTCCCGAACCCGAACTTTCCGCAGGCGAAAACACTGTCCTTATCGAAATTGAACCGATGCGAAGCGGAACTTTGCTTTACGGTGAACTTTCGCTCGAAACGGGCGTGAAGCGCAGAATATACATTTCGGGCGAGGCTGTTCCGAACGCTTACGGCTTTGAGGACGGTGCGCTCATATACGAAGCCGAGCCTGCGCCGACCGAGGACGAGATAGGCGAGCAGGGCGTTATTTATCCCGATGAGGAAGAGGACAGCGCCGAAGATGAGCTTCTTGCGCCTATGCCTTATGATGATGAAAAAAAGCCGCGTGAACTGCTCATAATCGAGCGAGGAATGCTCGTCAAGGCGGATTCTCCGACTGCGCAGATAGAGCTTCTCTATGACAACAAGGACTTCCCAATGGAAGTCGACGCATTCGCATTTATGGCGAATGACGAGGGAACGGTCACGCAGAATGACAGGTTCGTTTTCTTCGGAAATGACCACTCGCTCGGCGGTGGAGTTCAGCTTCTCAATGCGCCCGACAAAAAGGTTTTCCACATCAATTTTGACCTTATCCCTCACGATGTTTCGGAGATAGATATTGCGTATTCGATATACAGCAATCCGCTGAACCTCAATTTCAGCGACCTTTCCAATCCTGCCGTTTCGATAACGCTTGCGAACGGAACGAACTATATCTTTATGCTCCCGAAGCCGCTCAATGTCGGAACGGTTGTCGGCATCGAGCTTATCCGCAGTGAGGACGGCTTCCGCATCTCGCCGCTCGGAATGATATATCCGAGGGGACTGGAGGACCTTTGCAGGAACTATGGACTTAATATTTTAAAGTAAAACAAAAACGCCGTTCAGCTTGTTCCGACAAGGCAGTATCGGCGTTTCCTTAGTATTAATACCAATCTCTAATGAATGTGCAGACAAAAAATCGGCGCAAAACCCATTTAAACCTGTTTTCAACGGCTGCGAGCTTATGCTTGATTTTTTGTACACTTTCAGTTTAAAAATTAGTATAAGGAGAAATATGAACAAAGCAATTTTCTGGGATTTTGACGGAACGCTCGTCCATTCCGAGCATCTCTGGAGCGGGTCGC
>UQKC01000082.1 GCA_900541495.1 uncultured Ruminococcus sp. | reverse complement strand
ATATGGGTTTTGTGCCGATTTTTTGTCTATAGTTTTATTGGTGTTTAGTATTACATAGCTTTCCAATAATTAAGAATTTTAAGCAAAATTAGCGTAGAATAACATTGTAAAATATTGACTTTTCCAAAAACTGGTGATATAATGTAATAAATTGTACACTATTATAGGATTTATATAGGAGGGGTCATATTTGAAAACATACTCAGCGAGCTATGAAAAGGAAATATATCCAACCGAAGCTCTTTTAAAAGCAGCATATTCGTTTATAAAAAAAGCATATATACATTTTTCAATAGACGGTAATAAGATCATCGTAACATTTACAGCAAAAGCCGACGAAGAATTCCCCGATACCATCGCTATGGATTTTGAAAATGCATTGTTGGCACAAACGGTAAGGTTTCAGGTCTACAAACAGACACATATTATCAGAGAGGTTCTTATGGCGAGAGCAATGTCATCAACAATGACAATGGACAGCGACCCCGTGGAACTGGTCGAGGACAATTATTTAGATGATGATATCGATGATATTTTGAAGGATTGGTTTGTAAATGAAGGAAAAAACATATAACAAGGAGATCTACAAATACTCAGTGCTTTTGAAAGCAAAAAACGATTATTGCCGCCTTGCCGATATCCAAATCGATGACTGCGGCAGTGAGTGGAAATGCGTTTTCTCTTCGGAAACCGTGCCTTTGGATATACTTGTATCGGAATTTGATAATTACCTTATCGAGTTATCGCAGCTCCATATAAACGTATGATATATATTGAAGCTTTAATGATATCAATAACAATATGCCTGCTTGTTATTGCCTCAAAAATTGATATGCGGTCGGGAATAATTCCGAATAAAGTTATTCTTTGCGGTGCGGCACTCCTGCTCCCTTTAGACCTTATATACTATTTGATTTTTAACCGTGATGATCTGCCGCTATGGGGTATCGATATGCTCGGTTCGGTCGTGATAGCGCTGTTTCTGTATTTTATCAATGTCTGGGCGGCAGGTGACAGCAAGCTGCTTATCGTAACAATGCTTGGTTTGCCGTCACGGCTCATTACATTTATCAATGTCGGCGCTGTCCCTTGCTTTGGATTGATAATTTGCGTTTTTTCCGCGGCTTTCATATGCGTGATGATAGAAACGCTTATTTTAACGATAAAAGATGCAAAAAATAAAAAGCTGTCACTGCAGCAGTATCGTTTTAAGCTGCCGTCATTTAAAGAGGCTTTGAATATACTCATATCGTACTTATTCGTATATTTCACAATGACATTTATCAATCAGATCATCAATCTTTTCACGGCAAAAATCGTCGGAAATCAAATGCTCACTGTAGTAATGATCGATTTTATGATAGCACTGATAGTTTTTGAAATAAAAAGGCATATTCCGCAGACAGTGATAAAAATACTCACTGCGCTTTATGTTCTGATTTTTGCTTTGCTGGTGATATTTAAAATTCTGCCAATATCGGACGTTAAAATAGAATACAAGGCACTGCTGATAGTATTGATAGTATATCTTTTCAGACTTGCCGCCGAAAAATACAACTACAAAGAGATACCGACAAAAGACATTTCAAAGTGGATGATACCGTCTGCTGCTACCGTCATTCAGCTGAATATGGTCAAAGGAATTGAAAATTTGCCCCATTGTCTGAGTGAGGACAGACGCGCAAGACTGACGCAGGAACAGGTCGATGCCATTCAGATGTGGCGAAAAACTAAATTAGGCAAACCAACTATTACGATAGTAAGAAAGATCCCCTTTGCGATATTTATTCTGATAGGAACGATCATTTTTCTTGGATTGGAGATTTTGTCATTATGGTTCATTTAATAAGCGATTATGATTTGGGATATAGGCTGGCGATCATCGAAAAGGACGGCGAAACGGAGCATAATGACAGTTTTGAAAGGCTTTACTACTCCGACAGCAAGATCACATTTCGTTCCGATAATGCAAGCATTGTACTGAATGAAAAGCTCTCACTGTTCTTTGACTCTTTACATTCGGGCGATATTATCAGCATCAACAGCAAGGGGCTCTGCTATGTTTTGTATAACCGTGATCTCGGCGACACTGTTTTCTTTATGGGCGGCAAATGCAATTCCAACTGCATAATGTGTCCTGCGGTCGATGAAGAAAGAAAAAGCGAATTCCCCAATCAGCTGAGCGAAACTCTCGCTCTCATCTCGATGATACCCGAAAGGATAAACTATTTTGTTGTTACCGGCGGAGAGCCGACGCTCAACAAGGACGGCTTTCTGCAAGTGATAAAAGCTTTATCGGACAAGCTCATCGACCCGAATGGAATAATCCTCACAAACGGACGTTCATTCTCTTCGGAAGAATTTGTCGATGAATATCTGAAAATTTCGCCTGCGAATACAGTCGTTGCAATTCCTGTACACGCAAGCACACCCGAACTTCACGACTATATCACAAGGGCAAAAGGCAGCTTCCGTCAAACGATAAAGGGCATCTGCAACTTATTGAAGAGAAAAGTTTTTGTCGAAATACGAATCGTTGTCACCAAGGTGAACTGTGATGATCTGCTGAATATCGCAAAGCTTATCACGGAGCATTTCCCTATGGTGTACAGAGTTCACTTTATCAGCCTTGAAGTAAGAGGAAACTGTATCCGAAACAAAGACCTCGTCTATATCAGTCCCGAAGATTCGTTCAAAAAGAGCAGAGCTGCGATAGACTATCTTGTTTCGCACGGGATAAATGTCGGACTGTACAACTATCCCCTTTGTAATATTGACCGCAAATATTGGTTCTTATATAAAAGAAGCATCTCTGCCGAAAAGGCGGTCTATGCCGATAATTGTTCGGAGTGTGACCTCAAATGCGACTGCGGAGGCTTATTCGTCAGCACATTGAAAACAGTTGACCCGAACACATATCCAATAAAGCTGTTAGGAGATAAAAATGATAAATCATTTTAATTTCAGAAAATTCAAAGATAAAATCCTTATCACGAATGATTTCGGAAGATATATGTTTTTGGAATTGGACGAATTTCAGAAATTTCTCAGTGGAAAGACAGATAAAGATTCGGAAGAATACCAAAAGCTTGTTGACGATCATTTTCTTATCGAACGCCCTTCCGAACTTCTCCACGATCAGATGAAGATCGAACTCCGTGATATGAAGAACTACACTTTGAGCGGAACTTGTTTACATATTTTTGCTATCACCAATTCATGCAACGTAAACTGCATCTATTGTCAGGCGAAAGATAAATCGTCCTGTCTGAACGGCTTTATGACAATTGAAACAGCGCGAAAAGCCGTTGATCTTGCACTTCAATCCCCCTCTGACGACCTGACATTTGAAATTCAGGGCGGCGAACCTCTCCTTAATTTTGAAGTCGTTAAGGAGATAATAGAATACACCGAGATGCACAAAGGCGATAAAAACATTTACTATACGCTGGTTTCAAACCTTGTTGCATTGAATGAAGAAAAGCTCGATTATCTTATCAGCAAAAATGTATCGGTATGTACTTCGTTGGACGGTCCTCGGAACGTCCAAGAAAATAACAGAAAATGCAAGTCGGGCGAAAGCACATTTGACTATGCCGTCAAGGGCATCAAGCTTTTGAGGGAGAAAAACATCTGCGGCGGCGCTATTCAGACAACCACACGCTATTCTCTCGATTATCCCAAAGAAATAGTCAATACCTATTATGAACTCGGTCTGCCCGGCGTTTTTATCAGGGCTTTAACACCACTTGGCTTTGCAAAAGCTGACTGGGATAGAATCGGATACACACCAAAGGAATTTCTTGCTTTCTACCGAAAAGCCTTTGACAGAATAATCGAGATAAACAAGCAAGGCGCAAGTTTCCCCGAGATACACGCCACATATTTCCTGCGCAAGATCATGATGGGGTATTCCTACAACTATATGGAACTGAGATCGCCCTGCGGAGCGAGCATCGGACAGCTTAGCTACTATTATGACGGAAGCGTTTACACCTGCGACGAGGGCAGAATGGTATCAGAGGCCGGCATAAAAGCTTTCAAGCTCGGAAATGTTTACGACAACACTTACGATGAGCTTATGTCTACGCCTATCTGCAAATCGGTAGCGTTATCTTCCGTTGTCGAAAGCCTGCCAAGCTGCAATGACTGCGCTTATCAGCCTTACTGCGGCGTTTGTCCGATATTATCCTATGTTCACGATGGCGATATCTTCCCCACATCTCCGCAAAGCTACAGATGTGAGATATATTCGGGCATGATGGATATTTACTTTGAAAAACTGTATTCGGGCGATGAGGACGTTATCAGAATTTTCAGATCATGGCTTGAAAATGAATAAAAAGGAGCAAAGAAAATGAGTGATTCTATTTTTCCGCATATAAACGAAGGCATCGAGAATTTTTTATTTGATGAAGAGGGAAATATCCCCCGAAGCAAGATCATTGCTATTGGTTCAATGCTCGTCGTAATGGGAATTTTAATGACTGAAGATATCTATGCCGCACATAGATCACATTCTTCTCACAGATCCCATTCTTCTCACGGCAGCGGCAGCAGCAGCCACTCCTCACATTATACACATTCATCACATTCATCTCATGTGAGCAGCACTCACTCCACCCATTCAAGCCACTCCGACCATGCATCACACGCTTCTCACAGCAATTCAGTTGGACTTACACCTCCGACAACTATCCAAGCGCCATATAATATCGCAAACAAAGAAAATGCTCTGCTCGGAACTCACACAGCAGTGACTTCTTCAGGCGACAAATACACCGCAAACAATCTTGATATTACAAAAATAAAGAAATAAGGTGACGCTGTATGAAAAAAACAAAGCAAATATTAGCATTATCCCTGACGTTCATAAGTGTTTTTGTTCTTTCTGCATTTTTGATAAACAAGCTGCCTTCAAATATCCCCTCAAGCGACACAGATTACAGCATAAGCAGTTTTGAGTTTGATAATTTGCTGGAGATACCAGCTTCCGATATCGGCAATGACCTTGAAACGGTAGACCTTGAATCGGATATAGTTGATTATTCAAGCAATGACAAAACGAAGAAATATTCAAATAATTACGGTATGTTTTCATTGCAGTTGAACTCAAAAGGAAATATCGCGCAATTTTCAAGCGAAAACATTGATGAGGACGAGTATCTTATCAAGGGCACAGCCGAATTTACGAAATATGATCTTGAATATTCGGGATATTTTTTGGTAAACAGCGATAACAAAGTAATGTTCTATAAAGGCAAAATGGACCTGCCGAACGATGACAGTTATGACGGAACTTTTTATACCGATGAGAAAAACAACAGCTATAAAAAGGGAACTTACACCTGGACAAACGGTGAATCCTATAAAGGCGTATTCGACGTTTACACAGCAAAAGATAAATCGGGAAAAAAGATCAGCAAATCTTGTATCGGCAACAGCGACGGCGACAAAAAAGGCTATTACTATTTTGATTCGTATGAATTTGAATACCTTAACATAGCATTTAAAAACGGAAAACCATACGGAACGGGCACATACTATTATTTGTCCTCCAAATACAAAGTAAAGTACGATTCAAATGGAAAATGTATCTCTTCAAAGAAAGTTTGACCTGCCGTTGGTCATATTCATCATATCCTGCATAATTTTTTCATCGTGTAAAAATATCCATTCGGAGCAAGATGTTCCGAATGGATATTTATTATACGAAATGCAGAACGCAGTTGAAAACTTCGATACAACGCTTGCTTTCAAAGAACCTGTCTTAGCCAAGGAAGTCTATGATAACTATATTTATTTATATCAGTATGACCCGTATGCGTTAGGACTTTCAAAAAATCTTTCGGTTAAAACAGCCAACGACGATGAATATATCGACCGAGTTGTTTTTAACTATGTTTATCCGCACGATGAGCTGATAAGTAAAAAAGCCGCAATGAACACGATCATCGACCGCATTATAGCGGATATGCCTGACACAGACAACACAGCTGAAAAAGCTCGTTACATCTATAACAGCCTTATCAGTGGCTTTGAATACTACGATGACAAGAACGACTGCAACACAGCATACAGCGCATTGGTCTTGCATAAAGGAAACTGCCAAAGCTTGTCGAAAGCGTTTGTTTTGCTATGTGATAAGGCAGAAGTTGACGCAGGCTACATTGTCGGCACTCTCAGTAAAATGCCTCATATCTGGAACTGCATTACAATCAACGGTACAGAATATCAATGCGATCTGACCAAAGGACTTGATGAACCTCAAAACTATTTTATGAAAGTATCTTTCAGCGATGATAGAGTCTATGAGCAGAAAATTGATATATCAAAGCTTTTCAACTCATTATCCCCCGCCCCAATTCATATAAATAAGAACCTGTCTTCACAAAAATTATATCTGTACCCGTAAGCTTTCCCCATTCATTTTCCCCAAACTCCAAGCATATAAATAACATAACCACAAATTTAATCTGTTCGCGAGCGTAAACTCATTTTTCCGCAAACAAGCGAAAAAGCGGAGCTATATCGTGAACTGCCAACGGGGAGCTTCCCCACCAAATTTGCATTGGAGTGAGAGTAATGAAGTTTGCACCAAAAGCGGATACGGAAAACCGAGCCGTTGTCCTCGGCGAGTATATCATCGAGCATAACGCGACCGTCCGCGCCGCCGCAAAAAAATTCGGAATTTCCAAATCTACAGTACATAAAGACATCACCGAAAAGCTGCCAATAATTGCCCCACAGCTCTATCCGGCAGTAAAAAAAGTTCTGGAAATAAATAAGCAGGAGCGCCATATCCGAGGCGGAATGGCAACTAAGCATAAGTACGAAGAGATCGCACAGCACAAAAAGTAAGAGCCGCACTATTCCGAAAAAACACGGAATAGTGCGGCTCTAAGCCTTTATCATTCCTTTTTCAGCTGCGCCAGAACATCAATAAGCTTCTTCGGCATCGGAACTCCGAGCCGCGCACCGTTTTCAAGCAGGCTTATACCCTCGTTTGCAATGTAGAACATCGCCGTAACACTTCGCAGAACATTGCCCTCACCGATAATGTCCCTGTCCGCAACGTTAGCAACCGCCACCACAAGCAGCATTATCACCTTTTTCGCAATGCCTCTCGCCCCGACTTCGGAGCTCAGCCTTTTCTCAATAACAGCCGCAATTATCCCCGTTATGTAGTCCAAAACGATAAGCGTCACCAGCGCCGTTATCATTCCGTCAAATTCTCCGAATAAATACCCGAACAGCGTGCAAACCGCCGCAATTACGCTCTTTACCGCATCACTCATTCTGTCACCACCCTTTCAGCATATTTCGGTAGAAGACTTACCCAGCCCACACCGCTTTTAAGCCGTCCCCAAGGCACTTTCCCGTAGATCTTCACTTCCGTTATCGTGTAAATTTCCCCTTTTTTGAGCTTTCCGACCACCGCACTTCCGATGCCAACATCCGCACGAATATTAAGCTCCTCATCTTTCACCCGTATAAGAAATTCACTGCCCATTTTTCCGGAAACCAAAGCCTTGAAACCAGCCCACCGCGCATTTGCAACAGCCTCTGATTGATATTTCGTCGGCACGAACCAAAGCGGACACTGCTTGCCCGTAACATCATAGTGCCGTATAAGATCATCAATGCCTAAGCCGTACTTTTTAAGCAGATAAGCGCATAATTCGACCGCAGATTTTTCTGTTTCAGGCGTGAATTTACCGCTGCTGTCGGGGTGACAGCACTCTATGCTTATGCTGTAAGAGTTAGCCGAGTTTGAGCAGTAAGCAACCTCATTTTCAGGCACACAACGGAGAATTTCACCCTTCAAGCCTATGATGTAGTGCGAAGAAACATATCTCCCACCGTTCTTCTGATTTTCAAAATAGTTTCTGTTTG
>UQKC01000081.1 GCA_900541495.1 uncultured Ruminococcus sp. | reverse complement strand
AGCTACGAGATTGTCGGCTTGATTTTTTCCAAATTTTAAATGGTGTTTAGTATAAGTATCATCGGTATTTTCAAGCGGAGCGGGCGTTCCGTCATCGTTCACGCCGACATAAATCTCGCCGCCGTCAGTATTGGCAAAGGTTATTACTTCTTTGGCGATATCATCTATAAATTCGCGCTTATATTCAATGCGTTTGTTTTCGTTGTTCATAAATCATCCTCCATTTCCGCTGTAATTAAATTATAGTATAATTATATTCACTTTATTCACCGATGCCAAGCGAACAAAGTGAAAATTCACTGAATAAAGTGAAAAAGGTGGATTTTAGTGAATAAAAAACAGCCGCAGAGTTTTTCACTGCGGCTGTTCGTTATCAATAATTCAGTTTATACTGTGTGATCTTGAAGCTTTGATCGTTGGGGTTGACTTCGAGCGTGAAGTCGCCTCCGTCGATGAATTCAACGAATTTTCCCTCTTCGCTGTAGCGCTCGGCTTTGGTCTTATAGGTAATCGTGCTTGTTTTTTCGTTGTAATTATAGCTTGTTATCGTGATGTCACCGATATAAAGCACACCTGCATCGCCGACAACTGTGCAGAGCTTTCCGTCAACATCGCAGTATTTCTGCGGAGCGTTGATGAACATTTCGTTCGTGGTCTTTGCATCGAAATATTTCTTAACGAAGTTTTCAAGCTCGGAAACGTTTTTGAATCTCGGATCATCGACGAAGTAGAGCATCAAGCTGCCGCCGTCGGAGTTGAGCGAATCGAACTGGACGTAGTTGTCATAGTCGCTGACGTTAAGGCTCGTGGTGGTGAAATATTTTGCGATATCGTCTGCGACAGCTTTAGCGGCATAGCCGTAGTAAAGCTTATCGGTTTCAAAATCCGTGGACTGGGCGCGCTTTTTTAAGGTAAGTTCGTTCGTATCAAAATCATAAACGTTAAGTTCTACCGAAGCGTCGCCATTATCGTCAAATGTGACGGTCGGTGTCGGCATAAGCACTGTTCCCTCGGTGCGCAGAAGCGTAAATTCGGGAATGTAGTCCATTTTGTTGCCGTCCGCATCGTAGACGCCGATCTCGGTGAATTCGTTGTCCTTGACCGAATAGTAGCGCTTGACGGTGTAGGGAAGCTCTTCTTCGGTGTCGAAATTATCGAGGTAGAAAACGAACTGAACAACATCGGGGACGGTTTGGTCATCGGCGGTATTCGTGAGGACGCTGCACACGCTCGAAGCGTATTCCTGCGAGTAGGGGATATTCAGCGTGTAATTCTCGGGAGCTGTGAGAGTATATTCCGAGTAGTTGAACGCATTGTCCTCGGTGATGATCTTCAGCTCGGAGTCGTTGTCCGTGGCTGAAACGGTTATCATATAGTTGTTTTCGCCGTCATTGAGCGAAAATGTATAGGACGAAAAAGCGTCGGGTTCGGCTTCGCCGGGAGTGGCTGCACCGATCATTATTTTGGATGAACCTGCATCGTCGGCGGAATTTTCCGAAACCTCGGCTGCAGCTGTTGTTTCGGCTGCGGTTTCGGCGGTATTTGCCGTTTTGCTGCTATTGCAGGAACAGAGTACAACAGTTGTCGCCAACAAGGATGTCAGTAAAACAGTCAGCTTTTTACCGGTGTATTTCATGTGGGATTTCCTTTCGGCTGGGTATATTTGCAATATTCGATTCTATAATTTTACTATATTATATCAGTTTATGCAAAGAAATACAATTACATTTCAGTTACAGTTATATTACTCTTTAGAAAAGCGTATTTTTGGCAAAAAAATGCAGCCTGCGTACCTATATGATATGCAGGCTGCGGTTCAAGAAAGGATGAATAAAAAATCAGTATTATATGCTTATAATAAAGTTTATTGTGCCGAATGAGAAGCAAACGGGGATAACGTGCGAATTCTTGATAGTATCAAGGTTGATGTCGTTGTAAACGATCTGCGGCGAAAGCTCGATCTCGAGTCCTGTTTCGTTGGAAATATTTACAGCGAAAAGTCCGTTGTGAAGATTGAGGAATTCATTGATGCAGTCGCGTGTGAAATCGTCGTTTGCGGTGAGGTGTTCGCCCGAGAAGCGCGAAGCGAACTCGATGAGCGAATCGTCATCGGCATCGATGAGTGTGAGAGCCTTTACTCCGCCGCGGATCTCCTGACCCATGCAGCTTCTTGAGATATTATCCAAGAGAGCCTTTGCGCTGAGCGGAGCGAAGTCAGTTCCGATGAAACGAACGAGGTTCTTGAAAAGAAGAACGATATATCCTGTGAGGTAGGATTTATTGTCCGAATTGTCGAAGTTATAGAATTTATCAACGAGCGGACGGAAGTCACCAAGGTCGGAATCTTCGAGGTCAGCATCGCTGATGCCCATTTCTTTTTTATAGCTGTTGAGCGCGTTTTCAAACTGTGAGTTCGTCATAACGCCGTCGTTGACGAGCGTCTGACCGAGGAGAAGATGTGCGCTTGGCTGTGTTTTGAGCAGCTTTTCGATCTGCTCTTCGGTAGCATAGCCCATATCGACCATAAGCTCGCCAATACGCTTATCGACTTTCTGCTGCTCGGCGTGTACCTTATCGACCTGTTCTGCGGTCATGATGCCTGCGTTGATAGCAAGAACGCCAAGTCTTAATTTTGTTTCGGAAAGTCTTCCGAGAGCATCGGAAAGCTTTTCGGGGGAAACAAGTCCGCTGTTAAGAAGATAATTGCCGAAAAATTGAGTAAACACGTCAGCTCACCCTCCTTACATTATCTTGTTGATGATCTTTTCGACTGCGCTTTTATCAACGGGCTTCTGAATGAAATCAAAAGCGCCGCATTCGATAGCGGTCTTAAGGTTGCCCTGTGTACCGATCGAAGAAGCCATAACGACCTTTGCACTCGGGTTGAGGGAAATGATATCCTTGAGTGCGTCGATACCTGTTTTTTCGGGCATAACTATATCCATAAACGAAAGATCGGGAAGGATCTCCGCATATTTTGTAACTGCTGCGTTGCCGTTTTCGGCGAAGAATATTTCAAAATCTCCGATATCTGAGAGAATGTTGCTGAGTTGTTTTCTGACAAGAGCCGAGTCATCGCAGATAAGAATTTTGAGCTTTTTTGTTGTATCGGACATCTGTGCGCCTCCTAAACCAATATTACAACTGAATTATACCATAAAACCCAAATTTTTTCAAGAGAATTAATAAATATTCTTTCTGTGCATCTGTTGTGCATTATACACAAAAACGTTTTCGCAATTTATGTAAAAGATGTTAATTAAGTTATAAAAATTCACAAAAATAGTGATAATTAGCTTTATAACACACTTTTTGTTGACAAATTATGTCCGACATTATATAATAAAAATAAAGCAATTGTCACAGTAAATCTATAGGAATAATTTCAGCATTATTAAATTGATCCGCATAAAAATGCATACGTTTTGGAAAGGAACATTGTAACTATGGGAAAAAATTTTGACGCTTTTTTTGATAAGCTCAAGCGTGTAGGGGTGAACACGGACAAGACTATCGACCGTTTCGGCGGTCTGGACGAGCTTTATGTGAAATTTCTCGGCGAATTTGCCGATACGGAACGTTTTGAGGAGATATATGCAGCGCTCGCTTCGGGCGACTATGCGAAGGCTGAAATGTGTGCGCACAAGCTCAAAGGCGTTCTCGGCAATCTTGGAATGGACGAGCTTTTTTCCGAATCGGAGCTTGTGATGAAGGACATAAAATCGGGAAATTACACGCAGGCTGAACAGCGTCTGCGCGGTATGGAGCCAAAAGTCATCGAGATACAGCAGGCGATAAAGGAAACTCCGCACGAGTGAGTTATAAGAAAAGTATTTTTCGATAAGTTTTAACATCAAAAAACCTTATCGGTGCAAATATATCGGCATAAAATGCTTATCACTTTGCTCTGAGTATTTCACGTCTTAGGAAAAAGCTGATTAAAGCGAAGCGCTCGTTTTGCCATTTTTGAGAAATGTACGATTTTACGCCTTTAATGTCAATTTGACATAAACATTTTGAAAATGGCAAAAACGTATTAATCAGCGTTTCCTTAGAATGCGGAGAGGAAGAACATAAGAGCCTTCTTTACAGTACCCTCAACGTGGAGAGAACCCTCTGCGAGAGCCTTGTAAACGCTGAGCTTTCCGTCAAGGATCTTGTCGAAAGCATCTGCGTCAACTCTTACATATACATCGTAGTCATTGTATCTGTAAGGTTCAACATCAGGCTTTCCTGCTTCGCTGAGGTAAACATAGAATACACCCTCGGCAGAGCCGTTGAGTTCAATGTTTACAGCGATAGGATACTTAACGAGGTCGGTCTTGATAGTCGAGAACTTCTTCTGAGCCTTTGCAACAGCAGCCTGATAAGGTGAAACCTTAGGAGCTTTAGGTGCTCTCGGAGCTTTAGCCTTAGGTGCTTTTTCAGCTGTCTTTGCGGCAGGCTTTTCAGCCTTTGCTGTTTTAGCATCTGTCTTCTTTGCAGGTGCTTTCTTTTCAGCAGGCTTCTTCTCTGCGACTTTCTTTTCAGCCTTCTTCTCAGCAGGCTTCTTTTTTTCTGTATTCTTAGGAGCAGGAGCGGCAGCCTTTACCTCGGCAGGTTTAACTTCAGCAGGCTTTACCTCTGCGGGCTTTACTTCAGCGGGTTTAACTTCGGCAGCCGGTGCTGCGGTCTTGGTAGTTTCAACAGTCTTTGCAGTATCGTTCTTCTTAACTTCGGAAGCGGTCTTCTTATCATTGATTGCCATAATGATTCCTCCATACAATTTCTGATACAAGCGTTTTGATCCGCCGTATAAAAAACTTTAAAACTTAAAAAATTGCTTGAACTGTGTTCCCTGCTTTGCATACAGTGACCTCGGGAACTTTAACTGTTGTAATTATATATCTTTTTTTCGTAAAAGTCAATATTTTATGAAAATTATCTAAAAAAAGCCTAAAAATTTGGTAAACCCTATGCTTTGATTATAGCAATATGACAGCTTTTGCACGAAAAATATATGCAAAACGCTTTTCTAACTGCCATAAGATCAGCCTTTGAGACCTCTCGACTGTCTGTCCATATCCTCGACAACGATATCATATATCTCGCCGAGCGTTGCGCAGTATTCGAGGACTTTCCACGGCTCGTTGGTGTGGTAGTGTATCTTTATAAGCTCCTCATCGCCGACCGCGAGCAGACTGTCACCGATGAAATTCTCACGGAAGTATTCATCGATCTTATCTTCGTCAAGGTCTGTGCCCTCGATAAGAAGCTGTGTATCATAGCGGTATTCTATCATTTTATATAGTATCCTCTCAATCCTTTACACCGTTGACAAGCTCGTCAAGCATCTTCGGCAGTTCGGTATCCATATTCTCATCGCTGAACTGGCAAGTGCCGACAGCCTTATGTCCGCCGCCGCCGTATTTGAGCATAAGGTGACCAACATCAACGTTCGATGTTCTGTTAAGTATTGAGTAGCCGACAGCTGCACTGCAGCCTGCGCCGCCCTTGCCGTTTACTATCCAAGCGGAGATATTCTGCTCGGGATAAAGGCTGTAGATAAGGAATCTGTTGCCTGAATAGATAGGGTCAACGCCGCGGAGGTCAGAGATGATAACGTCCTTTTCAACGCGTGTATGAGCCTTTACCATTTCGATGAACTTCTCGGTCTGCTCGTTGTAAACTTCGATACGCTCCTTGACATCGGGAAGATCGAGTATCTCCTCAGTGTTCATAGTGCGGCAGCAGTCGATAAGCTTTTCCATGAGCTGATAGTTTGAAATTGTGAAGTTTCTCCATCTTCCAAGACCTGTTCTCGGATCCATAAGGAAACCGATAAGTATCCAGCCCTCGGGATGAAGGATCTCTTCCTTTGTAAGATGTCCGCTGTCAACCTTGTCAACAGCTTCCATCATTTCGTCATAGTGCGAGAAACGTTCCTCGCCGCCGTAGTAATCGTAGATGATGCGCGCACAAGAGGGTGTAAGTCTGCTTTCGCCGACGAATTTTCCTTCAAGCTGATTTCTTTCAAATTCGCTGGAGTGGTGGTCGAACCAAAGTCCGCAGCCCTCAACGAACGGAACGTTTGCAAGGCAGTCGTCCTTTGTGATCTCAACAAGTCCGTCCTGAAGATCTTTCGGGTGAACGAACTTCCAGCAATCGATAACGCCTACGTCCTTGAGCAATGCTCCGCAGGCAAGGCCGTCAAAATCCGAGCGTGTAACTAATCTCATATATTCAACTCTCCTTAAAAATATTCAAAGATTAAAAATTTTCCATAGTATTTCGATAATAAAAATATTATATTACATTTCTGCTCTTTTTTCAAGATTTTACAATAAATTTATTAAAAGATTGTGCAAAAAAGCAATAAACAAGCTTATTTTTCGTCAAGTTCAGCAACCATAGTTTTTTCCGATTAACTATTTTCATGAAGAAGCGCTTCGCCCCATACTTCGATAAGCCTTTGGAGCGAAAAAGCCGCGTTCGCAGGACTTGTCGAGGGCATAACGCTTGCCATATCGAAAAGCGAGTTGTCCTGATACTTCCGGAAGAATTTCTCCGCCGTTTTTCCGTTCAAAATTATCCGTTCGACATGCGAATTTTCGATAATTTCATTCAAATTTGCAGGAACGACATTCTTTATGCTGCTGTCGCTCGAACCGACTATATCGCAGCTGTAAATAACATCGTAAAGTGCGATATTATGCCGTTCGAGCAAGACTTTTTTCTGCGTGATATCGGTCGGCAAAGCCTCGCCGTAAACAGCGGCGAGCATTTTCCAGAAGCGATTCTGTGGATGACCGTAGAAAAAGCCGTCCTCCCTTGATTTCACGGACGGAAAGCTGCCGAGAATGAGCAGCTTTGAGCTTTCGCTGTAAAAAGGCGGAAAGCTGTGGGTGATGTTTGTGTATTCGTTCTGTTTCATCGTTCTGACCTGCTCCTGTATTCACTCGGCGAACAGCCTGATATCCGCCTGAACTGACGGTTGAAATTGGAGATATTGCGAAATCCGCAGTCATAAGCTATGTCAAGGATATTTTCGTCCGAGCCGAGCAGTTTTTGGCAGGCTTTTTCTATGCGGAAATGCGAAATATACTCGACCGCGCTAAGTCCGACGTGCTTTCGGAAACGATTCATAAAATAGCTCTCGCTCAGATGCACCGACTCCGCAAGCTGTGCCACCGTTATCCTCTCGGAGAAATGCTCCGCAACATATTCCAGCGCAGGGCGGATAATATCCGCGGGATCGCCGATCCCGGGTGTGGTTTCCGCTTCTTCTCCAAGCAGCCAGAAAAGGCGTATCAGCTCGCTCCGCATAAGCATATCAAGCCGCGGTTCATCTCCTCTTGCGCAGGCAAAAATATTCTCTGTCATCATTTCAATTTCATTGTAATAACAGTGTTCCGAGGTTATGCGCGTCGGTATCTTCATCGTGCCGTTCACGAGCGGCTTTATGCACTCGGAAATGTATCTGTCCTGATCCGAGCCACCGAAAATTTCACGGCTGAAAACAAGCGTGTCATATCTCTGACTGACGTTCGGGCATGGATATATCGAGTGAAGAACGTTCGGCTGAGTGATAATGATATCGCCCTTTTGAGAAATGAATTTTTCCTCGCCGCAGATAAATTCGGCAGAACCCTCGCGTATAAAATTCAGCTCGAATTCGCTGTGCCAATGCATCGGGACGCAGCCGAACCGGTTCGGTATCGCGCACTCATAATAACTGAACGGCTTCTGCTCCGAGGAATGTATTCGGTTTTCCTTTGGATAAGCTTTTTCCATTGATCCTTCCCGCCCTAATAGTAATATAGTATCAAAAAACTTTGTTTTTTCAATAATTCGCAGCTTTTATCAATAGTATTATATCATACCGTCAAAGTCAAGACCACCGCTTCAAGCGGTGGTTTGAAATTAGCCCTATAAGGGCTGA
>UQKC01000080.1 GCA_900541495.1 uncultured Ruminococcus sp. | reverse complement strand
TTCGTTCAAATCGCGTGCATCTTCACGTGGCTAAAATAGTGTCAACAGGCTCTAAGAACCCTGTTTTCTTTGGATAAAAACCATTGAAAACAGGGTTCTTCAATTAATGCAAGAAAAATATCTAAATACGGGTTTGCAACGGGCGGATATGGAATCCGCCCCTACGATTTTCACTGAAAACTAACGGAATATGAATAATTACGAATTACGCATTATGCATTACGCATTATTCCGTGCGGAGTGCTTCAACAGGGTCTTTCTTCGATGCGACTCTTGACGGGATAACGCCTGCAATAAGCGTGAGTATCATGCTTATTGCTACAAGTATGACAGCCGCAGGTACGGGCAGGACTGCCTTAAGTCCCTCAATGTTCGTGAGCTTGAAAATGATAGCATTTATCGGGATAAGCGCGAGTGCCGAGATAGCAACGCCGATAAGTCCCGAGGTAAGTCCTACGAGCAATGTTTCTGCGTTGAACACGGTCGAAACATCGTGCTTTGATGCGCCTATTGCGCGGAGGATACCTATTTCCCTTGTTCTTTCGAGAACGGAGATATATGTGATAATGCCTATCATAATTGAGGAAACGACGAGCGAAATTGCAACGAATGCGATGAGGACATACGAAATACCGCTGATGATATTTGTTATTGAGGACATAAGCAGAGCGACATAGTCCGTATAGTGTATCTGATCTTCCTCTGCGGCGCTGTCGTTGTATTCGCTGATGCGGTCGGATATTTTATCCTTTTCTTCGAATGATTTTGCATAGATATTGATAGTGGACGGTTCGTCAAAATCAGCTTTGCCGAGGATATCCATTACATCATCGTAGGTTCTGTCGGAGAGCTGTTCGGGGGTGTATTCGTCAAAAATTGCGGCGTACTGCGCATCGGTGAGCGGAGTAACGGACATTGTTGCCGCGATCTGGTCGGCGGTCATTGCGGAGAACTGCTGCTCGATCTGCTCGGCGTACTGCTGTGCATACTGTTCCTTTACGTTTTCACGGACGAAAGAAAACAGCTCATCATCGCTCATCTGTTGGATATAGCTCTTAACGCTGTCGGCTGATTCAACGCCCATTTCTTCGGCGTACTGACCCGCCATTTGCTCTTCTATCTGTTCTCTTGTGACATTTGCGAGGAACTGGTCGGCATAAGCGTTCATATCGTCCTCGCTCGGCTGTGACATAACGAAGCGGAAGACATTAGCCTTATCGGAAACGCTTAAACCTTCGATATAAGCCTTAGCTTTTTCAGCCTTTTCTTCATCGGAAAGGGGAACATAATCATCGGTCTTGAACGGATCGCCCGAAAGGATATCGGTGCTTTCATCATTCTGCTGTTCTGCTATGATATCGCTTGAATTGGTTGTGTCGATAACGTAGTCGGTGAGTGCCTTTGTGTAGCCGATATAACCCGTGAGCATAGCGGCTGTGGAGTCTTCGTCAGGACGGATAAATCCGCAGATATGGAGCGGTGTGCCGATATCCTCTGCGCTGTAGATATATTCAAGTCCCGTATCGGTCTTGGTGAGGTCAACATAGCCTACGCCGCTCTCGTTCTTCTGATAATATTCGCAGGGGAGAATGAGCTTGTATTCCTTGCTCATAACTTCGTCAAAAGTCCAGTCGGTAACGCCGTAGTCATCAATGATACCGCCCGTCATTGCGGCGTTCATTATCTCTGGGAGCTTTTCCTGATCCTTGAATCCGAGGGTGTACATTACGATATCGGGTATCTCATTTTTAGACGAAAGGATAACAACGACATCATTGTAATTCTTGGGCCAGTTTCCGTAAACGAGGTCATACTGGTTCTTGATAATTTCGTTTACGTCACTGTCGTTTTCGCCGGGGAGCATTTCCTGCCAAACCTGAACGTTGCCCATTGGTGTCATACTGAGCATCGCAGATGAAGCGGCGGAGGAAGTAACATCAACTCCGACTGAGGTCTGGAAGGTTTCGGTGAAGTCCGATTTCACTATCTTGCCCGACGGGTCTTTTGTGAAGATAGGCATCTGAATGTCATAGCTGTAGGAAACGGAGCTTGCGTTTTCCTGAATGGTTTCGTCATTATCGAGTAAATCCTTTATCGCAGGCATATCGTTTTTCTGCTTTGCGGAAGAATTGAGCGAATTGAAAATTTCGTAAACAGCGGTATTTCCGTGAACGACATTGTCAAGCTCGGTTTCTTCTTCGTCGTTGCTCTTGTTCGGCGAATTGTCCATCATCGCGTTCATAAGCGCGGCGGTGTCGGCGGTTTCCTCGAAAATTTGAATAGGATAGGAGGAAAGCGTTGCCTCCTGTATCTCATTGATATAATCGTTGATACCTGTTGAAAGCGAGAGGATAAGGGCGATGCCGATAATGCCGATAGAGCCTGCAAAGGCTGTAAGAATGGTTCTGCCCTTTTTTGTGAGCAGGTTGTTGAGCGAAAGCGATATTGCCGTGAGGAATGACATTGAAACGCGCTTTTTCTTTGCGTCAACGGGAGCGTCTGCCTGCTCGGGTTCAAAAGGATCGCTGTCATCGGTGAGAAGTCCGTCCTTGATGCGGACGATTCGCGTTGAATATTTTTCGGCAAGCTCGGGGTTATGCGTTACCATTATGACAAGCTTATCCTTTGCGATCTCTTTGAGAAGCTCCATTACCTGAATCGATGTTTCACTGTCGAGCGCACCTGTCGGTTCGTCTGCGAGGAGAATATCGGGGTTGTTGATGAGCGCACGGGCAATTGCAACACGCTGCATCTGACCGCCCGACATCTGATTCGGCTTTTTGTGTATCTGATTGCCAAGACCTACTTTTTCGAGAGCCTCAATAGCTCTTCTGCGGCGTTCGGACTTGGAAACGCCCGATATCGTCAGTGCAAGTTCAACGTTTGCAAGAACAGTCTGGTGGGGGATAAGGTTGTAGCTTTGGAAAATAAAGCCTATCGTGTGGTTTCGGTAAGCGTCCCAATCTCTGTCCTTGTAATCCTTGGTGGAAATGCCGTTGATAACAAGGTCGCCCGAGGTATAATGATCAAGTCCGCCGATGATGTTGAGCAGCGTTGTTTTGCCGCAGCCCGAATGTCCGAGTATCGAAACGAACTCGTTCTCGCGGAATGAGATGCTTACGCCGTTGAGCGCTTTTACAGCATTGTCGCCCTCGCCGTATTGTTTTACAATGTTCTTTAACTGGAGCATTAGTTGCTATCTTCCTTTCTTATGGGAACCTCTAAAAACCTTCCTCACGGCAAATTTTCTATGACTTTGCGCATCTTCTGCGTTAACGAAACTTGAAATACATTCGGAATGTATTCCGTAGTATTATACTGCGTTTCGCTGCCTTGAAGCTGCGCAAAGTCCCAACGAAAATTTGCGAATAATACGAAGTATTATTTTGTTTCGGTTTTTAGGGAACCCCATTTGTTCAACTTCTTCAAGAGCATTTTGGGTATCACTATTCATAGTGTTGTTGTTTGGGGTTGTGTTCATTAAATGCTCTTTTGGAAAATTTATCCCATAGGATTTTTCAAGCCTATGGGATAAATGATTATCTTGTGTGGAATTCATAAGATTCCGAGAGGAATCCTTCAATGTCGGTATTGCCGATGGTGTCAACGGCGGAAATTTTTATCCAGTATTTGCGCTCGGGGTGAAGTCCCGTTATCGTGCAGTTTTCCGTTGTGACCTTGGCGTATTCTTCGTATTTTTTGAGCAGCGGATTGTAGAGGTATACCTTATAGTAGTCTGTTCCGTTGACCCAGTTCCATGTTAAGTCCATTTTGTTCGTTCCGCGTGAAGCGATAACCGCTGTCGGTGCGGAAAGGCGGTATTTATACTTTACCTTGTTTTTTCTTGCATAGCGTTCAGCGTCGCTTCCCTGCTCGACAACGAGAGTTATCCTGCAAGGTGTTATCGACTTGTAAGATTGGTGAAAAGCGCCGTTGCTGTAAGTATAGTATGGTGCTTTTACGGTTTTTTTGCCCGTTGAAAGATAGTATTCGGGCTCGTCCTTGGAAAGGTCTGCGCAGAAGCCGAACGAGTATTTGTCAACGGTCGCATCGGCAGGTATCGAAACGGCTTCAAGCTTCGTGCAGTTGTAGAAAGCGTCAGCGATAAAGCCTATGCTGTTCGGGAATTTCACGATTTTGAGTGAAAGGCAGTTGCCAAATGCACCGCCGCCTATCTGACCGAGTTCCGAGCCGCTTTTGGTGAAAATAACGCTTTGGAGCGAACGGCAGCAGAAGAATGCATAGTCCATAATTCCGCCGTAAGGGTATCTTCCGTAGGTTTCATTCGTGCAGATATCTCCGCGGAAAGTCACCTTTGTAAGGCTTATGCAGCCGAAAAATGCGCTTTCGCCGATATAGTCGAGGTTGCCCTTTACATCAAGCGTTTTAAGGCTTGAGCAGCCCGTGAAAGCTCTGTCGCCGATGCCGCCGAAGCAGGTCTTGGGTATCGTTACCGAGGTTATCTTCTGATTATCACGGAAAGCATCATCTGCGATATAAACAGCGTCTGCAGGGATCGTTATAGCGCCGCCCGAGCCTTTGTAGCCTTTTACGAAAATGTCACCGCTTCTGTCCTGAGCGAGAACGAAGCCGCCTTTTACGGTGTACTGCGAATCGGCTATCTCTGCGGAGGTGGAAAGTGCCGAAGCCGTGACAGCCGAGAGAGGAACACAGCCAAGCGCCATAACAGCGGCAAGCGCAATATTTATCAATCTTTTAAACTTCAAGAGTATTACCCCATTTCATTCAGATAAGCTTTACTTGTCCGTGCTTCCGAAGCCGCCCGTGCGTGTGCCGTCCGAAGCGTCATCGTCCGTTATGCCGAACGGGAGAAAAATTCCCTGAGCGAAGCCTTTTCCCTCGTCAACATCGGCAATGCTGTAGTCCTTTGAATCGTTGGTTATCTTTATCTTGATATGGCCCTCGTTGTCGGCGCCGAAGTAGTCGCTGTCGATGATGCCGACAGTGTTGTCAAGCTGAATTCGATGCTTGAAGCCAAGGCTGCTTCGTGGGAATATCGCAAGCACCCAGCCCTGCTTTATCTCGGCTCTTATTCCCGTCGGGATAAGGAGAGTTTCATCGGGGTTAAGGGTTATCGCAACGGGGAGAAAGAAATCATAGCCTGCCGAGCCTGCGGTTGCTCTTTTCGGCAGCTTGATATGGTCATAGATCTCGCGAACGACTATTTCATCATCTTCGGGATAGACAGCCTGCCAGTCACCGAGAAATTGTTCAAACGAAACCTTATAAAATTTTGCGACTTTTTCTATAGACATAAAAAATTTCCTCCGAATATCATATATTTTCATTATACAATATTCAGAGGATTTCGTCAACATAAATTTAACAATTATTGCGATATTAAAGCATATTTTTGATGCTCTCGCTGATTTTTCCGGCAACGTAAGGGTTGTTCATCGTGTAGAGGTGAATACCGTCAACGCCGCTTGAAATGAGTTCGACTATCTGGTCGATAGCATAAGCAATGCCTGCGTCGCGGAGAGCTTCGGGGTTGTTTTCGTATCTCTGCATAGTCTTTGAGAACTTTGCAGGAAGGCTTGCACCGCACATCGAAACCATTCGCTGTATCTGCTTCGCATTCGTAACGGGCATAATTCCTGCTTCGATAGGAACGTTCACGCCTGCGGCTCTTGCTTTTTCAAGGAAGTTGAAAAATACGGAATTGTCGAAGAAAAGCTGCGACATAAGGTGCTCTGCGCCTGCTTCTATCTTTATTTTGAGGTTTTCGATATCCTTGTCAAGATTTTCTGCTTCAATATGACACTCGGGGTAGCAAGCGCCCGAAACGTGAAAATCACCGTTTTCCTTTATAAAACGTGTGAGGTCGCTCGCATACTCGAAGTCGTGCAGACGTGGAATATCGGGGTTGATGTCGCCGCGGAGAGCGAGGATATTTTCAACATTGCGCTCTTTGAGCTGTTTAAGGCGTTCGAGGATAAGCTCCCTGTCGCTGTAAACGCAGGTGAGGTGCGCCGCCGAGGTTATGCCGAGTCCGTTCTGAATGTATGAAGCGATATCGCAGGTCATTGTGTCTGCGCTTGTTCCTCTTGCGCCGTATGTAACGCTGATAAAGTCGGGGGAGAGCTTTTTCAGTTCGCCCAGTGTATGGTAAATGGATTCGATAGGAGTAGTGTTTTTCGGGGGAAATACCTCAAATGAGAATACGGTCTTTCCCTTTCCGAACAGTGCAGGTATCTTCATTGGCAGTTTTGTCCTTTCATTTTTTGCTTTTCTTTACTTTATATAAAATCCGTCATTGCGGCTCGTTCTGAACGGTGCGAGCGGAAGTCCGTTTTTCGAGAAAACGGTGACTTCGCCGTAGTTCACCCAGCAGTAACGCGCGTATTTCGGTTCGCTGACTTCGTCGCTTGAAAGAATTATATTTTCACCGTCAAATTCGGTATTTGCGGAGTGATAAATTTTGTCCTCGCCTGCGACCTCAAAGCCTTTGACCTCGCCCTTGATGTCAAAGCCGCCCTCGGCATGGTCGAAACTGAGAACAGCCTTTCCGTCAGCGAACAGAGCCGAGCGGAAAATTGCGCCGTAAGCCTTTTCAGGGGAAATTTTATTGTAAACGTGGCAAAGTGCCTGAAGTTCAAGGCGTTCGCCGACAGGTTTCTTGTCGAGGGGGTGAATGTTGCCGTATTCGCCGCAGTCGAGAGCAACTGCAATGCCCGTGTTAGCGGTTGTCTGATGAACACGCATCTGCGCCTCGCGGATAAGACACCAGTGCTTTCTGTCCTCTTCGCCGCGGTTGATGTGCATTGGGAGCTGGACGAAAATGAACGGCAGAGTATCATCGTTCCAATCGCTTCTCCACTGCTCGATTAGCATTTTCAGCAGCTTGCAGTACATATTCGGCTTGTGGTCGTCACTCTCGCCCTGATAATAGATGAAGCCTGCGAGAGTGTAAGGGCAGACGCGCTTTAACATCGTTTCGTAAACGCCGCCTGCGCGGAACGGGGACTTAGGACCGAGCGGCTCAGGATAGCGGCAAGGACCTGCGAATTTGAGCGCATCGCCCCATTCACCCTCGGGGTTCTTGGCATAAAATTCGTTTATTTTCGGCTGCCACTGCTCAACATAAGCGTTGTAATCGTCAAGTTCTGCGCAGTATTCCTCGAAAGTTTTTCCGTTCATTGCAGCGTCGTACTCGTCAACGTAAGACTTCGTGTCAACGTCCGAGCAGAGCAGTTCCTTTGACATCCAAGCCGAAGCCGAAGTTCCGCCCCAGTTGCAGCCGATAACGCCGACTGTTACGCCGAGGTCTTCGGAAAGCTTCTTTGCGAAATAGTATCCGACAGCAGACCAAGCGGCAGAATTGTCCTTTGATGCTCTTGCCCAACCGCCGTTGCGCTCGTCAGCATAGAAAAATTCATCAATGTAGGAATTCTTTTTGGTATAGTAGAAGCGAACGTTCACGCCGTCCGTCTGTTCAAGGACTTTTTTGCCGTCGAGTGAGTTTTGAAGCTCAAGCTCCATATTTGACTGACCGCCTGCGAGCCAGACTTCACCGAGCATAACATCGGTAAAGACGATTTTTTCATCGCCCGAGGAAACCGTCATCTCGTAAGGGCCGCCTGCCTCCATTGCAGGAAGAACAGCCGTCCAGCGGTGGTTTTTTGTCACAGCCTCGGCGGTTTTGCCGTTCAGCGAAACGGTCACTTTCATTCCGTCATAAGCCATGCCCCAGACGGTTATATTTTTATTTCTTTGAAGAACCATTGAATCGGAAAAAACAGGTGCGCAGGATAAGATACCCATACACAGACCTCCTTAGTTTGAAAATATCATTTATATTTTACTTTATTATCATAAAAAAATCAAGCAATAAATGTTAATATTATGGAATAGCCAATCAAAGCGAAGAGTTTGTATTCCCATTATAAAAGCATAGAAGTAATAATCACAGGATCAGGTTCATAAACTTGTTGAGTGGGCACTTGGGACCGGATATAATGTATTGAAAACGATATAATGTCTTATTTTTTACAGAAAGTTGTAATTAGAGCCTGTTGACACTAAACTCAAAATATGATATGATAGATACATGAATAT
>UQKC01000079.1 GCA_900541495.1 uncultured Ruminococcus sp. | reverse complement strand
GCAGCAAAATTTGCCGAAAAGACGTGTGCATATGCTTATGAAGACAGGTTCTCAGCAAGGAGGGGCAGCCTATGAAAACGCAGAAACAGATACCCGTTACTTCATACAAAGCATCGGGATTTACAGAAAAATATCAGGACATCGTCCACACAGAAGTTATCCATTATCAGTACAGTGTGCTTTGGGACAAAGCAGACGGTGCGGAAAAGAGCCACGTTGCCGCTAACTTTATCAACGCCGCAAAGGCTCTCAGAGGTGAAGACACCGAAGACGGCTTTTATGGAATGGTCTTTCAGGACAGTGATGCTTACAAATGGCTTGAAGCGGCGGCTTATGCTGTCGCAGACAAGCCTGATGAAAACCTCGAACGTCAGGCTGACGGGCTTATTGACCTTATCGCCGATGCGCAGGACAAGGACGGCTATCTCAACACATTTTTCACTGTAAAGGACACGGAAAAGCGCTGGACAAATCTGCTCGAGGGACACGAGCTTTACTGCTCGGGACATCTTATCGAAGCCGCCTGCGCTTATTACGAAGCAACGGGAAAGCGAAAGCTTCTTGATGTTGCCGTAAAGAATGCTGAGTGCATCTATGACCGCTTTGTCACGCAAAATACCGAGGGAATCCCGGGGCACCCCGAGATAGAACTCGCACTGCTGAGATTATACCGTCTTACCGAAAACGATCATTTTCTTGAACTTGCAGGAAAATTCATCAACGAGCGCGGAAAATCGCCCGACTTCTGGTCAAGGGAAGCGGAAAAACGCAGCTGGAGCGTATGGAACAGCGACCCTTGGAGCAATGATTACCGTCAGAGCGCTAAGCCCGTCCGTGAACAGACCGAAGCGGTTGGACACGCTGTCCGCGCGGTATATCTTTATACGGGAATGGCTGACCTCGCCGCCGAAACAGAGGACAAAGAGCTTTTTGCAGCCTGCCGCCGCTTGTGGGAAAACATCGTCCACAGAAAAATGTACATAACGGGCGGCATAGGCTCGACCGTTCAGGGCGAAGCTTTCACGGTTGACTACGACCTGCCGCCTGACACGGCTTACTCCGAAACCTGCGCGGCGATAGGTTTGATATTCTTTGCGGAAAAGATGCTCGAAAACGAGATAAACGGCGAGTACGGCGATGTTATGGAGCTTGCTTTCTACAACACCGTCCTCGCAGGAATGCAGCTTGACGGAAAACGCTTTTTCTATGTAAATCCGCTTGAGATCGATCTCGGCATTTCGGGAAAAGCCTGCACACATTCGCACGTTCTGCCCTCACGCCCGAAGTGGTACGCCTGCGCTTGCTGTCCTCCGAACGCCGCAAGACTCATCGGCTCGATAGGCAAATATGCTTACGGTGAAAATGGCGATACTGTTTACTGTCACCTTTTCGCATCGGGAAAAGTAAGCTTTTCCAACGGTATGAAGCTTGAATGTACAACCTCTTATCCTTATGATATGACGATAAAATACACCGTTTCGGGCAGCGGAAAAGTCGCTGTTCGCATACCTAAATGGAGCAGGAAATTTTCGCTCAAAGTCAACGGCAAGATTACTTCGGTCATTCCCGAGAATGGATATATTTACATTGATGCAGACGAAAAAATGGAGATCGAGCTTGCCCTTGACGGAACACCGAGATTTGTAAGAGCTTCAAACAAAGTCCCAAGACTTACGGGAATGACAGCGCTTATGAGAGGTCCTCTCGTTTACTGTTTTGAGGGAGCGGACAATGACGATGTGCGTTCGATACGCCTTGACCGAAGCCAACCGCCTGCTGTCGGAGAATTTGAGCCGCAGCTTCTCGGCGGAACGGTAAAGCTTACTGCAAAGGCTTTTCGCGCTGAGGACTGCGATGATCTTTACAGCGGCGAAGATGAAAAGCTTACCCCGTTTGATGCGGTCGCTGTTCCCTATTATACATGGGGCAACCGCGGCGAGAACGATATGAGGGTCTGGGTGAATACCATATAAAAAATCAAACCTACAGTGGTCAGAAACGATCACTGTAGGTTTGTTGCTTAAAGAATATTTATACTAAACACCATTTAAAATTTAGAAAAAATCAAGCCGACAATCTCGAATATATGGATTTCGGCGCAGATTTTTTCCTTTATTTTATTGGTGTTTAGTATTAATCAGCGTTTCCTTAGAAAGCGTGTGCATCGACCTGTGCGCATCAAAGGGCAAAGAGCCTTTTACGAAAAACTCGGATTTGAAACGATGGCCGCAGAAATAAGCGGCTGCGGAATGGAGAAAATGATAGAGAAATAAAAAAACAGTTCGGAAACACTTAGATTTCCGAACTGCTTTTTATTATTTCGCTGCCGAAATAACGTCTTCAACAGCGGTTTTATCAGCGGTAAAATAAACCGCTTCGCCGTATCTTATCTGCACCGAGAAAGCACTGCCGTCCGTCTGAACGGTGTAGAGGATATCTCCGCTCACATTGTCAAAAACACTGAACGAAAGTGTCGGTGCAAAGCTTTCTCCGCCGCTTGGGATAAGCTTTTCAGCCGCATCTGCGAAAGCTTCATTCAATTTATGCGCATTTTCTCTGAAAAGGTCACTGATCTCTCCGTCCGAAGCCGTGACTTCGGCGTTTATATCGTCCTGCGAGGCAAGAGCAAGGAATTCGCGGAGTTTTTCCGTATCGGTCGGTGAAAAATCGGGATAAGCCGAAGCATTTCCGCCGGAAAGCTTCGTAAATGCAGGTGCAACGGGCATACCTCCGCCATTTATATCGCCTGTATCGTCATCAACGTCATCATCAGTGTCTATACCTGCATTGCCGTCATTGTCACCGTCATCAGCATCTGGCTTTTCGGTATAATTGAAGCCGCCGTCAACATAACTGTCCGGTCTGTACACCTGCTCGGTTTCTTCATCGATCGCAGGCAGCTCGGCTTCATCGGCAGGAACGCTGTCGTCTGCACTTTCCTCAACAAAAAATCCGTCCGCCGAAAAAAATGCAGGCTCGTCAGCACTCGGTTCAGCTTCGGTTTCGGGAACTTCATTTGATTCGGCTATCTCTGCTTCGTCCTCGGCGTTCTCCTCATACAAAGCTGCATCAAAGGCTTCATCATTGGCAGGTACTTCATTTTCATCGGCTTCATCGGCTTCATCGGCGAAAGCAGCTTCAATGTTTTCTTCATGATCTTCCGCAAAAGCGGTATAAATACTTTCGCTCGCCTGAGCCGTTTCAACGCCCTTATCTTTGAGCGTGTTCACGCCGACAACCGCAATAAGAGCAATGCAGGCAGCTGCGGCGGCAAAAGGCGTAAGCTTCATTATGAATGGCTTGCGACTCGGCTTTTCGGCTTTCTCGGTCTTAGCCGCTTCTTCGAGCATAAGCTTCTTCGTTTCGGCGAGAAATTTCTCGGAGGGTCTGATATTTTCAAGTGATCTTGTGTAATTTTCTCTGTTTATATCCATTATCGTCATTCCAACTCAGTTGGAATTGCCTCCTTTCAAAATTTCTTTGAGCCGCTCTCTCGCCCTTGCGAGCAGTGTCCCGACCGTTGCAGGCTTTTTGCCGATGATGCCTGCGATATCGTTTATCGAATAGCCTTCGTAATAGAAAAGATGTATCGGCAGGCGGTACTTTTCGGGCAGCCTTTTGACAGCTTCGAGAACCTCGCTGCCCTCATCGGGTTCAAACTCCTGCGAGGGCTCTTCCGTCGTTTCATCAATTGGAACGGTGTTCTTCACCCAACCCGACTTAACATGGTTTTTGCATTTGTTTACCGCCGTTCGCAGCAGCCATGCCTTTTCATGTTCGGCACTCTCAAAGGCTTCGCCGTGCTGTATCAGTGCGATAAAGGTTTCCTGCGCGATATCCTCCGCATCGTGGATATTTTTCGTATATGTATAGCAAAGCTTTATGATGCTGTCGGAATATTCCGCAAGAACGCGTTCGATATGCGCGCTGCTGCCGAATTTTTCGCCGTGTTTTTCAGTCGTCATAATTTTCTCCTGCAAAGGAATGCCCAAGACCTCCTTTCGGAAAGCCTTGGATATCCTCTATATATAATACAATTTAAGAACCGAAAATTTTTCATTTTTGGAAAAATTTATTTTATAAAATTGCAGCCGCAAAGAATTTCGAGAAATCTTTCAGCCGCAGTAAGGCTGATGTCGGGCGCTTCACCGAACCTTTCAGCCGAACCGAGCGCTATTTCGCCGAGGGTGTGAGAGCCGTCCGCTTTCTGCCAGAAAAAGCTGCCCTTTTCATCAAGGTGGATAAAGGAACGCTTCGGCTTTTTCATAAGCAGCTGCAAAACTCGGTCAAACAAGCCGCTGTTCTCCATTGTGATAGTCACAAGTCCGTTTTCGTCCGCCGACCAGTCAATGCTTTCCGAGCGCAAAGGGATATAGCTTTCGTCTATCCGCTTCATTACGACCTCACTTCCTTTGACGGGCGCGAAAACTTCACAAGCAGAAGTATTATCGAAGCCAGCACGAGCAAGCCGAGAACTATCGGAACGGACGCATATTTTCCCGTATATTCGGAGATATCAAGGTAACCGTTTACTCCGAAAACAGCCGCAAATGCGAGCAAAATTCCGACAAGTCCCTCTCCTGCTATCATTCCCGACGAGAAGAGAACACCCTTGTTTATCGCCTTTTCTTTCGCTTCATCATCAGCCTTTGCGCGCTCCGCAAAGTGACGGATAACTCCGCCGATGAAAATGCAGGCGGAAAGCTGAACGGGAAGATACGAGCCTATCGCGAACGGCAGAACGGGTATCCCGATTATTTCAGCGAAAACTGCGGCAAATGCGCCGATAAAGACCAAATTCCACGGAAGCTGCGCGCTCATAACGCCCTCGGTTATCATCTTCATGAGCGTTGCCTGCGGTGCGGCAAGCTCAGGCGTTCCGAATCCCCACGCCGCATCAAGCAGATAGAGCGTTCCGCCTATGACGAGCGAAGCGGCAGTTGTGCCGATTATCTCGCCTATCTGCTGCTTTTTCGGCGTTGCCCCGAGGATATAACCCGTTTTCAAATCCTGCGAAGTGTCGCCTGCGACCGATGCGATAATGCTTATCACCGAGCCTATCGCAATAGCGGCGGTCATTCCTTCCGCTCCGCCCATTCCCATTGCTTTGAGAAGCATCGAAGCCGCGAGAAGCGTTGCTATCGTCATTCCCGAAACGGGGTTGTTGCTGCTGCCGACCAGTCCGACCATTCGCGATGAAACCGCCGCAAAAAAGAATCCGAACACCACCGTTATCAGTGCTCCAACAAATGTCACGGGGATAACGGGGATAAGCCACAGCGCGAGCGTAAGAACTGCCACCGCCGCGATCACAAACCGAAGATCAAGCTCACGTTCTGTGCGCTTTGTGCTTTTTCCGCCCTGCCCAACGCCCGAAAGCGCAGCACGAAACGTCTTGAAAATAAGCGGCAGCGAACGGATAAGACTGATAAGTCCGCCTGCGGCAAGCGCACCTGCGCCGATGTAGCGGATATAGTTCTGCCATATCGCAGACGCGCCGCCCTCGGCATAAAGCTCCGCAACCGTTGCGGTTTCGGACGGATACATTATCGTTGCTCCGCCGAAATTCACGATAACGGGGATAAGCACGAGCCAGCTGAAAATTCCTCCTGCAAGCATATAGGATGAGATACGAAAACCGCAGATGTATCCAACGCTCATAACGGCAGGATAAAGCTGCGTTCCCATCTCTCCGCCGAAGCTTTTCAGCCGAAGCGAAAGCTCCTCAGGGACGGCTTTGAGTCCGTCAATTAGCAGCTTGAAGAACGCACCTGCTCCAATTCCGCCGAACACAGCCGAAGCCCCCGTTCCGCCCTTTTCCCCTGCAAGAAGCACCTGCGCACAAGCAGTACCCTCGGGGTAAGGCAGCGTCCCATGCTCACGGACGATGAGCGCATTTCTCAGCGGTATCATAAAAAACACGCCGAGCAGTCCGCCTATCACCGCAATTATCGTTATTTCAAGTATCGAGGGGCGTTCACCCGTCCCCTGCGCCGCCCATAAAAAAAGCGCTGGCAGAGTGAAGATCGAACCCGAAGCTATCGATTCGCCCGCTGAGCCTATCGTCTGAACGATGTTGCTTTCGAGGACGGAATTTTTCCCCGAGAGCATTCGCATAACGCTCATCGCGATGACCGCCGCAGGTATCGATGCGGAAACCGTCATTCCCACGCGCAGTCCGAGATAGGCGTTCGATGCGCTGAAAACAATGGCGGTTATGATGCCCGTAATAATGGAAGAAGCCGTAAATTCCGCTGTCGCTTTTGAAGATGGAATATACGGCTGAAAGTCAGTTTCTTTTTTCATTTTTTCGCCTCCGACTTACAAGTCTTTGGCGGTATTATTTCCGTTTTTTATAGGATTATACAATCAAAACAAGCACCGCTGCGACTATCCCAAGTGCCGCCGCTGTCCTGCACAGAACAGCGAACACACTGAGCCGATGTGCCTTTCGGTCGAAAGGATTATCTCCTTTTATGCAGGCGGTGTCCGTTTCATCGCAGTAGTAAAGCTCCACTTCATCACCGCGAAGATAATGCTTTCCGCGGCTTTCGGTGTAGCGGTGAACAATGGTGCTTTTGCGCTCCTCGTCACGGAACTGGAGAATGACCGCACTTACAGTGTTGCCCTCACGGTCAATGGGAACGTCCTTTACATCGAGCACCGAAGCCTTGTAGTGCCTGCATTTCTGCATAAAATCTTCCAAGCCGCGCAGATATTTCTTCCTGCGTTCGGAAAGCTTCGCCCCGAGTATAAGCAGAGCCGCAGATAATACAAAAACTGCGGCTGAGATAACGAATGATGTCATAATTCTGCCCTTTTTAGTCCTGAACAAGGTCAATAAGCTCCGCACCGAGATATTCGGCAAGAGTTTCGCCGTTGACGATTATCTGCGCACCTCTTATGCCTGCGCTGACGGCTATCTCGTCGAAAAGTATAGCCGTTTCATCGATAAATGTCGGGAATTTCTTCTTCATTCCGATAGGAGAACAGCCGCCGCGGATATATCCCGTTGTCGGGAGGAGATCTTTCAGCGGAAGCATCTCGGCTTTCTTGTCGTGAGCGGCTTTCGCTGCTTTTTTGAGGTCAAGCTCCTTGTCAACGGGTATGCAGCAGACGAAAAATCCCGTCCGTTCGCCCTTTAAAACGAGCGTTTTGAATACCTGTTCGGGCGGCTGACCGAGCTCTTTCGCAACATGAACGCCCGAGAGGTCATTTTCGTCAACTTCATATTCAGCCGTGCGGAAATTTATTTTTGCGGTTTCAAGCTGCCGCATTGCATTTGTTTTGTTCATAGTGAAAATTACTTCTTTCGATTTTAACCTGTTATTAATTTGAAAGCAAAAATGCCGATGCCGAGCACGATAAGCACAATGCCAACCGCGCGGTTGAGCGTCTTAGGTTCTGCCTTGTTCGCGAAAACAGCAGCTATCCTTGCCCATAAAAGTGTGCTTAAAATGCAGAATACGAGCGCCCATATATCGGGTGCGCCGCCGAGTGCAAAGTGGCTGAGCGAACCCGTCAGAGCCGTGAAAGTCATAATAAATACGCTCGTTCCGACCGCAGTTTTGAGTTCATATCCAAGCACTGAGGTGAGTATCAGAAGCATCATCATTCCGCCGCCTGCTCCGACAAATCCGCATATAAATCCGATCAGCATTCCGCATACTATCGACTGGATAACACGCTTTTTCGGGTCGGTCTGCGCCATTTTTTCCTTTGTCGTCATAACAGGCTTCACAAGGAATTTTACGCCGAGGAAGGTCGTCATTATCAGCGAGAAATTGCCCATAGTGCCGCTCGGTACAAGGCTCGAAACATAACTGCCGACCATAGTGAACACGAGCACCGTGACCATCATTATAAGACCGTTGCGAATGTCAAGGTTCTTGTTTTTGCCGTAGGTGTAAGCGGAAACTGCGCTTGCAAGAACGTCCGAAGCAAGAGCGATGCCGACCGCCATATAAGGGTCCATTCCGAGAAAAGCCACGAGCATAGGTGTGATAACGGCAGCCGCGCTCATTCCTGCGAAGCCCGTTCCAAGACCTGCGCCGATGCCTGCGATAAAGCAGATTATGAATTTGTAAAGAATGATAAAAACTTCCTTTTCGATATATTTGCCCCTACACACATTTTTCAGCAATATTATACCTTAATCGGCGTTTTTTGTCAAGACGGAATTAATTTAATGCGTAATTATTTTGCTCCGCCAATTTTTTGAATTCCGTAGGGGCGGATTCTATATCCGCCAGTCAACAATTGCTGTTTTGTATTCATAAATACTTTAGAGGTTTCCTTTAGTAAACAGGTCGCCCGTCCCGAATCACGCCAGCAATTTTACGACGCATATTTTTCTGTAATCATTTGTCACATAAACCAAAACAACCCTGCTTCATCGGCTAAAAAGCCATTAAAACAGGGTTGTTCATTTATTGTATAAACGCCTTGAGGTGCGGGACGAAAAATCGTTCCCTACAGAAAATATGCCTAAGGAAACGCTGATTAATACGTTTTTGCCATTTTTCAAAATGTTTATGTCAAA
>UQKC01000078.1 GCA_900541495.1 uncultured Ruminococcus sp. | reverse complement strand
GCAGCAAAATTTGCCGAAAAGACGTGTGCATATGCTTATGAAGACAGGTTCTAAGTGCTGATATGATCGTTTGGTCAGATCAGCACTTCTTTTTTACTCTAAGCTGCATTTCTATAGAGAATTCTTTTTCCTTGTCGGTTATGGTGAGGTCGATAGGGAAATAGCAGATAACGTAATTATCCGCAGGAACAAGATCGTTTTCCTCCATATATTCGGTTATCTTGGCGAAGCATTTTCTGTAGCTTTCTTTTTCAAGCCCGTCCGAGGAGAATATGGTAACATAATCTCCCGCAGGGAAGCTTCGGCTGTATTCCTCGGGAGCGCTGTTGGGAGCGGCGAAAATAAACGGTATGTATTCATTTCCGAGCTTATTGCTGTGCGAAAGGGGAAGAAAATGTCCCATTCTGTTGGTCGCAAGGATAGGGCTGAGGTCGGAAAGCTTTTTTTCGAGAAGCGTATAGCTCATTCCGAGCGCTTCGCTGTTGTCCACGATCGTCTTGTTGGTGATGCAGTACCGTTCGGGGAGAGAAACGATGCGCGGTGTCATTTCTTCCCGAGGCTTTTGTATTTCGTGAAGATAGTCGAGCTTCTGACGGAGAACCCTTTCAAGCTCGTTGAGTTCTTTTAGCTTTGAAAGGACTTCTGTGTGCTTGTGGTCGAGCATTTCTATTGATTTTGCGACGTTTCTTTCCTTGAAATATTCGGAGATAGCGTCTATCGAAAATCCAAGCTGGCGGAGCTCCTTTATCGTTCCGAGCTGTTCATACTGCAATATAGAATAGTATCTGTAGCCTGTCTGTTCATCGATATGTACCGGCTTCAAAAGTCCCGTGCGGTCATAATGCCGCAGGGTTTCGGAAGTTACTCCGCGGAGTTTAGCGAATTCCGAGATGGTTAAAAAGCCGTTTTTGTTATCCATTATGATTCCTCCAAACGCTGCTTCGGGCAGGCAGATGCGCCTTGGCCGATTTTTTATATTTTCTATTATAAATAAAGTGTTCCGCTGTGTCAATAAGAGTAAGTGAAGTTTTACATTTTTGCATAATTGATGTAACAAAAATTGCATATTTGCAATTTTGATGTGTGTTGAAAAATGTCACAATACGAACCTGAAAAGTGAAATAATTTTATTGTGAATTCAACAAAATTTATAAAAATGCGAAAAAACACTTGACTTTTGCGTTGGACAAAGGTTTATTCTATTGTCAGAGAGATAAATCACAATATGATTATTAAAAAGATAATTTTACAAGTTTTGATTATGAAACTTGCAAAATGCTTGATAACAAAGGAGAGATGGATCATGAGTGAACTTAGATCTTCCGATTTCCAGGATATGATAATCCTTGCAGGTCTGAACAAGAAATTCGGTGACTTTACTGCGGTAAATGACCTTAATGTAAATGTAAAAAAAGGAGATTTCCTTACGCTCCTCGGTCCGTCGGGCTGCGGAAAGACAACAACGCTGCGAATGATCGCAGGCTTTGAAGACCCGACAAGCGGAAGCATACTTATTTCGGGCAAGCACGTTGAACATCTTCCTCCGAACAGAAGACCCGTTAACACAGTATTCCAGAATTACGCACTTTTTCCTCATCTCAATATCCGTCAGAACATCGGCTTCGGCTTAAAGCTGAAAAAGATGAAACAGAGCGAGATAAACGAAAAGGTCGAAGAAGTCATTCATATGGTAAGGCTGGAAGAACACGCCGATAAATCTCCGCTCCAGCTTTCGGGCGGTCAGAAGCAGAGAGTTGCTATCGCAAGAGCGATCGTCAATAACCCCAAGGTGCTTTTGCTTGATGAACCGCTCGGTGCGCTCGACCTTAAACTCCGAAAGGAGATGCAGCTTGAACTGAAAGCGCTCCAGAAAAGGCTTGGAATGACATTCGTGTATGTTACCCACGATCAGGAAGAAGCGCTCACGATGTCCGACCGTATCATTATTATGAACAAGGGAAACCTTGAACAGATCGGAACGGCAAGAGAGATATATGAAAGCCCGCGCACTAACTTCGTTGCAAAGTTCATCGGCGAAACGAACCTCTTTGAAGATGCGGTTGTAACAAGAAAGAACGGAAGCACCTATACTCTTGAATGGAAAGGCATCACAATGGCGGTCGAAAGCGATATGAATTTCGATATCGGCGAAAAGGCAGGCATTTCCGTAAGAAATGAGAATATGACCGTCAGCACAGAGCCTGAAGACGACCGCAATTCTATCCCCGTAAGATACAGTCAGACAGTGTATGTCGGAAATCTTACCAAGCATATCACGCTTCTTTCGGACGGTTCGCCGATCAATGCGGTCTATTTCTCCGAAAAAGCGGAAAATTATGCCGAGGGTTCTGAAGTATATGTGAACTGGAAGCCTGAAAACGGTGTTCTCATCAAGGCTTCTTCCAAATAAAAACTTCGTATAAGAACTTTCGCAGGAAAGGATGATAGATATGACAACTTCCGAAAAGGGAAATGAGCTTTTGAGCTATTCTCCCGAAGAAAGGCGCAAGCTGCTCAAACGACGGGATATGACGGGCAGGAGCGGAACGATCGGTCCGATGATCCTGTGGAATGTGGCATTCTTTATGTTTCCGCTGATATATATCCTGTTTATCAGCTTTTGTCAGAGAAATGCTTTCGGTCAGATCAAATACGACCTGACTTTTGACAATTACAAGACATTTTTTACGGGAACATATATGCAGGTAATGCTCAAATCCATTAAAATGGCTTTTGAGGTGACGATAATCGTTATACTTATATCTTATCCGTATGCATATTTCGTATCAAAGCTTCGCAGAAAGACACAATCGCTGCTTATGCTGCTGATAATGATCCCGTCGTGGACGAACTCACTGCTCAGAGTTTACGCGCTGATGAATATTATGTCAACATCGGGACTTATCAATAATACTCTTATCAAGCTCGGCATAATTTCAGAGCCTATACAGATGCTCTATACCGATTTTGCGGTATATCTCGGAATGATCTTCACAACGCTCCCGTTTATGATACTTCCGCTGTATTCCAATCTGCAGAAAATGGACAGATCGGTGCTTGAAGCAGGCAGAGATCTTGGCTGCTCCTCGTTCCAGCTTTTCTGGAGGGTCATCTTCCCGATAAGTCTTCCCGGACTTGCAGGCGGCATCGCACTTGTTTTCATACCGGCAATGGCAAACTTCTTCATCGCAGACCTTATGGGCGGCGGCAAGAGCATAAATATAGGCAACGTTATTCAGAATCAGTTCTCGACCTCGAACAACTGGCCTTTGGGTTCGGCGATATCGGTAATTCTGATGATAGTTTCGGCTGTTCTTGTTTCCGCGGCGAATCGGCTTGCTGAATCGGGCGGACACGCAGCAAAGTCAAAGAAGTAAAACATAAAAGGAAGTGAAGATTATGCGAAAAGAGAAAAAAGGCGTTTTCGCTTCGGTGTATATCGTTGGACTGCTCGCATTCCTTTATATACCGATACTTATAATGATAGCATATTCCTTTAACAGCTCGGAAATAAGCTCTATTTGGAGCGGATTTTCAACGGAATGGTACAAGGTGCTCTTTTCAAGGCACGATGTGCGCAATGCACTGCTCAATACTCTTGAGGTATCCGTTCCTGCGACTGTGATATCGATCGTTCTTGCAACAGTCGGCGTTATAGGCTTTTACAAGTACGATTTCAAGGGCAAAAAGATAATCGATTCGATTTTGTATCTGCCTGCGGTAGTTCCGCCGCTGCTTCTCGGCATTGCGCTTTTGTCCCTTTACAATATCCTTGGGATAAAGCTTGGAACAATGACGATAATCATTGCTCATATCACATTCTGTACGCCGTTTGCGTTCACAACTATCAAGGGCGCGATGGACGGATTTGACCGTTCGCTTGAAGAAGCGGCAAGAGATCTTGGCTGCGGCGAATTTGAAACGATACTCAAAGTTATCGTTCCGAATATAATGCCCGGAATAATCTCTGCGGCGCTCATAACCTTTACCATATCCCTCGATGATGTGCTTACGAGCTTCTTCGTTGCGGGAGCAGGTAAAAACACACTTTCAATGTTCATTTATTCAAGTTTGAAAAAGGGCGTAAAACCTGATATCAATGCCCTTTCAACAATACTTATCGTTGTTTCCGTTGCTTTGGGAGTAGCCTCCCAGCTGATAGGACGGAAAGAAGATCAGGATCAGTAACACAAATAAAGCCCCATGGCTTTTATGAAAAGATGTTAAGGAGGAAATTATTATGAAAAAGAAGAACAGGATCTATGCAGCAGCTATCGTAGCCCTTATGTGTACGGGAATTCTTACAGCCTGCGGCAATGAAAGCACAAATGGTTCGTCGGACGGCACTGAAAAGGCAAAGGCAGAGTCGGTGAATATCCTTGCTTGGTCCGGAAGCGGCACAGACGAGCAGATCAATATCATCAAGGAACAGACAGGCATTACAGCAAACTTCACAAACTTCACAATGCTTGAAGAAATGCTTGCAAAGCTTCTCAGCGGCGGCATCAATTATGATGTTGTAATATCGGGAGATTATATGATCAATACAATGGCATCGCAGGGTATGCTGACAGAGCTTGACCATGATATCCTTGCGGATCAGTTCGCAAATACCGATCCTTCCTTTCTCGATAAGTCTTACGATCCGGGAAACAAATATTGTATCCCATCATCGGGCGGTCAGGTCGGAATCATGGTAAACAGAGATAAGGTAACGCAGGAGATCACAAGTTATGCTGACCTTTGGAATCCTGAATTTGCGGGTCAGATCGTTATCCTCGATGACCAGCGTATCCTTATGGGTATCGGCAATGTGCTTACGGGCGGCGATTTCAACTCCACCGATGAAGCACAGCTCGAGAAGTCCGAAGCAAAGCTTGAAGAGCTTCTTCCTAACATCAAGACGTTCCTCAGCTTTACACAGTATACTCCAATGCTTAACGGCGAATGTTCTATCGCTGTAGGCTGGTCGCACGAAGCATTCCAGATGTCAAAGCAGCTTGAAAACTGGGAGTACATCTATCCTTCCGAGGGTATGCATATGTACAATGACTGCTATGTTATACCGACATCCTGCTCCGATATTGATGCGGCTTATGCTGTTATCAAGTGTATGCTCAGTGATGAGTATTATGCAGCAAGCCACGCAGATAACCCGGGCACAAGAAATGCTTCGATCTCGTTCCGTGAAACACTGGACGATTATGAAAAGAATTCAAGCATCATCTTCCCTCCTGCAGAACAGGAAGAAAAGGGACTTTTCCTTGAAAACCTCGGCGAAGATATGACAAAGTATGATACCCTCTGGACAGAATTCAAGCAGAAGGCATCTATGCAGTAAAAACACATCACAAAAACATAAGGAACGGACGGGATAAGCTTCGTCCGTTCCGATAATCTGAAGGGAAGGAGTGTTTCCGATGGAATGTACGTTAAAAAATGAGAGCTGCGACCGCCGTACACTTCGGCGCAGAATACTAAAAACGTCTCTGCCCCTCATCTGTCAGCTTGTCCTTACGAACTGCATCACATTTATCGATCAGCTTATGATAGGTCATCTTGGACTCGAAGCGATAGCGGCGGTTACAGCCTGCACGAAGATATTTCTTATCTATCAGCTTTTCTGCTATGGTATATCGAGCTCGGGCGCAATTTTTATGACGCAGTTTTACGGCAAGGACGACTATTCGGGCATAAGAAAGATACTTGGCATCATGCTGAGGATAGGTCTTGCCGTGGCAGTAACGGTTTCAGCGGTGATAATCCTTTACCCCCGTGCGCTGCTTTCTCTGTTCACAAAGGACGAAGCGGTAATGGAGCTTGCGGTCCAATATATGAAATGGGCTGCGCCTATACCTGTTTTCGCATCGATAGCTTCCTGCTTCGGATTCGTTATGAGAAGTATGAACAAGGTAATGGTCGTGACCGCGTCAACGATAGTGTCCGTTATAGTTGCGATCGCAGCGAACTATGTTCTTATTTTCGGACATTTCGGCTGTCCCGCACTCGGAATAGTCGGAGCGGCAATAGGAACTGTGCTGACACGGCTTTTTGAAGGCGGTGTGATAATCATCTATCTTATCGCTTCCAAAAACCCCGTTCTGAAAAATATCGGCGAGCTCATACATTCCGATAAGGAAATGTTTGCGCGGTATGTGAAAAAGGCAGTGCCGATAACCTGCAACGAGGTGCTTTGGAGTCTTGGCGGTGCGATGTTCTTCATCATCTACGGCAGGCTCGGAACTACTCAGCAGGGTGCAATGAGCATTATGGACACCGTTCAGTCATTGGCTCAGACGGTGAACATCGGCTTCGGAAGTTCGGCGGCGATAATTGTTGGTGCGGCAATAGGTAGGAACGATACCGACGCTGTAAAACGCTACTGTACAGAGTACAGGTTCATAGCCAAATTCTTCGGACTTGGCTCTGCGGCGGCTGTGCTTGCACTCATTGTTCCCATACAGAAGATCTACGGCATTTACGGAACGCAGGCAGGCGGTATCGTTACAAAATGCATGATAATACTTGCAGTTTATCTTATAATTTACAGCACGAATATACTCTTTATGGAGGGGATATTCCGCTGCGGCGGCGATGCAAAATACATAATATCCATGGATATGGGAAGTGTGTGGTATATCGGTCTTGTATTTGCCGCTGCGATGTACTTATTGGGTATGCCTTGCTATGTCATTTTCGGTGCTTATATAGCCATTGAATGTTATAAGCTGCCGATAAATCTGCACCACTATCGTTCGGGAAAATGGATGCAGAACCTTACGAACGGATCATCTTCCGAAGCGGATAGCAGTGAGGATACATTATCACTATAACAAAAGCTGCATAACGCAGAAAGCATTATGCACTGAAAGGCGGGACATATATGTATAATCCATTGGATACAGCGTGGATACTGATAGGAAGCGCGCTGATATTCTTTATGCAGGCGGGCTTCTGTATGCTTGAAACGGGTTTTACAAGAGCGAAGAATGCAGGAAATATTGCTCTGAAAAATCTTAGCGACGCGGCAATAGGCAGTGTTGCGTTTCTTATCTTAGGCTTTGGATTTATGTTTGGAAACGGAAACGGCTTTATCGGCGGTATCGACCTTTGGGCAAGGAATTCGGGCGGTGCTGAGGGTGTTCCCCATGCAGCGTTTGTTATCTTCGAGATAGTTTTCTGCGCAACATCGGCAACGATAGTCAGCGGCGCTATGGCAGGAAGAACACGTTTTTCGGCTTACTGTGTATTCAGCCTTATAATGAGCCTTTTCATCTATCCTATAAGCGGTCACTGGATATGGGGCGGCGGCTGGCTCTCACAGCTCGGCTTCCATGACCTTGCAGGCGGCACAGCCGTCCATATCGTCGGCGGCACGGCGGCATTCGTCGGAGCAAAAATGGTCGGCGCAAGAGCTGGCAAATACAATTCCGACGGAAGTTCAAACGGTTTGTACGGTCAAAGTCTGACATTTGCCGTATTGGGCGCGATGATACTTTGGTTCTCGTGGTTCGGCTTTAACGGCACTTCGACGCTTTCTCTGTCTTCCGATGAAAAGCTCGTCGAAGCTGCGAATATATTCCTCAATACAAATACCTGCGCAGCCGCAGCTGCCGTAACTGTCCTCATTGTCAGCAGGATACGCTATGGCAAGACCGATATTTCCATGACTATCAACGGAACGGTCGGCGGACTTGTGGCTTCCACCGCAGGCGCAGACTGTATGAGTACATCGGGCGCGCTCATCACGGGCATTTTGGCAGGTGCGCTCGTTATAGCTTCGATCGAATTCATCGATCATGTCCTGAAGACCGATGACCCTGTCGGCGCAGTTTCCGTTCACGGTGTCTGCGGATTGCTCGGCACACTTATGGTAGGCTTGTTCCACAGAGAGAACGGACTTTTCTACGGCGGCGGATTTTCACAGCTCGGTATCCAGTTCATGGGTGCAGTAACGGTTGCTGTTTGGGCAGCAGTCATCTCATTTGCAGCATTCTGGATAATAAAGCATACGATCGGACTCAGAGTTGACAAAGACGCTGAGATCGCAGGTCTTGACAGAAGCGAACACGGTATCGTCAACGGCGGCAGCCTTTCCTCGGTATATGAATTCACGGGCATCGATACCGATGAAAAGGACGTTCTCGAAAAGATAGACAGAAATAAATACACTTCCGATCGAAAGATGCGAAATGTCGTTATCATAACCCGTGAAAATAAGCTCGATGAGCTCAAAAATGCGCTCAATCAGATAGGTATTTCGGGCTTCACGGTAAGTCCTGTCCTCGGCTGCGGAATACAAAGAGGACACGCCGCTGAATTTTTCAGAGGAAGCGAAGCGAATGTATCGTTTATTCCGAAAATAAGGGTCGAAGTGGTCATATCTGAAGTACCGCTCCGCCTTGTCCTCGATACTGCCCGCGAAGTGCTCAACACAGGCAATATCGGCGACGGAAAGATATTTGTTTACAGCGTAGATGATGTTCTCAGAGTGCGTACAAACGAGGAAGGTCCTGATGCACTTTGATGAGCTGCATCAACACAAGGGAACCTCTAAAAACCTCCCTCATGGCAAATTTTCTACGACTTTGCGCATCTTCTGCGTTAGCGAAACTTGAAATACAT
>UQKC01000077.1 GCA_900541495.1 uncultured Ruminococcus sp. | reverse complement strand
TATTCATGTATCTATCATATCATATTTTGAGTTTAGTGTCAACAGGCTCTAATATAAGATATCATTTTTATCTGATGATTGGTTCTTCATTTATGGAATATTTTCAGATATTATTTCAGAGACCGATATTGACAATGCTTTAGCAGTGCGATATAATAAAGCAGTTGTATTCTGTAAAGGAGAAAATATTTTATGATAGGTTTGGGAACGATAATAAATTCTGCCGCCATAGTAGCAGGCGGTCTGGCAGGATTTTTCGGCGGAAAGCTGCTGAAAGAACGCTTTCAGGAAACATTGCAGTTGACCTGCGGAGTGAGCGTTCTTGTGATAGGAATTGCCGGCGCAATGGAGAAAATGCTCAGCGTAAAGGACGGCGCACTGACCTCGGGTTACAGCATAATGATAACCGTTTGCCTTGTCCTCGGCGCAGTCATCGGCGAGATAATAAACATCGAGCAAGGCTTTGAGCGCTTCGGCGAGTGGCTGAAAAAGAAAACGAAAAGCACAGGCGACAGCAGGTTCGTTGACGGCTTCGTGACGGCTTCGCTCACCGTATCGATAGGTGCAATGGCGATAGTCGGCGCATTAGAGGACGGCATTTCGGGTGACTGGTCGATACTCGCGGCGAAGTCAGTGCTTGACTTTATAATAGTAATGGTGATGACATGTTCAATGGGAAAAGGCTGTATCTTCTCAGCAGTCCCCGTGTTCGTGCTGGAGGGCGCGATAACGGTCTTTGCGATATTTATAAAGCCGTTTATGACCGAGCTTGCATTGAACTATATATCACTTGTCGGAAGCATACTCATATTCTGCGTAGGGATAAACCTCGTATGGGGAAAGAAAATACGGGTTGCGAACTTGCTTCCGTCACTGATATTTGCCGTTATTGCGGCGTTTATGCCGATATTTTAAAAAGTAGGGTCAACGCGAAGTCAAGCAAAAGTTTTGTAAAGCCTAAAAATGTGAATTGCACCATTCTGTTTTTCTCAAATAAACTACCCTTGCGGATAATATATGCGAACGAAGTGAACATATATTATCTGCAACACAATATGAGATGAACATCTTTAAATATTTTTGCCCATAAAAAATCGGAACTGTTTGGCATATCATAAAATACCATGCAACAGTCCCGATTTTTTTATAATAGAGAAATCAAATATATTACAGAAGCTTTTGGTTGTGAACAGTTATAACTCCTGCTGTATTTTTTTTATTTTAAAGCACCAAACCGTCTTCAAGCTTGCCGACCTCGGGGACAGTGATGATATTTTCACCCTTTGAACCTAATATTTTCTCCCAAGCGGCATCGATCTTTTCAGCCTCGGAAGAAGCGGTTGCTTCACTGCTTACGTCCTTGCCGAGAATGATGAGCGCAACATAGTTTCCGTTCACGAAAAGACGAGCCTGCGCTGATTTGTAGTTGTCATAGCTGCCAAGGAATGAGTAGCTTGCTATCTGATTATAGCGTTCCTGGAGCTTTGCTGCAGCGGTTTTGGCATAGCCGTCCCTGACCTTGAGAATAACTGCGGTGTCCATATAAACTGACGAAATCTCATTGTTTTCATAAACACCGCTTTCGATCTTGCTCATATCAAGATCGAAAAAGCTTTCAAGCTCGCTCTGTGTGCAGACATTGTCGCAGGTGTAGCTGCTGCCAAGCTCCTTTTTCAGCTTGGAGAGAACTTCCGATGCGGTAAGGTTTGCCGATGCCTCACCTTTCAGCTTTCCGTTATTGTCAAAGCGGTAGGTCTTGCCGTCAATTTTAACTTTGCCTGTTCTCATTTTTCCGTCCGTTCCGAAATAGTAGGTGCTGCCCTTTATCTTCTGAAATCCCGTGCGCATTTTTCCGTCGCTGCCGAAATAATAGGTGCTTGAAGCTATCGTCTTGAAGCCCGTGCGTCTGATGCCGTTCGTGCCCAAGAAATATTTGCTGCCGTCAATTGTCTGCCAGCCGGTTTTCTTGTTTTCGTTGCTGTCGGTGTAGGTGTAACCGGTGTCTGTTTTGTTCCAGTCAGCCGAAACGGTGACTGCGGCTGCGGACATTGCCGAAACTGCCATAAGTGAAGCCATTGCTGCGGAAATTACTTTGCTTTTAATGTTTTTCATAATAATTATCTCCTTTAAAATCGTTTATGGTCGCATCTAAAAACCATAGTGCCTCAGATGCGCAGTCAGATTTTTCGTCAGATTGTATAGAAATTTCGCAATTATTGCAAAGCAAGAATTTGCATACATGCCGTATGTCAAGAAATTTATGTGCAAGATGACGTAAAATCTGCAAGCAGATGAGGTGCTAAGGCTTTAGCCGGTGGTTTTTAGAGGTGACCTTATATTACTTAGATGAACCGATAGTGCTGCCCTCGTCCTCATCAATTTCGGCGAGGTTTTCGGGTGTGCTGCCGAAAATGCTCTTCCAAGCCTTGTCAACCTTTAAAGCTTCGCCAAAAGCATAGTCAGCCTTGTCATCATCGCTCCAACTGTCGGAATAGCCGTTGTCGCCGAGGATAAGAAGCGCAACATAGTTGTTCTGTGAGAATATTCTTGCCTGCTCAACTCTGTAAATGTCAGCATCATAGAGCTGCGAAGTGCCGAGTATCTGCTGATAGTAGTCCTGAAGTATCTGTACTGCTTTGTCAGCATAACCGCTCTTGACATTGAGAACAATTGCAATGTCATAATTTATTGCAGAAACGGAATTGTCTTCATAAACGCAGCTGTTTACATATCGCATATCAATGCCGTAATTTTCAAGGTCTGTGCTGTCGTGAACATTGTCGCAGGTGTAGCTTGTACCAAGGTAGGATTTGATGCTGTCAAGCACGGTCGCTGCGCTGTTATTGCTCTTCGGGTCGGACTTTCCGCTGCCGTTGAGAACGCCGTATTTGTCGAAGCGATATATCTTTCCGTTTATCTTGCGCTTGCCCGTGCGCATAACGCCGTTCCTGCCAAAATAGTAGGTATTGCCGCTTATCGTCTGCCAGCTTGTTCTCATAACTCCGTCCGAACCGAAGTAATAAGTCTTTTTGCCTATCTTCTGCCAGCCTGTTTTCATAATGCCGTTAGTGCCGAAGTAATATATCTTCTTTCCGATCTTCTGCCAACCTGTGTAGGTGTTATAAGAGCCGGAAGTGAGTGTTTCGGTCGTTGTTGCTGCCGAAACCTGAGCAGTAAGAGCGGCTGTAGATGAAATTGAAAGCATTGAAGCGAGTGCGATAGAAGCAATTCTTGATCTTATATTTTTCATAATGATTATCTCCTTTAAATTCAATTCTCGCCGAGCTTTGATCGAATTAAAATTGATCGGTTTGAATTCGATCAAAGCTTGGCATTTTTATTTTAAAAGAGTTCCGAACTGTGCACCGTTTTTCGCCCTTCTGCTTATATAACGATCGGGAAGATGAAAATGTCGGGTAAAAATAAAAATTTTTTTGGAAAATAAAAAAAGTGTATTCTACGCTGTTCACATAGAATACACTTCAGTATTTTTATTGTATCTGATCCGCCAGAAACAGCGCAGTCTGCGATATCGCATCACGTTCCGCACCGTCCGTGTTGCAGAGGTAATAATTGTATTTGTTTCCGTTCCAATGTGCTTTCAGATAATTTTCACTCGTGATGTCAAGCACTATATTGTCCGAAATATTTTCGCTCTCGACTATCTTTCCGTAAACTCCCGAAAAGTCGCCGTCATCTTTCGATATTGAATAATAGTATAAATGTCCGTCAATTGAAAAACGAACAACGGCATCGCCGTCATAAAGATTGCAGACAGTTACTTCCGCGTTTTCGGGGAGAGTGATATCAAACCCTGCCGCAAGGATATCGTCAAAAGTGTATTCGTTCGCAAATGGGTTTCCGGCTTCGACCATATCTTCCTGCTCTGTTGTCACGGAAGAGGTCGAAGCTGACGTGGTGACGGACGTTTCGTCAACAGCAATATCAGCATCACTGTTGTTTTTCATTATCGTCGCCGAAACTATAACTATCGCCGCACACGCCGCAGCGGCACATATACTCGTGTAAAGCTTTATGTTCGGCTTTTTCTTCTCTGCCGAAGCCTTTTTCAGAATGTTCGCATACATTCTTTCCTCTGCACCCTCGGGGATATCTATATCATCTATCGCTTTTTTTATATCATTGCTCATTAAATTCACCTCCAAGTGCGGTTTTTAGCTTCGCCCGTGCATCACGAAGAAGATTTCGCACCGTCGAAGCAGGTTTTTTCACAAGCTTTGCAATCTCTTCCGTTTTGTAGCCTTCGTAATAAAAAAGTATGACGACTTCCTTGTATTTCGCAGGAAGAGCCTTTACAGCTTCAAGAACATCACCGTCCGCGTCCTTTTCTTCAGCGGCAATATCCTCGTGATCGGCAATATCTTCAGTCTTTTTCCGCCACCAGTGCTTTAGCTTGTCTTTGCAGATATTTGAAGCAGTGACCGTCAGCCACGCGCGTTCGTGATCTTCGTTATTGAACGTCATTCCCGTGTTTATCACTTTCAGAAAAGCGTCTTCCGTGCAGTCCTCAGCGTCCTGCTGATTCTGCATATATATGTAGCATACCCTGTAAATAGCCGCATAATTTCGCTTGTAAAGCTCATTGAAGCCCTGAGGGACAGCAGACATATTTACACCTCCAATTATTTAACGTTCGAACGACCGAAATTGTCGGAATTTATTATACAATATTTTTTGACGGATTTCAATATGGAATTTTTATAAATGCGTAATTTTTGCAAAGCTGATGTTTGTCCGAACATCGCAAAGCCAAGCAGCCGGTCGAGCTGAGCACAGCTCGTCAGGTGTCCGGAAGGCGGAAGCCCTTTGGTCGCTCTCCGCAGAGAGCGAAACGCCCTAAACTATGGCTAAAGGTTGTGCAGCAATAGCGTAATCAGTAACAAATCAAAAGGCGCAATTCACATCAAAAAGGTGAAACAGAACGTGAGAAATCAAGTTCCTTAGGAAAAAGCTGATTAAAGCGAAGCGTTCGTTTTGCCATTTTGAGAAATGTACGAGTTTACGCCTTTGAGGACATTTTGAAAAATGGCAAAAACGTATTAATCAGCGTTTCCTTAGCGTCGACGGGATAAGAATGGCAGTTTTTCTTAACGATCCAGTAATAAAATTCTTTTTTGTCAATTTGCATAAATGCAATATATTTTTTCGTCAATCTGACCCATTTTCAAAGAAAAAATTTGAAAATGGGTGTTTCATTTAATATAAAATGCTTATCAATGAGGACCGGTCGACACGTTCAAATTGTCTACTTTTATGCAAATCAAGCAGGGAAAACATTCTAAACGTTTAAGCTGTTTTGCCGTGTGTACCGTTATTTGGACACAAATCGCCATTGTTTCCTCAGTTTAAATATAATTCATAATTTTCCCGTATAAAAGACGGACTAAGTTTATTTTTTACCCTTTTAAAAACTCAAATATAAAGCTTATAATACACAAAGATGCTGAAAACGATTTACAGAACGTTTCAGAAAACAATAGGATTTTTGGATGGTTGAAGGGAGGCTGTTCACGATGTTCCAGATCAAATGGATATGGGAAAATTTAAAGGGTTACCGAAAGCGGTATATCCTCGCGCTCTGCATTACGGTCGTGTGTCAGATAATGTACATACTTAACCCGACTTTTGCGAGCAAGATAGTCGATATTTTCATCTACAACGACAACGCTGCCGAAAATATCGAAACGAAAAAGGGTCTGCTGATCGGTCTTTGCTGCTGCATTGTCGGCTTTACGCTCCTCAGGGCAATTATGCAGTTCACATCGAATATGCTTTTTGAAACCTGTTCGCAGGGTATGCTTTCAAAGATAAGAAGCTTCCTTTTCAAGAACGCCGAGTGTCAGGATATGTCTTTCTACGACAAGCACTCAACGGGCGATCTTATGACAAGACTTTCGGGCGACCTCGATATGGTACGTCACACCGTCGCATGGATAATCAAGACTTTCGTTGAAAGCATGGCGCTTTACATTACAACTGTAGTGTATTTTCTCTGCCTTGACCCGATACTTGCGGTAAGCCTTATCGCGCTCACTCCGCTTATCTTCATCATATCAAACATTTTCCGCGATAAAGTTGGTCCTAAGTATGTTGACCTCCGTGAGAGAATGTCGAAGCTCAATTCCGCAGCAGAGGAAAACATCGCAGGAAACCGAGTTGTCCGTGCTTTCGCAAGAGAGGACTACGAAATAGAAAAATTCGGAAAGAAGAACAGCGAATATTCGGCTTCAAACAAGGACGCGGCTTTCACTTGGCTCACGTTCTTCCCGTATATTGAAACGCTTGCGCAGGCTCTTTCTGTTGTACTGCTCATCGTCGGCGGTATCTTCGTCATCAACAGCAGAATTACAATGGGCGTATATGTTGCGTTCAGCGGACTTATCTGGACGCTTTCCAACCCGATGAGAAATGTCGGTGCGCTCATCAATGACTTCCAGCATTTCCTCGCTTCGGCGAATAAGATAATCGAAGTTTACTACTCACGTCCGCTCATTACCGACCGCGCAGATGCAGTTGATACGAACGGCAGACTTAACGGTGAGATCGAGTTCCGCGATGTAAGCTTCGGCTATGACGAGGGCAAAGAGGTGCTTTTCCACGTCAGCTTCAAGATAAACGCAGGTGAAACTATCGCAATTATGGGCGAAACAGGTTCGGGCAAAACAAGCCTTATCAACCTTATCCCAAGATGCTATGATGTGACCTCGGGCGAAGTTCTCGTTGACGGCGTGAATGTCCGTTACCGCAAGCTCCACGACCTGCGAAAGAACATCGGCGTTGCGATGCAGGACGTTCTGCTCTGGTCGGATACGATCGAGGGCAACATCGCTTTCTACGATTCCGATATGCCGCTTGACGAGGTGAAAAAATACGCAAAGCTTGCCGATGCGGACGAGTTCGCTTCAAAGCTTTCGGAAGGCTATGATACGATAGTCGGCGAACGCGGCGTTGGTCTTTCGGGCGGTCAGAAGCAGAGAATTTCCCTTGCAAGAGCGCTCGCAATGCAGCCTGCTATCCTTATCCTCGACGATACGACTTCGGCAGTCGATACCGAAACCGAACGTCAGATCCAGCATAACCTCAAAAACCTTGATTTCAACTGCACAAAGCTTATCATCGCGCAGAGAACCTCTTCCGCGAAGAACGCTGACAGAATTATGATAATCAAGGACGGAAAAGTCGCACAGTTCGGCACTCACAATGAGCTTATGCAGGACAAAAACGGCTATTACTATGAAATTTACACGCTCCAGAACGGTGACGAAAAGGAGGCGGTTTAAATGGCAAGAAACAAATTCGACGTTGATGAAACTCTTGAAACCCCTTTTGACTTCCGACATCTCAAACGTGCGCTTGTCTATGTAAAAAAATATCGGAAAAAGATGATACTTGCGCTTTCGCTCTCAGCGGCGTCTGTAATAATCGGACTTTTTTCGCCCGTTATCACGCAGTATGCGCTCGATAATTCTATCCCGAACAAGAATATCCCACAGCTTATCTTAATGGCTGTCCTGCTCACGATTACTATCCTCGTCAGTGTAATTTTCGCAACGATACGTTCAAGGATAATGACCGCAGTCGGTCAGGATATCATCTTCGATATAAGAACCGACCTTTTCGAGCATCTCCAAAGGCTCTCGTTCGAGTATTATGACAGCCGTCCGCACGGAAAAATTCTCGTCCGCGTTATCAACTATGTAAACAGCGTTTCGGATATCCTTTCCAACGGAATAATCAACTTCGTGCTGGAAATTTTCAACCTTGTGTTCATCGTAATTTTTATGTTCATAATGCATTGGCAAATGGCTCTTGTTATAATGACGGGCGTTCCGCTGCTTGCACTTATCATCGGACTTATAAAAAAGCGCCAGCGCAAGGCTTGGCAGGAAGTAAACAATAAAAGTTCAAACCTCAATGCATATCTCCACGAGGGACTTGTCGGCGCAAAGGTAACACAGCTTTTCGTCCGTGAGGAAGAAAACGCTGAAATTTATCAGGGACTTTCCGAAGCCTATCGCGAAAAATGGATGAAAGCCGTTACATACAACAACCTTTTGTGGCCATCTGTCGATACCATTTCGGCTGTAATTTCGGCGGCGATCTATTTCTGCGGTCTGCTCGTGATAGGTCCTGCGAATATCTCGCTCGGTACTATCGTCGCAATGGGTGGTTACGCTTCGCGCTTCTGGCAGCCGATAATGAACCTCTCCAACCTTTTCAACAACTTCGTCAATGGTGTTTCCTACCTCGAAAGAATCTTTGAAACAATGGACGAACCCGTTAAGGTCAAGGATAAGGAAAACGCTGCCGAAATGCCCGAAATAAAGGGCGATGTCACATTCGACAAGGTCTGCTTCTCCTATGACGAGAGCGCGGAAATTCTTCACGACCTTTCGTTCGACATCAAAGCAGGCGAAAGCGTTGCACTCGTTGGTCCTACCGGTGCAGGCAAGACAACTATTGTAAACCTTATCTCGCGTTTCTACGATACAACGGGCGGCAGAGTGCTGATAGACGGTCACGATATCTCAGAAGTCACCTTGAAATCGCTCCGTTCGCAAATGGGCATAATGCTTCAGGACAGCGTAATTTTCAGCGGCACGGTCGAGGACAATATCCGTTACGGCAAGCTTGACGCGACCGCGGACGAAATAAAGCGCGCAATAAAAACAGTCCGTGCAGAGGAGTTTATCGAAAATATGGGCGGACTTTCCGCACCGATAATCGAACGCGGCGCATCTCTTTCGCAGGGTCAAAGACAGCTTATCGCATTCGCAAGAACGCTTCTGAGCGACCCGAAGATACTTATCCTCGATGAAGCCACTTCCGCAATAGATGCAAAAACGGAAAAGCTTTTGCAGGACGGACTTGATATGCTTTTAAAGGGCAGAACATCATTCATAATCGCGCACAGACTTTCGACAATTAGAAACTGCGACAAGATAATGTATGTTTCCAACAAGGGCATAACCGAGTGCGGAACGCACGACGAGCTTATCGCCAAAAAGGGCGACTATTACAAGCTCTATACGGCTTCGCTCACAGCATAATCAATGCGTAATGCGTAATTATTTTGCTCCGCGAATTCACGGTGATAACTGCATTCCCGTAGGGGCGGATTCCATATCCGCCCATTCAATGCATAAACGCTGTACAGAACAAATTAATGTAAGGGACGGGTTTCCCGTCCCGAATCGCGAAGCGATTTTTCGGCAACAATTATTTCAAAGAAAACACCCCTGTTTTCATCGGATAAAAACCGTTGAAAACAGGGGTGTTTTGTTTGCAAAAAATTTATACTAAACACCAATTAAAAACTATACAAAAAATCAAGCAAAAACTCTGAT
>UQKC01000076.1 GCA_900541495.1 uncultured Ruminococcus sp. | reverse complement strand
TCCTTTTGTGTCCATCCTTTTTTTGCTTGCACTTACATTGTAAATTCAAGTGTACGAAAAAGTAACATTAAAACCGTCCCTAATGCTTTTCGCGAAACGAAAAGCATAAAAGGACGGTTTTCCGCAATTTTTCGCATGAAAACGCTTGTAAATTCAAAATATATATGATATACTATACTGTAAATATGTGCAGACTGTATGTACATTTTCCAAAATCGAAAATCCGCCATTCAAAAATTCGGAAAGGAAGTGCCACCATGGCAAAATTAACGTATAAACCAAGCGGCGTCTGTTCACGAGCCATCCATATTGAAACCGAAAACGGAATCATCACACATATTGATTTTGAGGGCGGCTGTGCCGGAAATACCCAAGGCGTCGCCGCACTTGCCACAGGCATGAGCGTGAAAGACGCAATTGCCAAGCTCTCCGGCATCCAATGTGGTTTCAAAGGAACTTCCTGCCCGGATCAGCTTGCAAAAGCACTGCGTCAATTGGAAGAACAAAACGCATAACTTAGTGTAAACGCCAAAAGACAAAAGGAGAATAAGTATGTCCGATTACATGAGCGAATATAAGAAATGGTTATCCAATAAAGACCTTGACGCCGAGCTCCATGCCGAGCTTGCCGCTATCGAAAACGACCCGAAAGAAATTGAAGAACGCTTTGCCTTTCCCCTTGCTTTCGGTACAGGAGGGTTACGCGGCATTATCCGTGCCGGTCTCAACGGCATGAACATCTATACCGTTGCGCAAGCCACCCAAGGCCTTGCCGAACTTGTCAAACAAGACGGCGGCGCAGACATGGGCGTTGTCATCGCGTCGGATACACGGATAAAATCCGACATCTTTTCGGAAATTTCCGCACGTGTGCTTGCCGCCAACGGCATTCGCGCCTATTTGTTTGACGCGCCGCGTCCGACGCCGGAGCTTTCGTTTGCTCTCCGGCACCTGCATGCCAAGGCAGGCATCAATGTAACCGCATCGCACAACCCCAATATTTACAACGGCTATAAGGCTTATTGGGAGGACGGCGCCCAAATCTCGCCTGAACAGGCAGATGTTGTTTCAGCCGCTATCGAAAAAGTCGATATCTTCACCGGCGTAAAGCTTGTCAGCCTTGAAGAAGGCAAAAAATCCGGTCTGATCCGGATCATCGGTGAAGAAGTCGATGAGGCCTATTTGAAAGTTGTACTGGCCGAACGCATCCGTCCGAACGCCATTCCCGACGTTGCCGACGATTTCAAGGTCGTTTATACCCCGTTTCACGGAACCGGCCGCATTCTTGTCCCGGAAGTTCTGAAACGTGCCGGATTGAAGCATTTGTACTGCGTTCCGGAACAGATGATTCCCGACGGACGTTTCCCGACCGTCAAAAGCCCGAACCCCGAGGATAAAGCCGGATTTGCGTTAGCTATGAAAATCGCCGAGGACAAAGGCTGCGACCTTCTCATCGGAACAGACCCGGACGCCGACCGTGCCGGCGTTATTGTGCGCGCCGCAAACGGCGAATTCGTACCGCTGACCGGAAATCAGATCGGCGTTATGCTTCTTTCCTATATTATTGAAGCAAGAAAACTTGAAAACAAACTGCCTGCCAATGCCGCGGCAGTCAAATCCATTGTCAGCACCAAGCTTGCCGACAAAATCTGTGAAGCAAACGGCGTGACCATGATAAATGTTCTCACCGGCTTCAAGTTCATCGGCGAAAAAATCAAAGAATTTGAAGAAACCGGCTCGCACACCTATATTTTCGGCTTTGAAGAAAGCTACGGCTATCTGTCCGGAACCTATGCACGCGATAAAGACGCCGTTTGTGCGGCCATGCTCATCACCGAAATGGCGGCCTTTTACCGGGCACGCGGCAAGAGCCTTTACGATGTGCTTTGCGGCATTTTTGAAAAATACGGCTACTACTCCGAGGGAATCGGCACTATCGTGCTGCCCGGTCTCGACGGACTCGCCAAAATGAGTTCCCTTATGGACGGCTTGCGCAAGGAACCGCCGAAAGAAATTGCCGGCGTCAAGGTCGCGTCAGTTGCTGACTACAAAACCGGTCTTGTCACCGACTCCGACGGCAAGACCGCGCCGACCGGACTTCCCAAATCCAACGTGTTATTCTACACGCTTGAGAACGGCGACTCGGTCGTTATCCGTCCCTCCGGCACAGAGCCGAAGATCAAACTGTATTATCTGGTCTCCGACAAGACCAAAGAAGCCGCCGACAACAAGAGAAACGCCTATAAAGATGCGTTTGAAAAGTTACTCGGCTAAACATCGAATCAAATCGAAAGGATATAAAAAGTCATGGCAAACGACAACAAAAAAATGGTGGAAAAAATCACCTCACGCGATGTGGACTTTGCCCAATGGTACACCGACATCGTCAAAAATGCCGACCTTGCGGATTATTCCGGCGTCAAGGGCTGCATGATCATCCGTCCCTACGGCTATGCTATCTGGGAAAATATCCAGCGTATCCTTGACGGAATGTTCAAGGCAACGGGACATGAAAATGTTTGTATGCCTATGTTTATCCCCGAGAGCCTTCTCCAGAAGGAAAAAGACCACGTTGAGGGCTTTGCTCCCGAAGTTGCTTGGGTAACAATGGGCGGCAACGAGAAGCTCGAGGACAGACTTTGCGTTCGTCCTACTTCCGAAACGCTTTTCTGCGAACACTACTCCAACATCATTCACTCCTACCGTGATCTCCCTAAGCTTTACAACCAGTGGGTTTCCGTTGTAAGATGGGAAAAGACCACCCGTCCTTTCCTCCGTTCAAGAGAGTTCCTCTGGCAGGAGGGTCACACTATCCATGCTACCGCTGAGGAGGCTATTGAAGAAACAGAGCGTATGCTCAACGTTTATGCCGAGTTCTGCGAAAAGTCACTCGCAATGCCTGTTGTAAAGGGCAGAAAGACCGACAGCGACAAGTTCGCAGGTGCAGAAGCTACCTACGCTATCGAAGCTCTTATGCACGACGGCAAGGCACTTCAGGCAGGTACTTCCCACTACTTCGGTGACGGCTTCGCAAGAGCATTCGACATTATGTACACCGACAAGGAAAACAAAAAGGTATATCCTTACCAGACCTCTTGGGGTGTGACGACCCGTCTTATCGGCGCAGTTATCATGACCCACGGTGACAACAACGGACTTGTACTTCCTCCTGCAGTTGCACCTGTTCAGGCAGTTATCATTCCTATCCAGCAGCACAAAGAGGGCGTTCTTGATATGGCAGATCAGGTCGCACAGAAGCTCAAAGCCGCAGGCGTAAGAGTAAAGGTCGATGACAGCGACAACTCACCGGGCTGGAAGTTCGCCGAATACGAAATGAAGGGCGTTCCTGTAAGAATCGAACTCGGACCTAAGGATATCGAGAACGACAAGTGCGTAGTCTGCACACGTTACAACGGCGAAAAGAAAGACGTTGCTCTTGAAAACGTTGTTGAAACCATTACAGCAATGCTCGAAAAGGATATCCCCGAGGGAATGTTCGCAAAGGCATTCGAAAACCGCGAAAAGCACACCTACGCTTGCACAAGCCTTGACGAGATCAAGGAAGCACTTGCAAAGAACGGCGACGGCTTCGTAAAGGCAATGTGGTGCGGCGAAGAAGAGTGCGAGGACAAGGTAAAGGAACTCACGGGCGTTGGCTCGAGATGTATCCCATTCGCTCAGGAGAACCTTTCCGACAAGTGCGTATGCTGCGGCAAACCTGCCAAGAAGATGGTTTACTGGGGCAAAGCTTATTAATGCGTAATTCGTAATGCGTAATGCGTAATTTTTATATTTCGTGAATTGGTTTTTAATACTGTAGGGGACGGGTTTCCCGTCCCGTTTTGCAGGAACGATTTTTCGGTGCGCATTTACACTATAAATGGGTATTTCTGTACCAATATTGCCGATTTGATTTTGCGCTATGTATCTTACCGTAGGGGCGGATTCTATATCCGCCCGTTTTCGGAAAACAGCTTATTTCCAAAAATGACTTTAAAGGACGTGGATCTCGTCCCGATTAACGAATAGTCGGTAATTTCTGCGCTTCCGTTCCACGGGCAGGGCGACCCTGCCCCTGCATTGATATGTAATTTTATGATAAAATTACACCGAGGGGCGTATTTTGTCCCCTAAAAATTCTGACGTTTAAGGAAAAAATAAAAATGGACAAAGAAACTCTTTTTGACAGGTTCGACACGGGATTAAAGGTTCGGCTTGCGGGAAATATCCTTACTTTGATATGTCTTCTGCTGCGGATATTCGTTTTCCCGAACTCCGTTTCGCCGCTGCTGACGCTTATCCCGCTCGTTATCGGCTACATAATGGCGCTTTTCATCTCGGCGGTAGTGACAGACGATGACGGCGAGGAGATACCTGCGGACAAATATGCTGATTACTTCGATGAATTTGAAGCGCAGCACAAAAAGCTCGGCAGGTTTTTATCTTCGACATCATTCATCTACATTGTTGTTTCGGTTTTTCTGACTTTAACAAAATCGTGAGGAGCTGCTATGAAAATTTCCAAAAGATTTATCCTTATGCTTTCGCTTGTCCTCACGGCTTTGGCGCTGACCGCCTGCGGAAAGCAGGAGCTTGTCGGCTGTGACAAGGTAGAAGCCTTGCGTTCGGCTGCTCAGAACTACGAAAGCGCAACTTATATCATCACGAACCTCACATCGAACGAGATTGAGCAGACCTTTACCTTTATGTATAACTCGGACAATTCGCAGACCTATTACTGCGAGGGTTACGACACGAACGGCTACTATGCTGAGTACAGCAACGGCAGGGAGCTTTTCCGCGAGCGTGACGGCGTTGGTTCGGCTGTTTCATCGGACGCAGACGACTATGTTTCCTACACGAAGAAAAAGCCGCACCCATATTCCACGGGGCAGCTTTTCTTCTACATCAACGGCTATGTTGCTTCCGCGGAGGAAACAACGGACGACAGCGGAAACAATGTCTATATCTATCATTATGACACCGAGCGCCTTAACAAGGATATGAAGACGAATATGGACGCATTTGCGACCTCCTACGCTTTTGACGGCGAGGGAAACTTCGTCTATTTCCGCCAGACGAATTCGGGCGGCGACGGCAGCTATGCTTATGAGATAACGCTCGAAAACGTCAACGGCATAACCTCTGTCGACAACCCTATCACAATAGGTTCTCAAACCACAGAATAAAGCTCTCGGCTGCTTTTTCGACAGCGCCGAAAGCGGTGATCTGCTCGGCGTTCATACTGTTGAAGCAGTTGACATAAACCGTTGACAGACCATATAAAAATCCTATAAGCAAGACGATGCAGTACAAAACTGCGGCTGTCCTGCTTATTTTTATTTTCTTTTGGAGTTCAAAAAACATTCCCGACCTGCTCTCTTTTTATATTGATATTGACCTTATTCAATTATTCATTATGTAAAAACAGGTTTGAAAGACTTTTTCCGATAAGCTTGCCGCTGTAAACGGCTTCGTCAATGCTGTTCGCGTGACCGCCGACTTCGATAAGGAGCGAACCTGCGGTGAGGTCTTGGTTGTAGAACCTATCATCGAACAGAACGGGGCGCGTCAGACCGGCAAAATCAGATTCAAGCTGCTGCTGAAGAGCCGATGCGAAGCGGAAATTGCTCATATAATGCGGAAGTCTGCCGCTGCCGTCATCGCAGCAGCTTATTATCATCACCTGAGCGGCATCTTTGCCGTTGATCTCGGCGGTCGGAGCAATTCTTGTGCCGTCCTCACGCTCGATAGCGTCACGGTGGATATCGAGGACGACTTTTATTGTCGGATTTTCTTCAAGTATCGACTGAACAGTCACCCGGCTGCGGTCGTAAGAGCCGTTATAGGACGGATAATCGTGCTTTGTGACATCGTGAATGACTCCGATGCCGCTCTTTTCAAGCTCGGCCGCGATAGCGTCACCGACCGCAGCCATATTTTTCTCATCGTCCGTAGTTCGGCTCGTGAATGAGCTGTCGTAAAAATCACGGGTGTAGGGCTCGTAGCTTTCGGTTTCGTGCGTGTGCATTATCAGGATCTGCGGAGTTCCGTCTGCCGTCACTGTAAAGTCATATCCCTTGCGGCTTTCATCAAGAAGCGTTTCGCTGTCGATATCGGAGCAGTTGCGCACCTGACCGCCGCCGTCAAGATTCACATAGTCCGTGCCGCTGTAAAAGCCGTAGGTCATCGCCTGTATAACACCGTCACGGGATTCAAGCGTTTTCGGGTAAGGCTCTGCGCCGACATCGTGTTCCTCGGGGACGACAAGCTCCTCATTTTCGCCCGAGGGAATGATAAGCTCACCGCGCGAGAGCATAACGCTTTCGTCAAAATTTAAATAAGCAGGCTTTTCGGGCAAAGCTTCGGGCTGCTTGTCCTCGGCTTCCGATAAGGCTTCGGACGGCTTTATTTCCGCTTCAAAAACATTCCCTGCCGAGAGCCGTGCGGAAGCGGCAGCGGCGGCTATCATAGCATTTTCGGCATTGGGGACTGCCGCCCTCAGTGAAAGTATCATAAGCGGCGCGAGCGCAAAGGCTGTTCCTGCCGCAAGAAAATTTTTCCCGTATCGAAACTTGGGACGTTTTGCTGTTGACATTTTCACCATTCCTTTCAAAGTGTTCTGCTTTTGCATAACTTTAAAGTTTTTATATTCTTTTCTTATACATTTATATGAAGCGGAACGGCGGAAAATTCATTAAGAACCTGTCTTCATAAGAAATGTATGCGGATTTTTGAGCATAATTTTGTTGCAGACAAGGCAAAAATCCGCAGGCGTGCTGCCGCACGGCAAGGATTTTTAACGCAGTATGCAGCAAAATTTGCCGAAAAGACGTGTGCATATGCTTATGAAGACAGGTTCTAAGAGAGTGCCGAAATATCGGCGAAGCTGAGCTGCGGCTGGAGAGCCTTGTTCACGGCGCAGGCTATGAGCCGAGCTGCGCGTTCGATAAGCTTGTCAACATCACGCGGAGTTACCATCATATTCGGCAGATGCTTGTCCGGGGCGCTGCCCGTGATATTTTCGACAATAGTGTGCATATCGACAACGGTCGGAACGCCCACCGCGATAACGGGAATGGCGAGGGTCGTTTCGGTCAGCTCCTTGCGGCGGTTCTGCACTCCCGAGCCGGGGGAGATGCCCGTGTCGGTTATCTGTATCGTTGTACCGAGGCGCGATACGTCCGAGCAGGCGAGTGCGTCCACCGCGATAACGAACGCAGGCTTTACCCCCGAGCAGACCGAATCGACTATCTCTGCGGCTTCGATTCCCGTCTGACCGAGAACGCCCGGCGCGAGCGCGGAAACAACTTTCAGCGAAGCCAGTTCGTGATCCTTCGGCAGCGAGCCTTTGAGGTGGCGCGTTGCGATTATCTGCGATATCACCATAGGTCCGAGCGCGTCGGGAGTGATGTCCGAGTTGCCAAGACCGACCACAAGACCGTTCTCCGTGCCGCAGTTATGGCTTTTCAGCAGGGCGGTTATCTCGTCGGCGATGTTCTGTGCCTGCTCCTCGAAGTCGGACGGCGCATAGGAAAGCCTGTCCGTTTCTACCGTGATATACCTGCCCTTGGATTTGCCTATCTTCAAGCCTGCAAGCTCGGAGGTGACCTCGATCTCGGTTATGCTGCAGGCAGAGCTTTTGCGAAGCTTTCTGCCGATTCCCCTCGGGAGCGAACGAGCGTCCTCATCGATCATTTCCACCGCAAGATCAGTTCGTGCTGACATACAATATTTCCCCTTTTCAAAAGTAATTATACTGATATCAAATCGTTCTGCAGACAAGGACGGCAGATAGAATTTCATCAATCAAGAAAAACGGCCGCAGGCAGGCTTGATGCCTGACAAGTGAGTTGGCCGCCGAGTGGTGGAATTATAGCTGTCGTATCTGTCTACAGGTTGATTTGATATCAGTATTATATAATCTGCATAAACCAAGCCGTGATATTTCTACAAGTTTTTTTAAATTGCCTATTGAAAAATCGGACAAATAATGATAAAATAATATCTAAGCTTGTGCAGATATGTATTCGATAAGGGCAGCCGTACTGCTATATCGCGTGTTTATCTTTGTAAAAATGGGTGAGTCATTACGCCCGCGGGAGCAAAAAGCGAACCGTGTCACCGCTTTGTTCCGAATAAACGATATGCAAGCTGTCAATATTATTTGCAGAAAAATTTAAATTATCAGAGATTTTGGAGGAAAACAAAATGCCAAATATTAAATCCGCTAAGAAGAGAGTAAAGGTTATCAACACAAAGACAATGAGAAACAAGGCTGTTAAGTCTGCTCTCAAGACAACTCTTAAGAAGGCTGACGCTGCTACAGCTGTAAAGGCTCCTGAGTCCGAGGCTGCTGTAAGAGCTGCTATCAAGGCTGTTGACCAGGCTTGCGCTAAGGGCCTTATGCACAAGAACTGTGCAGCAAGAAAGAAGTCCCAGCTCGCTAAGAAGCTCAACGCTGCTAAGGCATAAGAATTTAATGCGGAATTAATAATTCGGAATTATTATATTTCGCAGATGCTTATTAAAACAAATCAAGGTGCAACTCCCAAGTGGATTTGCACCTTTTATTTTTAAAATCCAAACCAATTTTCCGAAGTCTTTTAAAATTTTTTAATTCCGAATTACTCGAAACCATCGTAGGTACGTCTTTTTTCGACTCTCCGAAAAAAAGCTGAAAAAATCTCAAAAAAATTTGAAAAAAACGCTTGACAAACAGATAGCTATGTGCTATAATAAATATCGTCGTCAGGGAGAGAACAAAACACTCCGAAACGATAACAACTTAATAAATGCGGTAGTGCTGGAATAGGCAGACAGGCACGTTTGAGGGGCGTGTGTCTTTGACGTATGGGTTCAAGTCCCATTTACCGCACCAATCAACCACTTATCTTTGATAAGTGGTTTTTTGTTTTATTTGCTATCAAAATATCAACTTGTTTGACTTTTGTGCGTTTCGGTGATATAATATGTAGTGAAAGCTTATGTTTGATAGGAGGTTTGCTTTATGAGTACAAAGGAACTTGCACTTAACATTTTCAATCACCTTTCGGAAGAACAGCTTCGCGGTTTTATAGCTATGTTTGGCGAGTATTATGACCTTGGCGAAGATTTTAATGACGAAACAAAAGAAGCGATGAAGTCTGCATACAATGATGAAGATATCGTTGGTCCTTTCGACAGCGTTGCAGACCTTATGGAGGCTTTAAATGCTTAAACCCGAGTTTACAGGTAAATTCAAGCGCGATTACAAAGCCGCTCTGAAAAGAGGGTTAAAACCATCAGAACTTGAAACAGTTGTAACAATTCTTTGTCGCGAAGAACCATTACCAACCCAATATCGCGATTATTCACTTAAGGTCACCTCTAAAAACCATAGTGCCTCAGATGCGCAGTCAGATTTTTCGTC
>UQKC01000075.1 GCA_900541495.1 uncultured Ruminococcus sp. | reverse complement strand
TCACTGTTGAAAACAAGAAGCTCTATATGCTCCAGTGCCGTAACGGTAAGAGAACCGCTCAGGCTGCTCTTAAGATCGCTTGCGACCTCGTTGACGAAGGCCACAAGAAGGATTACGAAGCAGTTGCAATGATCGATCCTCGTAACCTCGACACACTCCTCCACCCACAGTTCGATGCTAAGGCACTCAAGGCTGCTACACCTCTCGGAAAGGGCCTCGGCGCTTCTCCCGGAGCTGCTTGCGGTAAGGTTGTATTCACAGCTGACGATGCAGAAGCTTGGAATGCTAAGGGTGAAAAGGTAGTTCTCGTTCGTCTTGAAACATCTCCTGAAGATATCACAGGTATGAAGGCTGCTCAGGGTATTCTCACAGTTCGTGGCGGTATGACCTCTCACGCTGCCGTTGTTGCTCGTGGTATGGGTACTTGCTGCGTATCAGGCTGCGGCGACATCAAGATGGATGAAGAAAACAAGAAGTTTGAACTCGGCGGAAAGGTATTCCACGAGGGCGACTATATCTCCATCGATGGTACAACAGGTAACATCTACGGTGAGATCATTCCTACTGTTGATGCTACTATCGCAGGCGAATTCGGCAGAGTTATGGCTTGGGCTGACAAGTACAGAAAGCTCAAGGTAAGAACAAATGCTGATACTCCTACAGATGCTAAGAAGGCTAAGGAACTCGGTGCTGAAGGTATCGGTCTTTGCCGTACAGAGCACATGTTCTTCGATCCTGAGAGAATCGCTGCTTTCAGAGAGATGATCTGCTCCGATACAGTTGAAGAGAGAGAAGCAGCTCTTGCTAAGATCGAACCTATGCAGCAGGGCGACTTTGAGGCTCTTTACGAAGCACTCGAAGGCTCACCTGTTACAATCAGATTCCTCGATCCTCCTCTTCACGAATTCGTACCTACAGACGAGGCTGACATTGAAGCTCTTGCTAAGGCTCAGGGCAAGTCCGTTGAAGCTATCAAGAACATCATTGCTTCTCTCCACGAATTCAACCCAATGATGGGTCACCGTGGATGCCGTCTTACAGTAACATATCCTGAGATCGCTAAGATGCAGACAAGCGCTGTAATCAAGGCTGCTATCAACGTTAAGAAGAAGCACCCTGATTGGGACGTTGCTCCTGAGATCATGATCCCGCTCGTAGGCGAAGTTAAGGAATTCAAGTTCGTTAAGAAGATTGTTGTTGAAGTTGCTGACAAGCTCATTGCTGAATCCGGCAGTGACCTCAAGTACAGCGTTGGTACAATGATCGAAATTCCTCGTGCTGCTCTTACAGCTGACGAGATCGCTAAGGAAGCTGACTTCTTCTGCTTCGGTACAAACGACCTCACACAGATGACATTCGGTTTCTCCAGAGATGACGCAGGTAAGTTCCTCGGTGCTTACTACGATGCTAAGATCTACGAGAACGATCCATTCGCTAAGCTCGACCAGGTTGGCGTTGGCAAGCTCATGAAGATGACTATCGACCTCGGCAAGCCTGTAAATCCTGCACTCCACTGCGGTATCTGCGGCGAGCACGGCGGCGATCCTACATCTGTAGAATTCTGCCACAAGATCGGTCTTGACTATGTATCTTGCTCACCTTTCCGTGTTCCGATCGCTCGTCTTGCAGCAGCACAGGCAGCTATTGCGGAAAGGAATTAATCAGAGAATCGCTATACAATGGGATTTTCCGATAACCTTTGAAATGGCAAGAGCCTGCCAAAAGGCAAATGGCAAGTATTTAAGGCAAAATCAATGGGAGAACATCACATTGGTAATGAGCCTTGAACTCGGTAGATAAAAAGATAACCCTGTATCAGACGGTTAGACCGTCGGGTACAGGGTTTTTCTGTGCCTAAAATATGTAGAAAGCTCAAAACGACTGTCAGAAAGGCGGAATTACTATGGAAAAAAAGTAACAGCAGGAAGTCCCATATCACAAAACCTTGCAGATGTCAAGACCTTTTTTGAAATTATTTTCGATTACCTGACGACGAAGCGTGAAGCGGTAATTCTCCGTGACGAACTGGACAGCAAGTATTACAGAATGTACGTCTATTCCCGAACACTCAGAGGAGCAAGTACAGTCGAATTTGTCAAGATCAATCGTAAAGTTCAAAGAGATGTACTCCAAACTTGAAAAGATTGACGATTGCGTAGGGGAAATCGAAATGGCACTTGCTGAAGCACATCTTCTAGAATTTGTCAATACCTTTTTTTGAAAATATTTCTCCTGACAGCGAAAATATAGCCGAGGTCAATCACGACTTTTATGGGACGGAGTGGTTCTCCGTCCTTTACTTTTTCGGGAGTAAGTGGTATAATAGAGTAAAGGTCGGACAGACCGATAAACCGGAATTTATATTGAACGAAAAATGAAAAATTATGGGGAATATATTTTTTATTATAATAGAGCTGATTTTTTGCTTTTTATTGGTAACAGAAGGCTTCCTATGGCATAAAAGTTTGTCGAAAAAGAAAGCCTTGAAAAGAGAGAAGAAAATAACGAAGAAAAACAATGTGGAAAAATCATGTGACGGCAAAATACATATGTCCGAAGATTTGTATTGGTGTAAGCACTGGGAACATAAATGGCATGGAAGATTTGAAACCTGTGTTTCTGATTATATTGAGGCAGGCGTTTTACTACAAATTCATTGTATTGCGATAGAGCATGAAAGAGGTGACATCTGGCTTGTTCGTGGGTTTAATACAACGGATTTTCAAAAGAAAATCAGGGAAGCTGTTCATACATTTCAAGTAGAAATGGGATTTCCGCAAGAACGGTATGATATGGGCACTCATATATGGTATTATAATCCTGATGGCAGTTCATGGCATGGTGTAGACGACATTCCTATGAGAGTTGCGATTACATTTTATCACCCCGATAAAGTCGAAGAAGAAGCTTTCAGACTGCTACAACAGCAAATATATGAAATTTTGTGGGAAGTGTTGGATAACAGAGGATAACAAATTTCAGTTTATCGAGCAGTTGAACAAACCTGCTAAATATTTTGACCTTAAACAAAATGGAGATAATTTATATGAAATACTACATAGCGAGCTGTATGTTCACCTCGCGTTTCCGCAGCTGAGCAAAAAGATACAGAATTATATAGCCAAGCGCGGCGATATAGAGATAATACGGTGCTGTACTCCGTCTTGGAAAGTGAAATTTTACGAGGAAAAAATGCCCGAGGACGGGATATGGTCAATATGCCACAACTGCACGAACATTGCCGAGGAGTATTTTCACGTTGAAATGTTCACTCAATATGGGAGCTTATCGACGGGGACAGGCAGTTCGTTTTCCTGCCTTGACGGGCTGAAAATGGGAAACGTTGACGGGCGGCATATTGCGCAGATGCTTTTCGGTGAAGAGTGAAAGAAGTGATTGGATATGAAAACAAAAATTATATTGAGCGTTATTATAGTCGCTGTCATACTGGCGCTTGCGGTCACGATAGTTTCCAACAAAGCCGATACTGCCGTAAATGCCGCTGAAACTGCATTTTTCGATGATTCGGGCAAGGCGATGGAATTCGTTCACGGTTCGGCGGAAACGCCCTGCGGCAGGACGGTTATTGTCAGCATTTTCGGAGATGATCCGAACTATTCGTGGGATTTTGAGTCCGAAACTGACCTTGCGGCTATCGACAACATCAATAATTATATGGGAATTGCGGCGGATTTCATCGAGCAGACCGTTGCGGACTATGGAAAATCTGCTGAATTCATCACCGATTTTCAGGCGAACGATGACCTTTTCTACAGCGTTTCGTTCGATGATGATATGACGGACTGGAATTACACGGATACAGATGTTTGGGGGTTCATAGATGAGAATATCGACACTGATTCGATAATGAAAAAATACGATGCGGACAATCTGATATTCTTTTTTGTTCTGAACACCGATGAAAACACCGAAGCTGTGACCTGCACACGGAACTGGTACGAGGGTATGGACTATCCTTACGAGGTCGTGTATCTTTACAACATAGGCAGCGGCTTGGTGAACTGTCCTGCGGTGTATGCGCATGAAATTCTGCACACGTTCGGCGCGCCCGATCTTTATATGGAGGACGAATATTACGGCATTGACGGCGCAGCGCTTGACTATGTTGCGGAAAGGCTCCCGAGCGAGATAATGTACACCTGTTCCGACATCAGCACGGGGGAATATCTTTATGACCGAGTATCGAACGAGGTGAGCGGACTTACGGCATACTACATAGGACTTACTGACGAAAGCGAAATTGTTGCGGAGCTTGGACTTCGTGAGAGTGAACACGAAGAAAAAGCGGCCGGGTAAGAGGAGATAGAATGAATAAAATCAAAATTGCAGAAGTTGAACGCAGAGATGCATCATTTCTTTATGAACTTATGAATAATGAATCCGTTATAACAGCCTTAAACGAAGTTCCGACAACCGTTGACATTTGGGAAGAAGCAATTGCTGAATGGGAGCAGGACGATGATGAAAAAGACTACATTATTTTTGAAGATGCTTCGCCGATTGGCTGGTTGGGGATAAACGGTCTTGCCGCAAAAGATAAAACAGCATACATAAAAATGATAGCGTTGCTTCCTCAATATCAGAATAACGGCATTGGACGGTATGTTATTAATCAAGCCATAGAGAAACTGCGGTCAATGGGATATACTTTTGTGAGACTTTATACGGATAAAAGCAATATAAAAGCTCAAAGATGTTATTTAAAGTGCGGTTTTGAAATAACGAATGAAACAGAGCAAAAAATGTCAAATGGAAAGGTCGTTAATCGTTATAGAATGGAATGTTGCCTTAAGGATGAATAATGCCTTAGGCTGTTCATTCCCCGTTGAAGCCAAAATCCACGAACGAAAGTGAGTGGATTTTGGCTTCAAGGATAGTTTGTTTAAGAAAAACAGAATGGCGCAATTCACATTTCTTAGGTTTACAGATTTGATTTCTCATTTTCTGTTTTACCTTTTTGGTGTGAATTGCGCCTTTTTATTTGGTACTGATCTCGTTGTTGCAACTAATGTTATGCTGTTAGTTTAGGGAGTTTCGCCGTCTGCGGACGGCGACCAAGGGCTTTGCCCTCCGGACACCCACCACCTTTGAAAAGGTGGACGAAACTTTTGCTTGGCTTCGCAAGTCTGACAAATGTTACTTTTCAAGCGATTTTAATGCGGCACAGATAATATCCGCTGTTCCGTCGATACCGAACACTTCGCTGTTGAGTGTAAGGTTATAGCTTTCGTGTGCTGACCATTTCTTATCGGTATAGAAATCATAGTAGAGCTTACGCTGTTTATCGTGGCGCTTTATCTTTGATGCGGCTTCGGATTCGCTTATCTTATCGCGCTCAATTGTACGCTTTATTCTTGCTTCGAGCGGTGCATAGATGAACACTGAGAGCAGTTCGCAGTCCTGATTGCGGAGTATGTAGTCCGAACATCTGCCGACGATAACCGCGTCCTCGGTTTTTGCGATGTCCTTGATTATTTCGCTCTGTGCGTTGAAGATAGCGTCATTCGTGCAGAGGTTGATGCCCATTGCTGCGCCCGACTGGCTCATTGCGGCGTAATACCAAGGATTTGCCGCCTTTTCATCGGCTTCCTTGACAACGCTGTGGCTCATTCCGCTTTTTTCTGCGGCGAGGTCGAGCAGCTTTCTGTCATAATATGCATAGCCGAGCTTTTCAGCGACCTTTTCACCGATAAGATGTCCTCCGCTTCCGAACTGACGGCCAATTGTGATTATCTTTTTACTCATAATATCTCCTCCTTGGAGAGAAATTTCTCTGTGATTGTATTATATCATATATGCACATAAAATGCAAGCAGTTATTTAATTATTTTGTATAAGTTACCATATCTTTTATCTATATTTCGTGCAAAATTGCGTTATTTCGTCATTTTGTATATTGTAAAAAACGGATTTCAATGCTATAATTATAGGGTTGCCAACAAAAAGGGAGAAATTTCGGCAATATATGATCTATGAAAAGGGAGAAATAAATGGACAGCACAAAAACTTCGGATTATAAATTCACCGATGGTCTGCGCGACGGGATACCGATAGGGCTCGGCTATCTTTCCGTTTCGTTCAGTTTCGGCATTGCGGCGGCAGGAAAGGGCATCTCGATCTTCTCCGCGCTGCTTATTTCAATGACGAACCTCACCTCGGCAGGACAGCTCGCAGGTCTTGGCATCATCGCGGCAGGCGGAACGCTCATTGAAATGATACTCACACAGCTTGTCATAAATATGAGATACGCGCTTATGAGCATTTCACTCACGCAGAAGCTTGACAGCAGTTTCACCGTCGGACACCGCCTCGGAACTTCATTCGGTATGACGGACGAGATTTTCGCCGTCGCCGCAGGCAAAAAGGGCGACATAAACGTGCGGTATATGTACGGCTTGATACTGATTCCGTTTATATGCTGGAGCTTGGGAACATTCCTCGGTGCAGCGGCAGGCAATATCCTCCCCGATATGCTCAAATCCGCGCTCGGCATCGCTATCTACGGTATGTTCCTCGCAATATTTATTCCGCCTGCAAGAAAATCTGTCGGCGTTTTCTCGGTCGTTGCATTTTCCGCGGCAATGAGCTGCTGCTTCAAATATATCCCCGTTTTCTCGGGAATTTCAAGCGGTTTCTCCATAATTATATGCGCACTGACCGCGTCTGTCCTCGGCGCGCTCATCTTCCCTAAGAAGGAGGAAGAAGCCGATGCCTGATCTTAAAATTTTAGTATATATCCTTGTAATGGCGCTCGTTACATATCTTATAAGAATGATACCGTTCGTCCTCTGCAGGAAGAAGATACAGTCGAAATTCCTGCAAAATATGCTCTATTATGTGCCGTATGCAGTCCTCGGAGCAATGACGATACCTGCGATACTCTACTCGACATCGAGCATCATCTCCGCCGTAGTCGGACTTGGCGCGGCGCTGTTCTTCTCATTCAAGAACAAATCGCTGATAGTCGTAGCCGTTGCTGCCTGCGCAGGAGCTTTTGTGACGGAACTTGTAATGAGCCTTGTTGTATAAATTAGGAATGCGGAATTCGGAATTATTTGTTTTATGCAAATTACCGCAAAAATGCAAATGACGGATTTCCTATCCTGCGCCGCAAAGTCGTTTTACAATAAATGAACACCCCCTGTTTTCAACGGTTTTATCCGATGAAAACAGGGGTATTTTCTTTGTTAATAATTGTTGCCGAAAAATTGCTTCGCGATTCGGGACAGTGACCCGTCCCCTACAGAAAAATAACCTAAAATGTTGGGTTTGCAACGGGCGGATATGGAATCCGCCCCTACGGAGATAGGTGTTTTGCGGCATATTTGCGGAACACAAATAATTCCGGATTAAACTATCCCCTCTTCATTTTCAGGCTTGCTCTCTCTTACCCTTCCGAGGACGATAGCGCTTATCGGGTCAACCTCATAGTCACCCGAAACCTTTCTGCACGGCTCTGCGCCTGCGTATTTTCCATCTGCGTAAACACCGTATTCACCGAATGCATAGAGCTTTACGGGGTAGTTGTTCGGGTTGAAGAAAACTACTATCTCTTCAAGCGCTTCATCGCCTTTGAGCAGAAAACCTACGACGTGCCGAGGGAGATTATCGAGGAACTGCAAATTCTCTGCTACCTGCGAGTTTTCATACATTCTGAACGCATTATGCGCCTTTCTGAGCGCGATAAGTCCTTTATAATAGTTCACAACGTCCTTGAACTCGGACTTTCTGTTCCACTTTAAACTGTTGATAGCGTCAGGAGACTTGTAGCTGTTGTGGTCGAAGACCGAGCCGCCCGGGAATGGCTTCGATCGCAGGAATTCCTGACCTGCCTGAAAGAACGGTATGCCCTGAGACAGGAACACCATTGCTGCGGCAAGCTTGTCCATTTTTATTCTTGTTTCGATGCTCTCGGTCGAGTTCGTATAGTAAAGCTTGTCCCAAAGCGTGAGGTTATCGTGCGCTTCGACATAGTTCACGGTCTGCGTTGGGGAACTCGTCCACGAATATTTCTCCATATTCGGAAGCTGTGGGTGAGGGATTCGTCCTGCGATTATTTCCTTGACGTTCTCCTCGTTGCCCGATGCGCCGTTGACATAACCTCTCGTCTTGTTCTCGAAGTTGTTGCCCTTTACGGTATCGCGGAAATCATCGCTGAAATAGCCTGCATTCGGGGTGAATCTTGCGTTGAGCTTCATACAGCGCTGTTCCCACGGGAGCGGCGTATCTGCGCCCGTCCAGCCCTCGCCGTACATAATTACGTTCGGGTTTATTTCGTGAAGCTTTTCATAAGCCAGGTTGATAGTTTCCTTGTCGTAAAGTCCCATAAGGTCGAAGCGGAAGCCGTCGATCTTATACTCGGTCATCCAATAAGTAAGGCTGTCGAGGATATATTTTCTTACCATTTTGCGCTCGGTCGCAAGCTCGTTTCCGCAGCCAGAGCCGTTCGCATAGACGCTTCTCTTGCCGTCCCACTGGCGGTAGTAATATTCGGGGAAAGTCTTGGTGAAGCAGGAGTCAGCCGTTCCTGCGGTGTGGTTGTAAACAACGTCCATAATAACGCCGATACCTGCCTCGTGGAGCGCGTAGATAAGGCGTTTCAATTCCGCAACACGGGTCTTGCCGTTGAAAGGGTTGGTCGAATATGAACCCTCGGGGACGTTGTAGTTCTCGGGGTCATATCCCCAGTTGAACTGCGGACGGTGAACATCGGTCTCATCGACGGAAACGAAGTCGAATATCGGCATAAGCTGAACGTGGGTAATGCCAAGCTCTTTGAGGTGGTCAATGCCGACGCTGTCGCCGCTGTCATTTTCCAGTCCTTTTTCGATAAAGGCAAGAAATCTTCCCTTATAGCAGAAATGTCCGCTTTCGTCAATGGAAAAGTCGCGAACGTGAAGTTCGTAAACGCAAGCGTCCGTGTAATGGTCAAGCTTAACATAGGTCTGGTTGTCCCAACCTGCAGGGTTGAGCTTCGATGCATCGAAAACCATACCCATTGCGCCGTTTGCACCTGCGGATTTTGCATAAACATCGATAGTTTCCTGCTCAACGCCGTCATTCGTCACGATATAAGTGTAATAAACACCGTCAAGGTCACCATAGACAGTCTTTGACCATACGCCATTTCTGCTTTTTGTCATCGGGAGATGACGGTAAGGCTTTTCATCGCGGCAGGTTCGGTAAAGGAAGATAGCAACTTTGTCCGCGAGCGGTGCCCAGACCTTGAATTCGGTCTTTTCGGGCGTATAGACAGAGCCTAAATCGTCGCCGTCGTAATAATACTTCTTGTCAATATCGGAAAACACAAAGAACACCCCATTTTATAGTTTAACTCCCCGTGTGAAAATCCCATCGGGAAAAGGAATTTGCTCAAAAGCTTATTGCTGCCGCAAAAGTTATTTTTGCAGCACCAATAAACTTTCTTATACTAAGGAAACGCTGATTAATACGTTTTTGCCATTTTCAAAATGTTTATGTCAAAT
>UQKC01000074.1 GCA_900541495.1 uncultured Ruminococcus sp. | reverse complement strand
AAAATTTGCCGAAAAGACGTGTGCATATGCTTATGAAGACAGGTTCTTATATGTTGAAAATCATTAATGCGATTCAGGACGGAAAATTTGCCCGAAAATATAGGGTTTGCAACGGGCGAATATGGAATCCGCCCCTACAATTTTTGTTACAAACTAATGGAATATATAATTGCGCATTACGCATTAATTTAAAGTTTCATTGTGAGCGAAATTCTCTTTCTCTTTACGTCAACGTCAAGAACTTTGACCTTTACGACCTCGCCGACCTTTACGGCTTCGAGAGGGTGCTTGATGTATCTGTCGCATATCTGCGAGATATGTACAAGTCCGTCTTCGTGTACGCCGATATCAACGAAACAGCCGAAGTCGATAACGTTTCTGACCGTTCCCATAAGCTCCATTCCGGGTTTGAGGTCTTTCAGCTCCATTATGTCGCCGCTTCTCATAAGTGGTGGGGGAAGCTCATCACGTGGGTCACGTCCCGGCTTTTCAAGCTCTTTGAGGATATCATTTACGGTCGGGATACCGATGCCTGCGTTGTCTGCGACTTTCGCAACGCCTATCTTCTTTGCGGCTGCGGAGATATCCGACATCTTGCCGTCGCCAAGGTCTGCTGCCTCAAAGCCGCACTCTGCGATTATCTTCTTTGCGGCTTCGTAGCTTTCGGGGTGAACGGCTGTGTTATCGAGCGGATTTTTTCCGTCGCGTACTCTCAAAAAGCCTGCGCACTGCTCGAATGCTTTCGGACCGAGCTTTGCAACTTTGAGAAGCTGTTTTCTGTCGGTGAATGAGCCGTTTTCCTCACGGTAGGAAACGATATTTTTCGCGATAGTCGCGTTTATTCCTGCAACATACGAAAGAAGCGAGTGCGAAGCGGTATTAAGGTCAACGCCGACGCTGTTTACGCAGTCCTCGACAACGCCGGTGAGCGCTTCGTCAAGACGTGCTTTTGGCATATCGTGCTGATACTGACCAACGCCGATAGCTTTCGGGTCGATCTTTACAAGCTCGGCAAGCGGGTCCTGAAGTCGTCTTGCGATAGAAACCGCGCTTCGGAGAGAAACATCATACTCGGGGAATTCCTCAGCCGCAAGCTTTGATGCGGAATAAACGGACGCGCCTGCTTCGGAAACGACCATATATGAAACTTTCTGCGGAATTTCCTTTATAAGCTCGGCAACGAACGCTTCCGACTCGCGCGAGGCTGTTCCGTTTCCGATAGCGATTATCGAAACGCCGTGTTTTTGGATAAGGTTCTTCACAAGTACCTTGCCCTGTTCTATTTTGCGCTGTTCGCCCGTTGTGATGTAGGCAACGCCCGTATCGAGGACTTTTCCCGTTCCGTCAACAACTGCAAGCTTACAGCCCGTTCTGTATCCGGGGTCAAGTCCGAGTGCAACGCTGTTTTTTACGGGCGGCTGCATAATAAGCTGACGAAGATTCGATGCAAAGACCTTTATCGCAGATTCGTCCGCCTTTTCGGTAAGCTCGGAGCGGATCTCACGCTCGATAGACGGGTAAATAAGGCGCTTGTAGCCGTCTGTGCAGGCATTTTTCACATACTCGGCGCAGGCAGACTGATTTTTCACATATTTTCCGCAGACAGCGTTTTCACCAACGCCCTCGGGAATGTCAACACTGACTTTGAGCTTGTCCTCACGCTCACCTCTGTCGAGTGCAAGGATTCTGTGACCTGCGATCTTTGAAACGGGCTCGGAAAATTCGTAATAGTTCTTGTAAACCGTTTCTTCCTCGGGGTCAGCGGCTTCGGATGAAATTATGCCCTGCTTGGAGAAGATACCTCGAAGTGCTTTTCTGAGTTCCGCATCGTCGGAAACGTCCTCGGCGATGATATCCATTGCGCCCTGAAGCGCATCATCGACGTTTTCAACGCCTTTTTCGGCATTGACGAACTTTTCAGCTTCGGCTTTCGGGTCAGCCTTGTCTTGCTGGAGCATAAGGAAAGCGGCGAGAGTTTCCAGTCCCTTTTCGCGGGCGATAGAAGCTCTGGTCTTTCTCTTAGGCTTGAACGGACGGTATATATCTTCGACCTCGACGAGCGTTGCAGCGGCGGAAATTGCAGCGGCAAGCTCTTCGGTCATTTTTCCCTGATCTTCAATAGAGGAAGAAATTTCCTCCTTGCGCTTTTCGAGGTTGCGCAGATAGGTGAGTCTGTCAAAAATTTCACGAAGAAGCTGATCGTCGAGCGAACCCGTCAGCTCCTTGCGGTAACGTGCGATAAAAGGAATAGTCTTGCCGTCATCAATAAGCGAAACGGTGTTGTCGATCTGTTCCCGACGCAGCTTGAATTCGGCTGCGAGTACCTTGTTAATATCCATTGCAAAAACTCCTTTGAAAAAATACAATAAATATTATAGCATATTTTTGGAATGACCGCAAGCGAAAAATGCCCTTGAAAAAAAGATTTTCCTGTGATAAAATAGTATAAGAACCTGTCTTCATAAGCATATGCACACGTCTTTTCGGCAAATTTTGCTGCATACTGCGTTAAAAATCCTTGCCGGGCGGATATAGGATCGCCCCTACCAAAGATCGCTGTTCTTGCTGACATATCACAAAGCTGTTCATAAAGCGTTGAAGTGACATTCTTGCAGAATCAACTTAAACTTAGGTCGGCTTCACATCGGTCAGACAAATGTTATTTATCCGTCCAAAAAGCTTCTCAATGAGAGCAGCAGTTTCTTTTCGCGGCGCGAAACCTGCACCTGCGTCATGCCAAGCTTTTCGGCGGTCTGAGTTTGGGTGAGGTCTTTATAGTAGCGATAATAGATAAGTAGCTGATCTTTTTCGGGGAGTGTTCTCAAGGCGGCGTGGAGCGAGAGTGTTTCAGCCATTTCCTCGTCGTGCGCTTCGACGGCTATATCGATCTGACCACCGTCGGCTTCATCGTCGTCCGCTGTGAGCGAAATCACGGGACGGGCGGCGCAGACGGCTTCGATGATGCTCTCCTCGCTTTCGCCCGTAAGCTCGGCAAGCTCAGATATCTGCGGTTCTCTGCCGTATTTCTGTCCGAAGTCCTCTTTTATGCGTGTTATTTTCAGTGAAAGCTCCTTTACACTTCGGCTGACTTTGACCGTTCCGCCGTCACGGAACAGCCGCTTTATCTCGCCGAGGATAACGGGGACGGCGTAGGTCGAGAACTTCACTCCCCTGCTGCTGTCGAAGCCGTTGACAGCCTTTATCAGACCTATGCAGCCGGTACTGTAGAGGTCGTCATATTCTATTCCTTTTCCTCGGAATCGGTTTGCGCATAGCCGCACCAGTCCGAGGTTTTCTTCTGTAAACTTATCGGTTTCAGTCCCGTTCATATTCTGTCCTTTCGGTGATCATACTAATTCTTAATCGTTCTATAGACAAAATCGACAGATAGAATAAGTTAAGTCAAGGAAAGTGACCGCAGGCAGGCTCGCGCCTGACAAGGGAGCTTGACGCAGAATAAACTTATTATAGCCGAGAGTTTGTCTATAGGTTGATTAGGGATTAGTATTGCTCCTCATTATGTACACCGAGCCTGCGCTGGAGCGTTACGGTCGTTCCCTTTCCGACGGCGCTTCTGACCTTTAGCTTGTCCGTGAAGCTTTCCATTACCGAAAAACCGAGTCCCGAGCGTTCCTCCTCGGGCGCAGACGTGTAAAGCGGCTCTCTTGCCTTTTCAACATCGGGGATACCGCAGCCTTTGTCCGAAACCTTTATGATAAGCAGACCGTCATCGAAAAAGCGCGCGTGTATGCTGACCGTTCCGAGCGTCCCTCTGTAGCCGTGGACAATGCTGTTCGTGACGGCTTCGGAAACGGCTGTCTTTATCTCGGCAAGCTCGCTCACGGTTGGGTCTTCGCTTGCGACAAAGGCGGCAACGCACATTCTCGCGATGCTCTCATTACAGCTTTTTGACGGAAAAGATATTTTAAGTTCATTAACTATCGGCATTTTCCTCATTCCTTTCTCATTCTATCGAAGCGAGCCGTTCAAGACCCGCAAGCTTCATTACCTTTTTTATCTGTGAAGAAGCGCCCGAAACGGTAATTTTTCCGCCGTAGGCTTTCGCCGCCTTGTATCTGCCCATAACAAGACCTATCCCCGAGCTGTCCATAAACGTGACCTCGGAAAAGTCGAGTATCATCAGCTCGGGACGAAGCCGCTCTGCCTCAAAATCTATCTCCTCGCGTATCTCCGAAGCGCTGTGGTGGTCGATATCGCCCATTATATGAGCGGTCAGCTTCCTCTCGCCCTCATCTATTTCAATTTTTACAGGCATAAATTTTATCCTCCTTGCATAATATTTAAATCTTTATGTTATTTTAACCTTTTTATCTGTAAAAATTTGTCAATAGCAGTTACAACGCCAAAAAGTTGTCACTTTTAACAAAAAATACATTTATAAAAGCCATAAATGTATTATAATTATAATAATTATTGAATTTTACGAAAGGGATCGTTACATGAACATAAACAGAACAACAAACTTCGACAACGGCTGGGAGTTCGCACTTCTTGAAAACGACGCAGGCTATGAAAAAGCCGTAAAAAGCAGCTTCAAACCCGTTGAAATTCCGCACGACTGGCTTATCTATGACACGAACAACCTTTACAAGAGCGGTGAGGGCTGGTATCGCAAGACCTTTTCCGTAAACAAAGCCGACAAGGCTTTCAGCCTCGATTTTGACGGCGTTTATATGGACAGTACGGTTTATATAAACGGCAAAAAGGCAGGCGACTGGCACTATGGCTACTCGTCATTCTCGTTCGATATCACCGACCTGCTCGTTGACGGAGAAAACACCGTAATGGTTCAGGTTCGCTATGCTGCGCCGAATTCGAGGTGGTATTCGGGCGCAGGAATTTACCGCAGTGTTTACCTCACCGCAACGAATAAAACGCACATTCTTTGGAACGGCGTTTATGTTACCGCAAACGCCGAAAACGGCTCTGTTCATGTTGATACAGAAGCTGTCGGCGAATATGACGGCGTTGAATATACTGTTTATGATATGGACGGAAGCATTGCCGCCGAGTCGGAAAGCGCTGATTTTTCCGTTCCGAATTTCAAGCTTTGGGAACTCGATTCTCCGGTTGTCTATACACTTCGCGCAAGCCTTGTCAAGGGCGAAGAGGTACTTGATTCGTATGAAACGGACTTCGGCTTCCGCAGCATAAAATTTGACCCCGATGAGGGTTTCTTCCTCAACGGAAAATATATGAAGCTCAAAGGCGTTTGTCTTCACCATGATATGGGCGCGCTCGGTGCGGCTGTGAACCGCCGTGCTATTGAACGTCAGCTTATGATAATGAAAGAAATGGGTGCGAATGCTGTCCGTACTTCGCATAATATGCCTGCAAGGGAGCTGCTTGAAATCTGCGACAGAATAGGTCTGCTCGTGAACTGCGAAAGCTTTGATATGTGGGAGCTGCCCAAGACTGAGTTCGACAATGCGCGTTTCTTCAAGGAAACCGCTCACGCCGATGTTGAAAGCTGGGTAAAGCGCGACCGCAACCACCCCTGCGTTATAATGTGGAGCATCGGAAACGAAATTTACGACACCCACGCTTCGGAACACGGTCTTGAGATTGCCAAAATGCTCGCGGGCTATGTCCGCGAATTTGACCCGAACAAACACGCCGAGGTCACTATCGGCTCAAACTACATCGAATGGGAAAACGCTCAGAAGGTAGGCGAATTTCTTGTAAACTCGGGCTATAACTACACCGAACGCTGCTATGACGAGCATCATAAAAAGTACCCGAATGTCGTTATCTACGGCAGTGAAACTTCGTCCGAGGTTCGCAGCCGCGGCATATACCATTTTCCTGCGTCAAAGCCGCTGCTCACGCACGATGACAACCAGTGTTCCTCGCTCGGCAACAGCTGCGTTGTATGGGGAAAGCCTGCCGAAAAAGCTTGGATAGAGGACCGCAACAGAAAATTCTGCGCAGGTCAGTTCGTCTGGACGGGCATTGACTACATAGGCGAACCAACGCCCTACAGCAGCAAGAACAGCTTCTTCGGAATGACCGACACCGCCTGCTTCCCCAAGGACGCATACTATTTCTATCAGTCTGTCTGGACAGACAAGCCGATGATACACCTCCTCCCCTACTGGGATTTCAACGACGGTCAGCTCATCGACGTTATCGCGTATTCTACCGCCGACAATGCGGAGCTTTTCCTCAACGGAAGATCGCTCGGCAAACAGACTATCGACCACAGGCACGGCGATGTTCTCCACTTCGCTTGGAGCGTTCCTTACGAAAAGGGCGAGCTCAAAGCCGTTGCCTATGATGAAAGCGGAAATGTTATCGCGGAAGATATTCAGCGAAGCTTCGGAAACGCCGCAGCTATAAAGCTTTCCGCCGACAGAACGGAAATACTCTCAGGCGGTCGTGACCTTGCTTTCATCGAGATATCCGCTGTTGACGGGAACGGAACTTTCGCCGCAAATGCACGGAACTATGTCAAAGTCGAGGTCAGCGGCAGCGGCAGACTTATGGGTCTTGACAACGGCGATTCGACCGACTATGAGCAGTACAAGACCGACACGCGCCGACTTTTCAGCGGCAAGCTGCTTGCGATAGTTTCTTCCGACAACACCGAGGGCGAAATTACTGTAAAAGTCACATCGAACGGACTTGAAAGTGCAGAGGTGAAGATAGCCGTAAAGGGCAGCTCCGATATCCGCTGCGAGAAGCTTGTTCCGCAGGTTTCGTACGACGAAAATGTGAACGGCAAGCTTATCCCTATGAGAAAAATTTCCGCCGAATATGCTGACGGAAACAAGCTTGACAAAAACAAGAAAAATGCGCTCGTCAAATATAAAATTCACCCCGAGAATGCAAGCTTCTCCGACATCAGCTGCAAGGCTGTCAGCGAGAGCAGCGTCCCCGTGAACTACGCCGAGGCAGAGGTTTTGGACGGCAGCACTATTAAAGTAACAGCAAAGGGTGACGGCAATTTCACGCTCCGCATCTACGGCAATAACGGCTCGCAGTATCCGCAGGTCATCTCCGACCTGCCGTTTGAGATAACGGAGCTTGGACAGGCTTCTATCGACCCATACAAGGACGTTCCTGCCTGCATTTACAAGTATTCGAGCAAACCTGTCACAATTATGGAACACGGTGCAGTCGGCGGCTTCGGCGGCAGGACAGCAGTTGGCTTCGCTTCGGTCGAATTCGGCAAAAACGGCTCGGATTCTCTCACACTTTACATCGGAAACTGCAACAACCGTGAAATTCCCGTTGAACTTTACTCGGGCAACCCCGACAACGGCGGCGAGCATATCGAAACGCTTATGTTCCCCCACAACAACGGCTGGGACAAGCCTTCTCCGCATAAATTCACGCTCTCAAAACCTATCTGCGGCACGACCGACCTTTACTTCGTGTTCAGCGACAACAATATCTTCGGCGGCTTTGCATTTTCGGGCGCAAACGACCCGTTCGGCGGCATTTCCGCAGGCTCGTATGAGAATATTTACGGCGATGAATTCAAGGTCAGCGGCAGCAGGGTCATAAACATCGGAAACAACGTTGTTATCGACTTCGGTGAGCTTGATTTTGCGGACGGCGCTTCAAAGGTCGGGATAGTCGGCAGCACTCCGAACGAGATAAACGCTATCCAGCTTCGCTACAATGCTGACGGAACGCAGAAAACGACCCTCGTAAACTTCAAACAGTCCGCAGAGTACACCGCACAGACCTTTGATATCGATAAAATAAGCGGAAAAACTCAGCTCAGCTTTGTATTTATGCCGGGCACGGACTTTAACTTCGACAGTTTCAAGTTTTTCAAATAAAGAGGTATATTATCTTGGATAAAATGATAATAAGGCTTGCCATTGCGGCTGTCTGCATTGTGCTTGCCGCAGCGATAGCTTCGGTCGTGATAATCATTGCACGAAATGGAAAAAAAGTTGACGAAACTCCCCAGCCCATTCAGGCTATGACGGAGGTCTGCGAAACAACGACCGCCCCGACCGAAACCGTCACCGAAGAAACTACTTATGTTTTTGATATTGAAGACGTTACGGACGCACCCGAAGTCACGACCGTTCCCGTTGTAACGGACGCTGACGGTGAAACGGAAACGAGCCGAACCGTCATAACAAGCCGCAAGCGCAAGGATTATGACCAAAACTCGGTCTATATCGATATGGAATCGGTTCTGCAGAATCCCGAGCTCCCCGTCGGCTGTGAGATAACCGCGCTGACGATATATCTTCGCTATCTCGGCTTTGATGCTGATAAAGTTGACCTTGCGAAGAACTATCTTCCTAAGGGCGGAAATGCACAGTACAAGGACGATCTTCTCTACAAGGACAGCTTCTTCGATTACTTCATCGGTGACCCTTTCACGCGCGGTTACGGCTGCTTTTCCAATGCGATAGTCAAGGCGGCGAACAAGTATCTCGACGACCACGGCGGCGGATATGACGTTATAAACCTCTCGGGTTCTGATCCGGATGTTCTGTACGATTATCTTGCGCAGGGCATACCCGTTATCTGCTGGGCGACGGACGGAATGATCGAACCCGAATACTACGAAAGCTGGTACGACAATGCTACGGGCGAAAAGCTCGACTGGTATCTGAACGAGCATTGCTTCGTGCTTGCAGGCTTCAATATGAACGCCGATATCGTCACGCTCAACGACCCGATGAAAGGCATCATCGACTACAATATAAACAAGTTTGAAACACGTTATGCGCAGATGTACAGTCAGGCTATCGTTATCCTCCCCAACGGAAGCAAAGCTGCCGAGGAAACAGAAACCGCTGCTGAAAATAGCGACATTTCCGACAGCGATAATGAAGAATTTCCGCCCGAGGACGAAGCCTTTGACGATGACGCTTTTGACGAAGAAGAATGATCGAAAGGACACATCAGGAATGATAAACCAATTTTCAAGAACCGAGCTTATCTTCGGAGAAGAAGCTTTGGAAAAGCTTGCAAATGCAAGAGTAGCCGTATTCGGCGTAGGCGGAGTTGGCGGCTATGCCGTTGAAGCGCTTGCGCGTTCGGGCGTGGGTGCGCTCGACATAATCGACAACGACACGGTCGCACTGTCGAATATAAACCGACAGATAATCGCGCTCCATTCGACCATTGGCGAATATAAGGTTGACGCCGCGGCGAAGCGAATTCTCGACATCAATCCCAATATAAAACTCAAAGCATACAAAACCTTTTTCACACCCGAAACCGCAGATTCATTTGACTTTTCCGAGTATGATTATGTTATCGACGCGATAGATACGGTCGTCGGAAAGATAGAGCTTGTGATGAAAGCGCAGGCGGCAGGTACGCCGATAATATGCTCAATGGGCGCAGGAAACAAGATAGACCCGACAAAATTTCAGGTTGCTGACATATACAAGACCTCGGTCTGCCCCCTCGCAAGAGTGATGCGCTACGAGCTTAAAAAGCGCCGTGTGAAGCATCTAAAATGCGTATTTTCCACGGAAGAGCCGATAACTCCCCGTCAGAGCGAAGAGGTTTCGGGAAAGCGTCAGACTCCGGGAAGCTGTGCATTTGTACCGTCCGTTGCAGGACTTATTATCGCAGGAGAGGTCATAAAGGACATTGTCAATGCGTAATTCGTAATGCGTAATTGTTTATGCCACAACCAAGCCTATGGGCGAATTCGGTATTCAATATCTCCAATACTAAACACCAATAAAATACAGGAAAAAATCTGCGCCGAAATCCAATATAAA
>UQKC01000073.1 GCA_900541495.1 uncultured Ruminococcus sp. | reverse complement strand
TGCAGCAAAATTTGCCGAAAAGACGTGTGCATATGCTTATGAAGACAGGTTCTAACTCCAAATCTCCTGTATCACGCCGTCAAGATAATCTTTCTGCTCCTCCGAAAGGTCGGAGTTGTTGCAGCTGCGGTAAAACTCGGCGAAAAGCTCGGCAGGGGAGCGTTGGATCTCATCGGCAAGGTCACCGACAACGCGGTTTTCCCTCGTTCGGGTGTTGTCATAATCAAGCTTCATAATGTTCGGATAAACTGCGCGAAGCCGTCCGATAGCCTCGGGAATGTCATTTTCGTCCGTGAGGGTGACGTGGATATAATCCTCACGGTTGAATTTATCGTAAAAATTCCTATCTGTAATTTCAAGATACGTCCCTTTTATCTCTCTGAGGTCGCGAATCGGGCGGAGCGGAACTTCTTCTATGGAAAGCTCGCCTTTTTTGCCAATGTTCGCAATGGTTACGGTCTTTTCATCGTTGACCTCGGAAAAGCTGTATTTGAGCGGCGTTCCGCAGTAGCGGACCTTTTCGGAAGTGATGTTCTGCCGATGATGAATGTGTCCGAGGGCGGCATAATCGAACGGCGCAAAGACCTCTGCCGAGATATTGTCAAGACCGCCGACCGAAACGCTCTCCGAACCGCCTGCGGCTGCGCCCGTTATGAACTGGTGCGCGATGATAACATTCCGCTCCTTTTCGTTCACGTTAAGGTGTGAAACTGCGGCTTTGAACGCGCTGTCGAAGCTTTCGGTATCATCATCGGGATAAACGCGGCGAACATCGGACGGACGAATGAACGGCAGCATATAGACATTAACGCTGCCGAATTCATCATCGACTTTGATCGGTGAATTCTCTCCGTTGTAAACGGGCGAAAGATACACGCCTGCGGTTTGCATAAGACTTGAACCGAAAGCTATGCGCTCGGCGCTGTCGTGGTTTCCGCTGATAACGAAAACGGGCGTTACAAGCCTTGCAAGGCGCGAGATAAAGCTGTCAAAAAGCGCGACAGCTTCGGCTGACGGCGTTGATTTATCGTAAATATCGCCTGCGATAGCGACAGCATCGGGCTTTTGCTCCTCTGCAATGCGGAGAATTTCGTCAAGGATATAGCTCTGGTCGTCAAGCAGGGAAAACTCGTTCAGCCGCTTGCCGATGTGAAGGTCGGAGAGGTGCATCAATCTCATTTTATCAGTCCTTTTGGTCAGCAATTTCTTTCTTGTCGGAGTTTTTGAAAATAAGGTCAACAACGGTTTCCATAACGTCAAGCTGTTTGTCGCTCGGCTTCAGCTTTACTGCAATGAAAGGCTTTTCCGAGCCGTTGACGGTAACTCTGCCCTTGTATTCGGCAACGACTGCCTGAATTTGTTCGAGCGAGGCGGAATTGATATAGAAATAAAGCATATCGTTTCGGCAGCGAATTTCGGTGATGCCCATTGAGCTTGCCTTGTTTCGCAGAAGTGCGACCGTGATAAGACCCTGAACGGAGCGCGGTGGGTCTCCGAAGCGGTCGATAAGCTCATCGATAAGTTCAAGGCTGTCCTCATTCGTCTGCAAACGTGCTATCTTGCGGTAGATGTCAAGACGTGCGGAAAGGCTCTCGATATAGGTTTCGGGGATATGCGCGTCAAGACGGACATCAACAACGCACTCGCCGGGGCGCTGCGGCGGAAGTTCGCCCTTGGATTCGGCAATTGCTTCGTTGAGAAGCTGGATATACATATCGTAGCCGACAGCTTCCATGTGACCATGCTGTTTTCCGCCGAGGATCGAGCCTGCACCTCTGATCTCAAGGTCGCGCATTGCGATGCGGAAGCCGCTGCCGAACTGCGTGAATTCACGGATAGCGTCAAGACGCTTTGCGGCTATCTCGGTGAGAACTTTTCCCTTGCGGAAAGTGAAATATGCGAAAGCACGTCTGCTCGAACGTCCTACACGTCCACGGAGCTGATAAAGCTGTGAAAGTCCGAGCCTGTCAGCGTCCTCAATGATGAGCGTGTTTACGTTCGGAACATCAACGCCCGTTTCGATAAGCGTTGTGCAGACGAGAATGTCGATTTCGTGTTCAAGAAGCTGCTGCCAGATATCGGAAAGCTGCTCTTCATTCAGCGCGCCGTGGGCAATGCCAATTCGTGCATCGGGGAGCTGCTGCGCAAGCTTATCCGCGCAGGCTTCTATCGTTTCGATTCGGTTGTGGATATAGTAGACCTGACCGCCGCGGCGAAGCTCCTTGTTTATAGCCTGAACAAGAACGCCGTCATTATGTTCGATAACGTAGGTCTGAACGGGGTGGCGGTCGATAGGCGGCTCTTCGATAACGCTCATATCGCGTATACCGCTCATTGCCATATTAAGTGTACGCGGAATAGGAGTTGCGGAAAGCGTAAGGACGTCAACTCCTGCGAATGCTTCTTTGAAACGCTCCTTGTGCGCAACGCCGAAGCGCTGCTCCTCATCGATGATGACAAGTCCGAGATCGCGGAACTTTACGTCTTTCTGAACAAGTCGATGCGTGCCGATTATCATATCGATATCGCCGCGGCGGAGCTGCTTGATAATTTCCTCCTGCTCCTTTTTGGAACGGAAACGGGAGAGAAGTTCTATCTTCATCGGGAAGTGCTCGAAACGCTTTGTCGCGGTCTGGTAGTGCTGCCAAGCGAGGACTGTGGTCGGCGCAAGAAGAACGCACTGCTTGTTGTCGAGCATACACTTGAAAGCGGCACGGAGCGCAACTTCCGTCTTGCCGAAGCCGACATCTCCGCAGAGAAGTCTGTCCATCGGGACGGGTTTTTCCATATCGTCCTTTATCTCTTGGATACAGCGGAGCTGATCGTCCGTTTCGGAGTAGGGGAAACGCTCTTCAAAGTCGCGCTGCCAGTCACATTCGCCCGAAAATGAAAAGCCTTTTGACTGCGAGCGGATAGCATAAAGCTTCGTAAGCTCCTCCGCCATATCCTTGACGGCTTTCTGAACGCGGCTGCGCGTTTTTTGCCATTCGCCCGAGAAAAGCTTGCTCAATTTTACGTTTGAATCATCGCGAGGGCCGATATATCGCGATATCATATCAAGCTGGCTGACGAGAACGTGCAGCTGCTTTGAATCGGCGTATTCAATAGTGATATAGTCCTTTACAATGCCCTCAAGCTCGATTTTTTCGATGCCCTTGAAGCGTCCGATGCCGTATTCGGAGTGTACAACGAGGTCGCCGGGGGCAATATCGGCGAGTGAGTTGATGTCTGCGCCCTTTTTAAAGCGTTTTTTGCGCTTGTTGGAGTTGAGCGCGCGCGCCTGCGTGATGAGTGCGGTTCTGATGTCGGGGTAATCATAGCCCGAGCTTGTGCTGCCCGTTGTAAGGAGGACGTGACCTGCGGTGAGTTCGGAGTTTTCGGTGAGGATATCGCATGGTATGCCCTCATCGCGGAGATCTTGTGCGATGATTGGCAGGGTTTTGTCCGAGCCTGCCTTTACGATAACGGAATATTTTGCGGAAAGAAAGCTTTTGAGGTCTTCGATAAGCTGGCGTATCTCGCCGCCCCAGGGCGCAAAGGTGTTCGCCGTTACCGAAAGTGCGCGCTTGAAGCGGATATCATCGCTCGAACGCATAAAGGTGTTCATATATGCGCTGAAAAATTTCTCCGTGCGCTGTGAAAGCTCGCCCTGTTCAAGCATAAAGCCGTCAAGACCCTTGCAAAGCTCGCCTTGCTCGAGGAGAAGCTTAACGTCCTCGGAGTGTTGTGCAAGGATAGGTTTTATCTTTTCAATGCAGTTTTTGTATTCGCTGAAAATCACAATGCTGTTTTCGGGGTCGAGATAATCGAAAATATCGGCAGGGTTTTCGTATGCAAGTGAAATGTATTTGTCGATATTTCCGAGAGTAAGACCCGTGTTGATGCGGTCGATATCACGGGCAAGGCAGTTGCGGACGGATTCGGCGCGTTTTCCTCTTGCGGCTTTGGAGAGAGCATTGAGCTTTTCGATGAACTCGTCTGCGCTGTCAAACATTACTTCGCAGGCGGGGGAGATGCTTATTTCTTCGATCTCATCCGTGCGGCGCTGAGTTTCGGTGTCGAAGTAGGAAATGGTGTCTATCTCATCGCCCCAAAGTTCGATTCGCACGGGGGCAGTTTCCTGAACGGGGAAAATATCGATGATAGAACCCCTTATCGAGAACTGCGAAACGCCGTCAACTGTGTCGCATCGGGTGTAGCCTGCCGCGATGAGATCGGCCGCAAGCTTTTTCGTGTCGATAGGAGTTGACTTGTTGATGCTGACGATTCGGCGCTTCAACACCTCGGGCGGCATTGTCCTCTGCATAACGGCTTCGACCGAAGCGCAGACAAAGCGAACGGAGTTGTTCATAAGTCCCGTCAGAATTCCCAGTCGGGTGTGTTCATATTCCCGCGAAACGGATTCAACATCGGTGAAAGTAAAATCCTTCGCAGGGTAGACGTAACTGCACACCGTGCCCGACATTTCGTTGATATCATCGCACATACGCCGAGCCGAAGCTTCGTCCTCGGTAATTATGAGCATCGGGGAGAAGTTGTAAAGTCCAAGCGCGAGCTGTGCCTTGTGTATGCCCGAAACGCCCGTAACGGAAACGGTAGTTTCACGGTGCTCAAGCGCGAATTTCAGATCTTTGTAAAGATCAAGTTGTTCAATTGCCTTGGTGAAGATAGAATCAGCCATTGTTTCCTGCCTTATTTCTGATTAAGAAAATGTGTTGTGTAGTAAGAACCTGTCTTCATAAGCATATGCGCACGCCTTTTCGGCAAATTTTGCTGCATACTGCGTTAAAAATCCTTGCCGTGCGGCAGCACGCCTGCGGATTTTTGCCTTGTCTGCAACAAAATTATGCTCGAAAATCCGCATACATTTCTTATGAAGACAGGTTCTAAAAAATACAGCGATTTTGTGTTGGATCGGGCGGATATAGAATCCGCCACCTACGAAATACGTTTTTCACAGCGAAAAAATGTGGAGATTCACTGTCAAAAATGACGTATCTGCAAACGGGAAACCCGTTCCGTATAGAATGTTGTTTTGAAACGAGAAAGCGGAGCAAAAATAATTCCGAATTAAAATTACGCATTACGAATTGAACTTATTCATCGCTTCGTCGATTTTGCCCTTTACCATAAGTTCTATGCACTGAACGGCTTTGTCCGTGCCCTCGTTCATCAGCTTCATCTCATCATCGGTGAAGCGCGAAAGCACCCACGCCGCAAGGTCGTAATCCTTATTAGGCTTTGCACCTACGCCGAGCTTTATTCGGGGGAATGTGTCCTTGCCCGAAAGATATATGATAGACTTTATGCCGTTGTGACCGCCGTCCGAGCCTTTTCTGCGTATGCGGAGCTTTGACGGTTCAAGGCTTATATCGTCATAACATATTATAACATTTTCAATGGGTATTTTGTAGAAATTCATTGCCTCAACGACAGCCTCGCCGCTGTTGTTCATAAACGTGGACGGCTTCATTACAAGACAGCTTACGCCGTTTATAGAAGCCACTGCGGTGAGCGACTTGAATTTGAGCTTTTTTATCTCAAAGCCGTATTTCTTCGCAAGAGCATCAACGGTCATAAAGCCTGCGTTGTGACGGGTGCGCTCATACTCCGAGCCGGGGTTGCCCAGTCCGCATATTATGAATTCGGGCGTTCCTGCCGCCGTTTCGGGGTTCTCTTTTGAAATTTTATCAAAAATATCAAATATACTCATTTTGTGTCCTTTCGTTTATAATATCCCTGTAAGCATTTTACATATCTTATACTGCGCATTTTCATCATCGCTTTCCTTGGCGATAAGGATAAACGCAAAACCGCCGCTCCGCCAGTCAATTTCATAGCTTTCCTCTTTGTTCCAGCAAACCTTATAGCAGTGCTTGTCATAAAGCTGAAGATAAGACAGATTTGCCAACAGTTTGGGGGATACTGCACTGCACTCAGTTATATGTACGTCCGCACGCAGTTTATCTTCGCCAAAGCTGTACGGCAGTTTACCGTGAGCAATGTTAAAGTCTTCCGAGCAGATCAGCGATATACCCCTTTCGTTTCCGCTGTTCCAGTAGGTTTCGAGCTGATAAATGACCTCCTCGGGGGAAAGTCCATCGGGAACAACAGTTCCTGCACACCGTATCGTCATAATAATGAAATGAGAATGAAGAGCAATCAAAACAAGCAGCGGGATAAGCAGCCTGACGAACAATTTTTTATGCTTCATCTTTTCCTCCTGACATAATATCGGGCGAAAATATACGGTAAAACCACACTAACCCCGCAGGACTGAAAAGCGTCCTGCAGGGTAATGTTATTATTATGCGTTAATGTTCCGAAAAAATGCAAACTGTTTGGGATGCGTTCCCTGCATCAGATGTTGAAAAGAGGAGAAACAGGCTCGTCGTCGTAAATTCTCTGAATTGCCTTTGCGAATACGGGAGCAACGTGGAGCATTGTGATCTTGTCGATCTGCTTTTCGGCAGGAAGTGCGATAGTATCGAGAAGAACGAGTTCCTTGATAGGGCTTGCGGAAATTCTTTCGATAGCAGGACCCGAGAGAACGCCGTGTGTAGCACAAGCGTAAACTTCCTTAGCGCCGCCGATGTCGATGATAGCCTTTGCGGCATTGCAGAGTGTACCTGCTGTGTCGATCATATCGTCAACGAGGACAACTCTCTTATCTCTTACATCACCGATGATGTTCATAACTTCGCATACGTTTGCTTTCTGTCTGCGCTTATCAACGATAGCGAAAGGAACGCCGAGGCGGTTTGCGAAGTTTCTTGCTCTTGTTACAGAACCGAGGTCAGGGGAAACTACCATAACATCGTCCTTATTGTCCTTGAACTTGTCAACGAAGTATGGTGCAAGGATAGGCACACCGAGGAGGTGGTCAACAGGGATATTGAAGAAGCCCTGAATCTGCGGGCAGTGGAGGTCCATGGAAAGAACTCTGTCTGCGCCTGCTGTTGTGATAAGGTCAGCAACGAGCTTTGCGGAGATCGGATCTCTTGCCTTGGCCTTTCTGTCCTGACGGGCATAACCCATATAAGGGATAACCGCTGTGATACGGCCTGCGGAAGCTCTCTTGAATGCATCGATCATGATGAGAAGCTCCATAAGATTGTCGTTTACAGGGGAGCTCAAAGACTGAACAACGAAAACGTCCGAGCCTCTGATACTTTCCTGAATGGAAACGCTGATCTCGCCGTCAGAGAAGGTAACAACCTCTGACTGACCCATAGGCAGACCGAGTTCCTTTGCAATTTCCTCTGCGACCGGTTTGTTGGAATTTGCCGTAAAGATTCTGATATCCTTGCCGTGAAGATTCATTTGAATTTCTCCTTTTGTTTTTATAAAAATTGATCAAGGCACAATGTCTTGAATAATTTACTTCTTAAACTTTTCTCTGCGTGAGCGGAGCTTGTTTTCACCGTATCCGTCATGGAAAGAAAGCTCGGCTCTCTCGATAACGAGCGCACCGTTTGGAACGTTCTTTGTGACGGTCGAACCTGCGGCTGTGTAAGCACTGTCGCCGACCGTAACCGGTGCGATGAGGTTCGTATGACAGCCGATGAAAGCGTTGTCGCCGACAGTTGTGCGGAACTTGTTCTCGCCGTCATAGTTCGCAGTGGCAACTCCGCAGCCAAAGTTTACATTTCTGCCGACATCGCTGTCGCCAATATATGTAAGGTGAGAAACGGAGGTGTGTTCGCCGATGGTCGAATTTTTTATCTCAACAAAATCGCCGATCTTAACGTGCGACTTTATGTGGCTTCCGGGGCGAATCTGAACGAACGGACCTATCTTCACGCCGTCATCGATGACAGAGTCATAAGCCTGAACGTAGTTGAGGTTCGTGTTCTTGCCAACCTCACAGTTTTCGATAAGGCAGTTCGGACCGATAACGCAGTTTTCGCCGATGAGCGTGTTGCCTTTTATGATAGTACCCTGCAATATCTTGGTTCCTGCGCCTATCTTTACACTGCCGCCGATAGAAACGCCGTCCGTGCAGAGAAATTCGACTCCGCTGTCGAGCAGCTTGCCGATAATGTTCTTTCGTGCGGTGTCATTGAGCATAAGCAGACCCTTGCGGTCGTTTGCGCCAAGCACAACATCGGGATTTTCCGACTTGTAAGCCTCTGCGCGCTTGCCCATATCAAGAAGAATGAACACGGTATCGGTGAGGTAGTATTCATTCTGAGAATTGTTCGGTTTGAGTTCGCCGAGAGCGGTGATAAGGTCGTCTGTTCTGAACCAGTAAGCGCCCGAGTTGATCTCATGGAGCTTCTTCTGCTCGATAGTAGCGTCCTTTTCCTCAACGATGCCGCAGATACGGCTTCCGTCACCCGAACGGAGTATTCTGCCGTAGCCGAACGGCTCGGGTATCTCCGAAGTGATAACGGTAACGGCATTTTGGTTCTCTTCGTGCTGCTTAAAAGCGGCTGTAATGGTTTCTGCGTCAACAAAAGGCGCATCACCGTTGAGAATGATGACATTCTCGGCATTTTTGCTTCTGAGCCAGTCTATGGCGGTCATAACGGCGTGACCCGTGCCTTTGCGCTCTTCCTGAAGAACTGTGTCGTATCTTCCGCCGAGGTAATCCTCGATGACCTGAGCGTTATAGCCCTTTACGACGCAGATATCGGATATCCCCGACTCTTCGCAGGAGCGAATGACCCATTCGAGCATAGGTTCGCCAAGGACTTCAAACATAGGCTTCGGCAGTTCGGATTTCATTCTTTTTCCCTGTCCGCCCGCAAGGATAACGGCGCATTTTTTTATCATAAAGCAGCCCTCCCTGAATAGTATTATATAATAGTACACATCGTACAATAAGTTCAAACGTCAATATCCTTTATAATTATCGCATATTTGCCGCCAAATTTCAATAGTATTTTTTGACTTTGTAACTATTGTAGTTTCTTTATGCAAAATAACCAAAAAATTTGTATATAATTTTATAGTAAAGTCTGCCTAAAAACTATGGAAATGAGGGACAAAATCTGTTATAATATATCTATGACCGCAGAAGCGAAAAGTTGTCAGGACTTTTGCTTTGGGAAAAGTGGGCGAAGCTGAAACGTATCGATCGGCTTTTCTTTCGCTGCGGAAAAAACTTATTAAATTCGGAGGTAAAATCCAATGGCAAAAAAATGGGTCTATACTTTTAAAGAAGGCAATATGACTATGCGTAACCTTCTCGGCGGTAAGGGCGCAAACCTTGCTGAAATGACCGAGATCGGACTTCCTGTTCCTCAGGGCTTTACAATCACAACAGAAGCTTGTACTCAGTACTATGAGGACGGCAGAAAGATCAACGACGAGATCATGGCTCAGGCTATGGAAGGCGTTGCTTGGATGGAAAAGGAAAACGGCAAGAAGTTCGGCGATCTTACTAACCCTCTTCTCGTTTCCGTTCGTTCCGGCGCAAGAGCTTCAATGCCGGGTATGATGGATACTATCCTCAACCTCGGTCTTAATGACGCTGTTGTTGAAGCAATGATCAAGAACAACCCAACACCTGAATTCGAGAGATTCGTTTACGACTCTTACAGAAGATTTATACAGATGTTCTCCGACGTTGTTATGGAAGTCGGCAAGAAGTATTTTGAGCAGCTCATCGACAAGATGAAGGAAGAAAAGGGCGTACACTACGATGTAGAGCTTACAGCTGCTGACCTCAAGACACTTGCAGAACAGTTCAAGGCTGAATACAAGAAGCAGCTCGGCACAGACTTCCCGTCTGACCCTGTTGAACAGCTCAAGCTCGCTATCGAAGCTGTATTCCGTTCATGGGACAACCCCCGTGCAAACGTTTATCGTCGTGACAACGATATCCCTTATTCCTGGGGTACTGCTG
>UQKC01000072.1 GCA_900541495.1 uncultured Ruminococcus sp. | reverse complement strand
ACATTTCTCAAAATGGCAAAACGAACGCTTCGCTTTAATCAGCTTTTTCCTAAGGCTTTAGCCGGTGGTTTTTAGAGGTGACCTTTATATATCATAAATTATTATGCCATAAAAAAGCCCTGCCGTCAATAACCTGTAAAGTTTGTTTGAACAAATTAAGCGGTTTATCGAAAAATAATGTAGGTGACGGGTTTCCCGTCCCGTGTTATGCGATTTATCGACGGTGCCGCCATACATTTATAAATATGCGGTCAGTATTTTTCGGGATAAAACACCCTCAGTTTGTTTCTCACGGGGTAAGGCTCGGAAATATCGGTCAGACCGCAGATATAGTCAACGCTGACGTGGTAAAGCACCGCCAGCTTCGCCGCGTGGGAGATAGGAATGTCGATAGCACCGCTTTCATACCGCGAATATATCGATTGGCTGACGTAAAGATAGTCAGCTATCTGCTGTTGGGAATAGCGGTGGCTTCGCCGAAGCTCTTTAAGCCTTAGCTCCATTCAGTGCCTGCCGTTTCCTGCGCCTTGCTGTACTTATCGTAATAATGCTTAATAATATCACGCCTTGTAATAATTCCCGCAAAGCAGCCTCTGTCATCGACGACGGGAAGGAAGTTCTGATCCATTACCTGCATAACAAGCTCATCAAGCTGAGCTGTGACTTTTATCGGCGGATTCCAGCCCTTGCGGATATAGTCGCCGACGACGCAGTCGCCCATTTCCTCGGCGGAAAAGAGGTGGTCGTCCATTATCGCGCGAAGAAAGTCACCCTCGCTGACAGTTCCGACGTAAACGCCTTCGCGGTCGATAACGGGGATAGCGGTGTAGCTGCTGCTTCTCATGCAGTTGTATCCTTTTTCAAAAGTATCATCATCATAAAGGAATTCGACTGTGTTTTTTGGGTGGAGCAGAAACAGAATATTCATAGCTTGTCCTTTCCATTTTAGGTCGGTTAAAATTTCCGCACGGTGAAAACTTAAACAAATTTTATTTTACCATATTATTATGAAAAATGCAAATATTTTTTATAAAATCGCAGAAACTGTTGAAAACCACCGTTTAAAGCTTGTCAAACCGTGAAAAATTTGTCAAGTTGTTTATTGAAACATAGCGAAGTTTAGTTTATAATAGTTAAGGCGGTTTTAAAACAGGCTTAAAAGCTTGTTAAAAGGCTGTCAAATAATGTCAAAGATTATGATGAAAAGAAAATGGAAGGTGTATTATGAAGTTAACAAAAATCATCGCTGCGATCTCCGCAGCAGCAGTTCTTATGCTCACAGGCTGTTCTTCCAACACAGCTGACAACGGCTCTGCCGACGCAGCATCGGACAGCGCATCCGCATCAACTATCCAGTACGCAAAGGAAGATATCAAGATCGGCGTTATCCACATCGGCAACCCTGCTGACGGCTCGGGCTACTCTTACACACACGATGTTGGTATCCAGGATATGCAGGCTGCTCTCGGACTTTCCGATGACCAGATCATCAGAAAGAACAACGTAAGCGACGGCGACCCAACAGCTACCGAAACAGCTATCAGAGAGTGCATCGAAGCAGGATGCAACATCATCTTCGGCACAAGCTGGGGATATATGGACACAATGGAAGCTCTCGCAGACGAGTTTCCGAACGTTGTTTTCTCCCACGGCACAGGCTATAAGAACAACGGCAAGAATATGAACAACTACTTCGGCAGAATCTATCAGGCAAGATATCTCTCCGGTATCGTTGCAGGTATGAAGACCGAATCCAACCTCATCGGTTACGTTGCAGCAATGGGCAGCGAAAACTCCGAGGTTACAGGCGGTATCGATGCATTCGCTATCGGCGTTGCTTCCGTAAACCCCGATGCAAAGATCTACGTTAAGGTAACAAACAGCTGGTATTCTCCTACAGAAGAAACCAACGCTGCAAAGGCTCTTATCGCTGAAGGCTGCGACGTTATCGCTCAGCACTGCGATACTCCTAACCCACAGCTCGAAGCTGAAAGCGCAAATGTATGGGGCATCGGCTACAACAGTGATATGATCAAGGACGCACCGGGCGCAACACTCACATCTGTTGAATGGCACTGGGGTGCATATTATACACAGGCTGTACAGCAGGTTATCGACGGCACATGGAACTGCGAGAACTACTACGGCGGCATGGCTGACGGACTTCTCGATATCTCCGACCTCAACTCCGCACTCTGCACAGATGAAATGCAGACAAAGGTTGACGAAGCAAGAAACGAGATCCTCAACAACGGCTTCAACGTATTTGACGGCGTTCTCGAAACCAATGACGGCTCAACAGTAGGCGAAGAGGGTTCAACTCTCGACGATGCAACTATCAAGGGCGGCATCAACTGGTACTACAAGAACGTTGAGGTCAAGTAATTAATTCGGAATTATTTGCAAAGCTTGCATTTGATCTTAAAATCGGGTGGATCTAATATCTGCCCGATTTTTTATTCATAAAATCTGTAGGGACGGGTTTTCCGTTCCGCGCCGTAAGGCGTTATAATACTCATCTCAAAGGAAACGCTGATTAATACGTTTTTGCCATTTTTCAAAATGTTTATGTCAAATTGACATTAAAGGCGTAAACTCGTACATTTCTCAAAATGGCAAAACGAACGCGTCGCTTTAATCAGCTTTTTCCTAATGAATGTGTAAAAAATCGGCGCAAAACCCATATAAACCTGTTTGCAGCATCAAGCTGTTTTCAACATCAACCTGTTTTTAACAGCTACAAGCTTTTTCTTGATTTTTTGTACACATTGCGATTAGATATTCGAATAAAATAAACGAACACCCTTGATTTTATCTTTTTATCAGATAAAATCAAGGGTGTTTTGTTATGCAATAAAACCTACAAAATATGCGTTGAAAATCGCTGCCGCGATTCGGGACGGGAAACTCGTTCCATACAAAAAATCACCTGAATGTTGGGTTTGTAACTTTCAATGCAAATTCGCGGAACACAAATAATTGCGAATTGCGCATTATTTTCTTGCTTCGTCAAAGAGCGCCTTAACTTCGTCGGAGGGTTCTTTGTCGATAAGGGAAACAATAACGGTGAGGAGTATCGAAACAATGAAGCCGGGAACGATAGAGTATAACATTCCACTCCAGTGAAGAACATATTCCCATACGATAACGGTTGCAGCGCCGCCGATGATGCCTGCGACTGTACCCTTGAGCGTAAGTCTTCTCCAGTAGAGGGAGAGGATAATTGCAGGTCCGAATGCTGCGCCGAAGCCTGCCCACGCGTTTGAAACGATGCCCATAATTGAATCCTTCGGGTCAAGTGCGAGTATGCAGGCAATAACGGAAATAACCATTACCGCGCCGCGGCTTATCCACATAAGCTTTTTATCGGAGGTTTCTTTCTTTACGATAACCTTATAGAAGTCATTTACAACTGCGGAAGCAGTAACGAGGAGCTGGCTGTCTGCGGTGCTCATAATTGAAGCAAGCACTGCAGAGAGGAACACACCTGCGAGCGCACCCGGGAACAGACGCTTTACAACGTCGATGAAGATAAGCTCCTGCTGGTTTCCTGCGAGTGTAACACCGATGCTGTCGAGGTAAACTCTTCCGAGGATACCGATAAGTACAGCTGCGCCGAGTGAGATTATTACCCAGACGATAGCGATGATAGCGGATTTCTTAACACTCTTTGCGTCCTTGATAGCCATAAAGCGAACGAGAATGTGCGGCATTCCAAAGTAGCCGAGCGCCCAGGCAAGGTCGCTTATAATTGAGTTTGCACCTCTGCCGCTTACCAATGATGCATAACCCGAAGCATCTGCACCCTCAGCAACGATCTTTGGTGTTGAAGTGACCATTTCCCAACTGAAATCGGGAGTTGATGTGATAAGTGCGATAGGGAGTGCAACTATTGTAAAGAACATCAGCAAACCCTGAACAAGGTCTGTCCAAGCAACAGCGTTAAATCCGCCGAGGAATGTATAGATGATGATTATAAGTGCGGAAATGATAACTGCCGCTTTTGCGTATGTTTCGTTGGAGCTGTCGATGTTGAAAACAACTTGGAAAAGCTTGCCGCCCGAAACGAATGCTGAGGTCGTATAAACGAGGAAGAATATGAAAATTACGACTGCGCATACAAGACGAACTATCGGGCTGTCAGCCTTGAAACGGTTCTGAAGATACTGCGGTATCGTGATAGCGTCGCCTGCTTTTTCGGTGAACTTACGAAGCGGCTTCGCAACGAACGCCCAGTTGAGTATAGTACCGATTGCAAGACCGATAGCGATCCAGTAGTTTCCCATACCCGTGGCATAAGCTGCACCCGGAAGACCCATAAGCAGCCAGCCGCTCATATCGGAAGCCTGCGCGGACATTGCCGTTACCCACGAATTAAGACCTCTTCCTGCGAGGAAGTAGTCGCTCATTTTTTTGCTTTTGTTGCTGAAATAGAAACCGATGCCGATCATGATAAGAAGATATATCACGAAAGCAATCAGCACGGGTACATCAGCGTTTCGGAAAAACCCCATTGATTTACCGCCTTTCATAATGATAAAATTTTAAACCAAATTTAATTATACTATTTTTTATGTGTGTGAGTATGAACATTCAGTGAACGTGCACCAACTTTGGTGAATTTATGCAATTAAGCTGAGTAAATACGTTCTTTATACACAAAAAGCACAATGAAAACACACGCTTTTATGTTCTTTGACGTTTTTATTTTGCAAGAACGGACTGGATATAATGCTTTGCCGCTCTGCCGCTTCTGCCGTTTCTGCGGAGGGCGAACGCTTCCGCACCCATAAGAAGCTCGTCCGTGACCTCAATGCCGTTTTCCTTTGCGAGATTTTCAACTATCTTCAGATAGTTCTCCTTGTCAGGCTTTAAGAACGCAACTTTAAGTCCGAAACGCTCGGAAAGGGAGATAAGCTCCTCTCGTGTGTCGGAAACGTGCATATCATCGCCCTGCCTGTCGGAGAATTTCTCTTTAACAAGATGCCGTCTGTTGCTCGTTGCGTAAATAGCGATGTTGGAAGTCTTAGCCGTAGCCGAACCTTCGAGAACGGCTTTGAGCGAGCTGAAATTATCATCATCGGACGAGAATGAAACATCATCGATGAAAATAATGAATTTGAGCGGATTTTTTGCTATCTTTTCGATAACATCGGGGAGTTCGGGGAGCTGCGATTTGTTGAGCTCTACAAGGCGAAGTCCCTCGTCCTTGTATTCGTTGACAACAGCTTTTACGGTCGAGGATTTTCCCGTACCTGCATCGCCGTAAAGAAGCACATTTGCGGCAGGCTTGTTATTGAGGAGCGCAAGTGTGTTGCTTATTACCTTGCCGCGTTCAAGCTCATATCCCGAAAGCTGGGAAAGACGCTGAGGGTCGGGGTTCTTTATCGGCATAAGCTTGCCGTTTTTGAGCGTGAAAGCGTAATATTCGGCGAAGATGCCATAACCCTTGGTCGAAAGGCAGCTCATACGCTCGGTGTAAGCCTTGGTGAAGTTCACGGGTGAGGTTTTCCAGTCCGAAGCAACATAAGCGGCGTGTTCGCCCATTGCCTTTTTCACCGTGTCGGAGGTTATCTCGGCAATTTCCTGCAAAACTTCAAGTTCAGCCTTTGCGGCTTTTTCAATATGCTCGGGAACTTCCTCAAAAGCAGCAAGACGGAGCATAAAAGGGTTCTCGTTCTCGGTAACTGCGCCGAGTATGTAGTCGGTGAGATCGTCCGTTGTTTTGTAAAGCGAATTTACGAAGCTTCCGTAGGTCGCAGGGGTCGGCTCGCGGAGCATTGCGAGAAATTCCTTTACGGTATCATCTTCAAGAATACCTCTGAAAACCGAAAGAGCGCTCAGCTTTTCGGCATAAGGCATAAGTGTGTTGACAGTCATTTCTATCGTTCCTTTTTGAAAAAAATCTTTACCCTTAATTATATCACTTTAGCGTAAAAATACAATAGACAGCCTGTTTTTTGTCATTTCTGACAGAATAACGGCAACAATTGTCCGTTCTATTGAAAATTTGATATAAATATGCTATAATTATAGTATTATTTTTTTCTAAGGAGCAAATTTCAAAATGGATATAAATTTTCATATTCCCGATTTTATCAATCACTGCCGACTTAACCTGCTTCTGCTCACGCTTATGCAGCAGCACCCCGAATATTTCCGCGAAGGCGTAAAAATAGCGTCTGTTTTCGGCGCGTTTCCTCCGTCACTTTGGAACGGCGGACGAAATACGGTCGGCGTTGTTGATGATGAAATAATAAAGCAAGTCACAAAGGCGTTCAATTCAAGAGGAGTTCCGCTCCGATTCACGTTCACGAACCCTCTTATCGAAGAAAAGCACCTTGGTGACCCTTTCTGCAATAAAGTTATGAGAATGTGCGATAACGGCCTGAACGAAGTCATCGTCCTTTCGCCGATACTCGAAGAGTATATTCGCAAAAATTATCCAAGCTACAAGATAACCTCGTCCACCTGCAAGGAGATACGAAACGCCGACGAGCTTTCCGCGGAGCTTGAAAAAGACTATCATTACGTTGTCCTCGACTATAACTGGAACAATAATTTCGAGTTTCTCGAAACTCTTCCGCATAAGGAAAAGTGCGAGCTTCTCATAAATGCCTGCTGCGTCCCGAACTGTCCGAGAAGAGGTGAACATTACCGTTCTATCGGCGAAACGCAGATAAAGTATGCGGAATATATGAAAACACCGCCGATGATGCGCAAACCTACACACTTCGAGGACTTTAAATGTCCGTCGATGCTCCGCCACATTTATCAGATAACCGACCTTCCGACGCATATTTCGCCCGATGCGATCGTCGAAAAATACGTCCCAATGGGATTCAATCAGTTCAAGATCGAGGGAAGAACTGTCCCCGACATCGCACTCGCCGAAAATTACATTTACTATATGATAAAACCTGAATACAAGGACACCGCGCGCCTTGAACTGCTCGGTACACTCACGCAGAAAACAAAATATTTCAACTAATATCGTCATTCTGCACAAAAAATATCGTTTTCTTTAACAAATCGATTAAAAGAGCCTTGTTTTGGCTGTTTTATTCATAGTTTGATTCAATAATTAAAACAAAATTAATATTCAGTTAATATATTATCCACATAGAGTGCTGTAAAAGCCGTTATAATTGAAATAAGAGTCGCTGCGTTTAGGCATTTTGACAGCGCAGCAAAAAATCTATTTGTAGGAGGACAGAAGGCATCAGAGCCTGTACATAACGATGAAAGATTTAGCTGTTGTATATGCTACAAAATACGGTCATACCAAGCAATATGCCGATTGGATGAAAGAAGAAGCAGGCGCGGATATATTCATCTCGACTTCGTTCACGCCCACAAAGGCGCTCGAATATAAAGCCGTTGTCTTTGCAGGCGGCGTTTACGGCGATAAGATACTGGTAATGGACTGGCTGAAAAAGAATCTCGGTCAGGTCAATGTCAATAAGATAATAATTGCCGCGGTTTCGTGGTACTGCAATGATTCCGAAGAAGCCAAGGCTCGCCTTATCGCAGAAAACTACCCCGAACAGTTCAAGAACGTTGTTCCCCTCGTTGTCATAAACAGCGGCATCGACAAGAAGAAAACGAGCGTTATGGACAAAGCACAGCTTCTCGCCGCTCAGACTTCGATAAACAAGCATGATGTTCGTACAGCCGATGATATCAATGCCCTTGCGATAATCAAAGGCTACTCCGATTCAACTTCAAAGGATAACTTAAAGAGCCTTATCGCAGCCGTGCAGAACATACTCAACCCACCGAAAAAATCTGCGCAGAGAGCGGCTGAAGAAATAAGAGCCGCTTTGAACCAGCCGCAGAACAAGGCTGCTGCAGAAGCGCCGAAGCCAACACCTGCCGCTCCCGTTCAGCCTAAGCCTGCCGCAGAAGTTCCGAAGCCTGCACCTGCTCCGACACCAAAGCCCGAGCCGCCGAAGCCTGTTCAGCCGAAGCCTGCTGCACCGAGCGGCGGACACGTTGTTACCTCGCTTGATGATGCGCTTGCCGCACTTTCATCGGGAAATGTGCTTCTCAACAAGCCTCCCGTTCATCAGCATAAGCCTGCCGAAGCCGCAAAGCCTGCCGAGGCAGAGGAAAAAGCCGCTGAGCCTATCCGCGAAGAACCATTCAAAACCGAACCGACAGTTGAAACTCCCGTTCAGCCTAAGGAAGAACCCAAGGCTGAAGCTCCCAAGCCTGCTCAGCCAAAACCCGAACAGCCTAAGTCTGTTACACAGAACGGTGAGCCTATCGTAGCTTCACTCGATGATGCTCTTGCAGCGCTTTCGTCGGGAAATGTGCTTCTCAATCATCCTCCCGTTCATCAGCATAACGCCGAAGCGCCAAAGGCTGAACCTATCAAGGAAGAGCCTAAGGCTGAAGCTCCTAAGCCGATTCAGGCAGAACCCGTTAAGGAAGAATCCAAGGCTGAAATTTCCAAACCTGTTCAGACCGAACCTGCCAAGGAAGAACCCAAGGCTGAAGCACCTAAGCCGATTCAGGCAGAACCCGTTAAGGAAGAGGTCAAGGCTGTCGCTTCTATCGTTGTAAATGCGCTCCGCGAAAAAGTTGCAAGCGAAAAGAGCGGCGAAGACACGTCATTTACTCAGGTCGATGTTACGGATGTCCCGAGCATTGATCATATTATGGACAATACCAAGCTCGACAATGGCATCAACCCAAGCGAACTTGGCGAAATAAAGGATATAAAGGCTGTTCCCCACGAAGATGACAGCGCAGTTCAGAACACCTACGCAGGAATTGCAGAACCCGAGATACCTCCGCTTTCCGACATTGCCGAAAGCACGGAGATGAAGCGCCCGAAGCAGGAAGAGGGCGAAAATGACAACGTCCTCTCTATCGCAGACGATATTGCCGAGCTCACAGCACCAAAGCCGACAGCTCCGAAGCCTGCACCGATGCCGAAGCCCGTGGCTGCCGCACAGCCTGCTCCGACACCTGCGCCGATGCCTGCTCCCGTCCCGACACCTGCCCCTGCTCCTGCTCCTGCACCGATGCCAACGCCAAAGCCTGCAAGCACAGCGCCTAAGCATAACAGCTATATGGATCTTTTCGCGCGCAAAAAGCCTGCGGCAGAACCTGCTGCACCCGTCCAGACAGCAGCACCGACACCGACTCCCGCACCTGCTCCGACTCCTGCTCCGTCACCGATATCAGATATCTTGTTTGACCCTATCGCAGCTGCTCCGACACCTGCCCCTGCTCCTGCACCAAAGCCTGCTCCCATAAACAATGCAGACATAGACTTCGATTTCGATATTCTCGGAAACGAAAGCTCCACAGCGAACAGAACAAGCTCCAGAGCGCTCAACGCAGTTGAAGACCTCGCAAAAGCAAAGGCTAAAGCCGAAGCCGAACGCCTCAAGAGCGAAAGAGAGCGCGAGGAACAGGCTGCAAGAGATGCCGCTGCTGCAAAGGCAGACAATACATACGATATAATCAATAACTCCATCGACCTCGATGTGACCGACAACGGCGCTCCGAGTATGGACAACAGCGCTCTCTTCGGAAACGAATCCGAGAAGAAGGACATCGGCAATATCAGTATGGACGATGAACCCGAAACCGAGGAAGCTGTTGACGATACATTCGGCGATGATGTAATGTTCGTCGATGATTATGACGATTCCGAGCTTGACGGCCTTACCGCTGCCGACCTGCTCGCTCCCGAACAGCCTGTTCAGCAGAGCGAACACAAGAGAATGGATTTCAAAAAGCTCCAGCAGGAGATCGAGGAATCTATCGAGCTTAACAGACAGATACGCGACAAGGAACGCACGAGAAATATGCGTGAAAGCGAACGCAAGGCTCTTGCCGAAGCCGAAAAGACACCTAAAAAGGGCATCAAGCAGCCTGAGGACGCAGATATCTTCTTCAAGCGTCCCGGAAAGGACTATTATTCCCCCGATTCAATGCCCGAGATCAAGTTCAACAGACACGGAAACGGTTTCTGATAAAACCAACGACAGATTTTTTTACAGCACCGCATAATATCGATTATGCGGCGCTGTTATGTTTAGGAAAAAGCTGATTAAAGCGAAGCGTTCGTTTTGCCATTTTGAGAAATG
>UQKC01000071.1 GCA_900541495.1 uncultured Ruminococcus sp. | reverse complement strand
GACGAAAAATCTGACTGCGCATCTGAGGCACTATGGTTTTTAGAGGTGACCATATGAAAAAACGGAAATCACTGCTTTTTATTTTGCTCAATAAGCGCTCTTATCTCCTCGTCGGTCGGCATTGCCGCTATAGCGCCGAGCTTTCTTGCGCTGAGAGCACCGCAGGCGTTGGCATAGACGGAAATTCCGATAAGGTCTTCCGTTTCGAGTGCCGAGAGCGGTTTTGCAGACTTTGCGATACGGGAAAGGAATGCTCCGAAGAAGCTGTCACCTGCTCCCATTGTATCGACAAGTTCTGTTTTGAACGAGGGGACGTTGTTTATGCCCGTTTTTGTTGCGACTATACAGCCTTTTGCTCCCTGCGTGATGCAGATAACCTTTACGCCGAGTCCGATAAGCTTTGCGATAGCTGTTGCCATATTTCCAAATCCCGAAACAAGCAAAAGCTCATCTTCGGAAACTTTGAGAATATCAACGCACTTCATCACGTTCTGTATCGTTCTCACTGCGTCTTCCTGCGATGCCCACTGACTGCGGCGGAATTTCGGGTCGAAGCTTATGATCTTGCCCTGATTCTTCGCATATTCGGCGCAGAGCATTACAGCCGAGCGTGACGGTTCGGAGGTGAGCAGTCTTGAACCGAAGTGGAAAATTTTACAGTTATCGATAAGCTTTTTATTCACTTCGCCATAAGTGAGCGAAGCGTCCTCGCTGTCGTTCCTTACGAAATAATACTCTCTTTCGCCGTCCTCATTTTTGCTTACGAATGCGAGCGGAGTTGAATATTTATCATCGAGGATAAGTCCCTTTGTGTTTACGTTGTTTTCATCGAGGACGTTTTTGAGATAGCGTCCGAACATATCCTTTCCGACTTTGCCGATGAAGCCTGTGGGGACTCCGAGCTTTGCCGCCATAACTGCGACATTCGCCGATGAGCCGCCCGCATTCTGCGTGTAGGTTATCTCACCCGATTCGGAAACCTTCTGCGTAAGATCAACGAGCATCTCGCCGACTGCAACAATATCTGCCATTTTCCAAGACCCCTTTTCCCTTTTATTTATGATTCAAGATAATACGATGCTTCCATATCTGCGACCGAAAGTGCGAACGCAAGAGGAAACATTTCAAAAGCTTTTCCGATGCTGTTTTTGTCCTCTACCCCAGAGAAGCCCATATGATACCTTATCGCAAAAGCTTCTTCTCTTGTCAGGCGCATAAAGCCTGAGATGATGTAGACCGACTTTTCGCCGTGACCGTAAGGGAGCGTATCATCGATGGTATAGTACGGGACTTTCTCCCACTCGCCGCGTTCATTCTTGGCGTTGCGGTAATCCGTCTTATAGAAATTCACCTTGCAGACATCGTGAAGAAGCGCGCAGAGGGCAATAGTTTCTTCGCTGTAATTCATTCTGTAAAGCTGCTTCGTTCTGTCTCGTTCAAGATAATCCTTAAGGCAGTGATACACGTTAAGGCTGTGTTCAAGCAAACCTCCCTCGTGCGAGCCGTGGAAGCGTGTGCTTGCAGGGGCGGTGAAGAAATCGGTCTTCAGCAGATAATTGAGGAAATTATCCGCTCCGTCCCTTTTGATATTTCCGTTATAGATGCTGAGAAATTCTTCTTTTAACTCTGTGTTCATTAGTTATACTCCGTTAAGACAATGCGATATCCGCATAAGATTTTATGCGAAGCTTTTCTTTTACAAGTTCGGGTGTAAAATACGGCGGAAGAACGTCCTTTTTAAGCAGTATGCTTACGTCCTGACCGTTTATGTCGAACCAGTTGTCGCCGAAAACGACATCGAACTCGTCAAAGTCGATATAAACGCCCTTTGCATAAGCCTGCGAGCTGAATGTAAGACAGTATTTATCGCCGAGCGTGTCACATCTGACCTCGATCTCGGGCGGCAGGAACTCAAACTGCTTCGGCAGGACGAAAAGGAAAGTCGAACTGCTGATTATCGCTTCCTTGTGCATAAGTGAGTATTCGAGCGTACAGTTGGAATAATCGGCTTCGTCAAGTCCCGTCATTTCCTTTGTGATATTGCAGACGTTCATCGCGGAAAGCGGAGGAACGGTGAATTCGCCCGAATCTCCCTCGGCGATGATCTCGGTGGTGTTTCTTCTTATTTTCCACTTGATATGACCGTTGAACTCGGTCATTTTCTCGTTGGAAACGTTCAGAATGAGGTTATCCTTGTCGCTGTCATCTATCGAGCATATTATCGGCGCATAGAATTTTCTTGCGTAATAGTGGAGAGCTTTCCACCTGCCGAAATAGTCTATCGATGACCATGAGATAACGGGGTTGCAGTCATTGACCTGCCAGTAGAGCGACCCCATACATATACCTCTGTGACGGCGCATCTGCTCGACATTAAGACGGATAGCGTCAGCCTGAACGAGCTGTGTCGCATAGACGAGGTTCTCAAAGCTGTACGGATAATGCACCATTTGCGCAAGGTAATACATAAGCTTTTCGTTGCCCGCTTCGCACTTCTGATGTGCTTCCATAACGGGCGACATAAGGTTCAGATCTTTTTCTTCGGCAAAGGAACGAACCGTTTTCATACAAGGTATCGATTCAAAACCGTATTCCGAGCAAAAGCGGAAAAGATACTTTTTATACTCTGTGAAAGGTTTAAGGCTGTGCCAAACCTCCCAGTAGTGGATATCGCCCTTGTTTTTAGCGCCGCTGTCATTGAAGCCGCCGCCCGAGGACGGTGAGGACGGCCAGTAGAAATGTCCAGTATCGTACTGCGCGACAACTTTCGGAGCGATGTTCTCGAACATATTCAGATAGCCTTGTCTGAGCTCGGCATCGTTCGGAAGTCCCCAATACTGCCAAGCGGATTCTATCTCGTTGTTTCCGCACCACATTGCAAGGCAGGCGTGGTGGTCGATACGGCGAACATTGTCGATAAGCTCCTGCTCAACGGTCGAACAGAACTCGGAGTCGTTTCCGTCATAGACCGAGCAGGCGAACATCATATCCTGCCATACGAGAAGACCGAGTTCGTCACAGATATCATAGAAATAATCATCGGGGTAAAATCCGCCGCCCCATACTCTTATCATATTGTAGTTCGCAGCGGCGCAGTCCTTGAGAAGCTTTTCAGTACGCTCACGGCTTCTTCTGCCGAGGAGGTTATCCTCGGGGATATAGTTTGCACCCATTGCGAAGATCTTCGTTCCGTTTACCTTAAAGCAGAATTCTTCGCCGATATTGTCTTTCTGACGTGAAACCTCTATAGTGCGCAGACCTATTTTAAGCTCCTTTTTGTCGATAACTTCACCCTTGTGGAGAAGCTTTACCCTGACTTCGTAAAGATACTGCTTTCCGAAGCCTCTGACGTGCCAGAGCTTTGGATTGAGAATAACGCAGACAGCGGAATTATGCTGTTTCGGCTGATCTGTCTTTACAATAGTATTAACGCCGTCGGGGTCGGTGATAACGCACTCCATACGAAGGTCATCGCCCGTGAGGTTTTCTATCTCAGTATCGATATAAAGCTTCACTGAGCTTTGTTTGTGTTCCTGCTTTATGCGAACATCTTTGATACAGCCGTATTTCTCGCCGACAAGGCTCACATCGCGCCAAATTCCGACATCGGGGAGTATCGGACCCCAGTCCCAGCCATACATATAGTGTGCCTTTCGGATATGCGGATAGCCTTTCATCGTTGAAGCCACGCCCCAGAGGTCGCGCTCGTCATTTTTATCCTTGATATATTTTATCGGCGAATGGATATAGACGCGGAGTGAGTTCGTTCCGCGCTTTATGCAGTCGGTGATATCGAATTTATAGGTTCGGTGCATATTATCGGCAGAGCCTATCGCGGTATCGTTGAGATAAATCTCGGCGATCGTGTCTATGCCGTCAAAGCGGAGAAAAATGCGGTCGTTTTTCATCATCGCTTCGGCGGGGATAAAATCATAAGCGAAAACGAAGTCGTTATCCGAAATTTTCAGTGCATCATACTGGTTAAGGCGGTAGAACGGGTCTTCGATCATTTTATTTTCAAGCATCGAGCTGTAAACCGTTCCCGGAACGTTTACGCTGAGCTTTATTTTTTCATCGGCGGAGTTCACTCTCCAAGGTCCGTTGAGGGATTGGATCATCATTGGCTGTATGCTCCTTTTGCAAAATTATATTATCTTATTAATTATACAAAAATTTGCTAAATTTGTCAATGATATTGTACAACTTTTTCAAAATCCATAGTTCCGCCGAAAATATCGAGCGCACTTCCGACCGTGAAGTTGAGCTTTCCTTTGCCGAGCCTTTTGAGCGTGTCAAGGTCGTCAAAAGAGCCTATGCCGCCAGCGTAGGTGAGGGTTATCTTTCCCCACTCGCCGAGCATTTCCGCAAGCTTTTCCTCGACTCCCCTCGCCTTGCCCTCGACATCGACCGCGTGGACAAGGAACTCATCGCAGTATGATGAAAGCCTGTCGAACACCACGGGCGAGAGCTTCATATCGGTGAATTTCTGCCACCTGTCGGTGACAACATAGTAATCATCGCCTTTTTTTCGGCAGGAAAGGTCGAGGACGATATGTTCCTTTCCGACAGCTTTTATAAGCTTATCGAGGTTATCGAAATTCACATTTCCGTCCTTGAAAACATACGACGTGACTATTATATGCGAAGCTCCGTTTTCAATATACTCGGCGGCGTTGTCGGCATTTACTCCGCCTCCGACCTGCAAGCCGCCCTCATATTCGTGCAGAGCGGAAAAAGCCTGCTTTCGGTCAGCTTCGTAATATTCGCTGTCGGCGGCGTTGAGGATTATGATATGTCCGCCTTTCAAGCCTTTTTCCTTATAAAGGCGGGCATAAAAATCCGCTCCGCAGTCAGAAACGAAATTTTCCGAGGCGGAATTGCCCTTATCCGCAAGGCTTCCCCCGACTATCTGCTTGACCTTGCCGTTATGGATATCTATACATGGTCTGAAATTCATATTTCGCGCTGTTTCCTTTCATTTTTGAATAATTATATATAAGTATAGCACACCTTTTTTTAATTTTCCATAATATTTTGCAAAATTTATAATAATTGTTGACATTTTATATAGTAATGTGATATAATAAATGTTAGTTATTGGGTAATTTGCATCTATAGTGAAATACTGTCATTATATTTTTAATAGTTCTTTCAAAAATTCCCGTGATAAAGAGATCAAGGAGGTTGCTATGGGAGAAAATGTTATTAACTACGGCAGCTATGCGGCTTTTAAACAAACGGTCGGCGAGCTTACAGACTGCCTTTGCCAGCTGAAAGAATTCAGTGAAGAGCTGGAGCTGAACAACACCGCAAAATCTATCGCTGACACTATCGAAAAAACCGCCAACGAGCATTTTGAAGTTGCTATCGTCGGCGAATTCAAGCGTGGAAAAAGTACGCTCATCAACGCACTTCTCGGTCAGGAAGTCCTTCCTGCGGACGTTCTTCCCGCAACGGCTACGCTCAACCGTGTTACATACAGTGAAACGCCTTATGTCGAAGTCGAATACAAGACGGGCGAAAAGGAAACTGTTGATATCAACAAGCTTGCCGACTATGTAACAAAGCTTTCTTACGAATCGGAAAAGCGTGCAGAGAGCGTTAAGCAGGCTACCGTTCACTATGCGACTGACTTCTGTAAGAACAATGTTGACATCATCGACACTCCGGGTCTTAATGATGACGAGCAGATGACGAACGTTACGCTTTCTATCCTCCCCGAGATTGACGCGGCTGTTTTCGTTATCAGTGCGAACTCGCCTTTCTCGCAGTTTGAAAAGGAATTCCTTGAAAAGAAAATGCTCACGAGCGATATGGGACGGATAATCTTTGCCGTAAACTGCTTCGGAACATTCTCCAAGGAGGACGAGGACAGAATAGTTGAAACGGTCGAAAAGCGTATCGGCTCTTATGTTATGGAAAAAGCCAAGACCGTTATGGGCGAGGATTCCAAGGAATTTGCCGTTTACAAGCGCAAGATCGGCAAGCCGAAGGTAATCGGCGTTTATGCGAAGAAAGCGCTCCTTGCAAAGCAGGCTCACAATGAGGAAATGCTCAAAGAAAGTAATTTCCCGACCTTTGAAGCCGCTCTTGAACGTATGCTCACGCAGGAGAGAGGTTCTATCACCTTACAGATACTTGCAACAAAGATAATCAGCAGCGGTTCGGAGATCATCAACTCCATTGTTCTCCGTGAAAATTCACTCATGATGGAAACCGACGAATTTATGGAGAAATACAACGCTGCTATCGAAGAGATCGACGCTATCAGAACGAAGAAACGTGCTGAATTCGTCCGCATCAACGATGCCGCAAACAAGGTCTATGACGGCTTGAAGCCTATCCTTGACGGCTACTGGAGCCAGATAGAAGAAACTGCAATGCAGGTAATCGACGATTATCCTATGTCCGCTGACGACTTAAAGCGCGACAAGTTAAAGATCGTTTATGCAAAGCTCACCGAAAAGATAAAGGAAAACATCGAAAACAAGGCACAGATAATCTGTGAACAGATACAGAACGAGATAAACATCGCTCTGAGCGACGAAGCTGAGCGTTTGCAGTCATTCGAGGACGAATTCTTCGCATCGGTTGCACGAATCCAAGAGATGTTCGCCGTTCCTCAGCGTCACTCGCGCAACGGCGGCATTGTTGATTCTATCATCGGCGTTGCTATCGGTTCTGTCGGAACGGGCGGACTTTTCGTCGGCTTCCGTGAGGCAGGCGTAAAGGGCGCACTTCTCGGCGGCGCATCGGGCTTCGTAGGCTTCTGCGCAACATTCTATGCTGCCGCATACCTCGCAGGCTTCCTTGGCATTGCTGCTGCGGGCCCTGTTACACTCTGCATTATGGCTATCGCAGGTCTTGCGGGAACCTTCACGGGCAAACTCTCCGTTGATAAGCTTCTCGTTCAGGAAAGAATAGACAAATACAAGAACAGCTTCAAGAACTCCGTTTCAAAGCAGTTCCACGAAATGCGTATTTCCAGCGACTTCTCTGAAACTGTTCGTCAGCAGGTATTCGCATCGTTCGAGGGACTTAAAAAGAAGATCGAGGACGAAACCGAAATTATCCTCAAAGATACACAGAAAACACTCGACAACCTCAACCAGCTCAAAGCCGAGCGCAAGACAGTTTCCGAAAATGAAAAAGTCAAGCTCCAGAACATTGCGGAATACACCGGTTCTCTGCTTGCGGAAACATACAATCTTCATCACGCTCTTACAAACGATGAATAAAAATCGGATATTACGATGTCACAATGACTTCGACAGTAACCATAATAATGGAGGATAAAAGCGATGAACGATGTTCTCGATTCACTCGAAAAGCAGAATCCCCTGCTCGATATAGATACCAGCTTTACGAACTATCTCGCCGCAAGAACAAGAAAATCAAAGGATCACATCGTCGGCGGAAGAATGGACTATGGCTTTGATGCGGATTTTTCCGTCCGTCAGAAATTCATCACATATTCGGGCTGGAACAAAATTTACAAAAACCTTGTCACGATCGAAATACCGAATAAATTCAAGCAGATATTCAAGACAGCCAGCGAAGTTTCGCAGGGCAGCTACCCTGAGATATGGGCGATAGCAAAGACATGCGCCGAACGTCTTATGATAGATGTTCCGAAAGTCTTCGTAAGAAATGCGCCGAACAAAATGGAGATATACTCTATCTCCGCAGAAAATACCTCGCCCGTTATCGTTCTCACATCGGGTCTGTGTGAAAAATGCACGAAAGATGAGCTTTCGTATCTCATCGGCTGCGAATGCGGTCACATTCAGAACAACCACTGCATCTACTATCAGGCTGCGCCAAGCTTCGGCATCATTATGGACAGCGAAGTTGTCAACCCCGTCACCGACAACGGCAAACAGCTTGCCTCGGTAATGATGGATTGGCTCACGCTCTCCTGCGTGACAGCCGACCGAGCAGGCATCATCTGCCTTGACAGACCACAGGATTTCTCGTCCGTTTTCATTTCACTCAGAGAAAAGGGACTTAACGATATTTACAGCCGTACGGGTCAGATCTTTGACAAGAACAAGGCTGAAAAAATGTACGAAACGCTTCACGTTACCCCTGCAAGAAGCATTTCTCTCGACAGCAGCACGAATTTCCTTGAACGCCGCTATTTTGCGGGAATGGAATTTCTCAACTGCGAAACGCTCTACAGCTGGAGAAATGATATCGGCGGTGATGATCTTCACACCGTCAACAAGCAGGCGCTTGAAGTGCGCTGTGAAATAATCCTCGGCTCGGATTCAGGAAAGGCGGGTGTTTGATATGTCCGAAAATACGAATAATACTCTGACTTATGCTGACGTTGAACCCGACATTGAAAAAATACAGAATTATATGCGAGAGATTCTCGCCAACAAGCCCGTTTGCCGTATCCTCGGCGAAGAATTCACCGACAATCTCAAACAATGGGACAAAGCTATCACAAAGCGCCGCACAGAGCCGTTCTCGCTCGTTGTTCTCGGCGATTTCAAGCGCGGAAAAAGCACTATAATCAACGCTATCCTCGGAAAATCTATCGCGCCCGTAAACGTTGCCCCTGAAACCTTTACCATAAACTCGATAAGCTACGGCGAAACCCCGAGTGCTGAGGCTGTTCTTTCCAATGGTCAGCGCATTATGCTCACCGCAGACGATCTCCAGAGAGAGCGCCTTGAAAAGCTCACAAGAGCTTTCCCGGACAGCCTTGAATACATCGATATCCGCGATAATGCGGAGATACTCAAAGAGATACGCATTGTTGACACGCCCGGTCTTTCTGACCTTGACTGCCTCGACAAGCAGGTTCAGGACTACCTTGTAAACGCTGACGCTATCGTTTATGTTGCGTCTGCGCTCTCCCCTTTCTCCGAGTCGGAACAGGTCTTCCTTGCAACGCATATCCAGCCGATGAGCTTCAGCAAGCTTTTCGTTCTCGTCAATATGATCGATGCTATGGGCAGCATGAAAGATATCGAAAAGATCATCAACCGTGTAAGCGAGTGCTGCGAACGTATCGTCCCTAACGCATTCGTTTACGGCGTAAGCGGCATCGATGAATACCGCCGAAAGATAGGACTTAACCGTCCCGACCTCACAGGACTTCAGGAATTCTACGAAAATGAATTTCTCAAATTTGAAATGTCGCTCAAGCGTGAGATCATTCTCCAGAAGGATTTTGTCCGTACACAGCGAGTTATAACAATGCTCAACCTTATGCTCAACGACACGGCTTCGAGAATTCACATGGTCTACGATATGATCGCGCTCGACAAGCAGAAGCTCGTTGACCTTTCCGAAAAAATAGACGAGGAATGCCGCACACTTGCGCAGGCTATCGAAGAGCGCCGTCCGAAGATCGTTCTCAGCGTTACCGAAATGCAGCAGCAGGCAGAACAGTGGATGTACGGTTTCTTCTCCAAGCTTCGTGAGGATATTTACGAAGCAAGAAATCAGGGCAACCCCGAAGATGTTGAAAAGCACTTCTACTCGTTCCTTGTTGATAAGGTCGGCGAAGCTTACAAAAAATGCATTGAGATACATGAAAAGGCTCTCAACGAAGTTCTCGCCAATATGGGACGTGAACTCGCCCGCAAGCTCGGACTTGCCAACCTCGCCGAAGAAACGACCGCAGGAAACGGCTTATCCGACAGCTTTGTGCTTGTCAGCCAGTCCGTCATAAACGCAGCGGGCGCAGATGAAAACGGAAGCTACCCCTCCGAAACAATGAGTTCGTTCAAGAATCTTCTCGGCAGAAGAAGGACGACGAACATTATCGATACAGCACTCGAAAACTTTGACGATGTTCGTTCAAACGCCGTAAAGGACCTCAAGAGCGCATACAAGAAAATGGCTGAAAATGCTATCAAGCGTTTCGACAGCCTTTACCAGACGCAGGTCGAAGCAAGCAGAGATGCTCTCGCTCAGGCTAAGGAAATGACCGAAAGCAGCAACAATGAAGCTGTCAAGACTCACCTCGGCAAAGCCGTTGCGGTGCTTGATGAAGCTGCTTATGTTCTTCGCAAATATTGTTAAATATTTTATCCGTCCCTGTGAAATATCGGGGACGGATAGTTATATCAAAAAAAGTTATGCGGAAGCAAGATAACACAAAATAATATTGCTCCCCCAATTAAACCTTGCCGCCATCAGGCGGCATCAGAGGTATAAGGAGCATTAAAAAACGAGGTGATTTTTAACGGCTGCAGCTGCAATTTTTTCAAGTGCGAACGCACATTATTATTTAATTCTTCTTCCGATTGTGCC
>UQKC01000070.1 GCA_900541495.1 uncultured Ruminococcus sp. | reverse complement strand
CGACCCGTCCCCTACAGTATTTTTGTGGGATAAAACGACAATGTTGTAACGGGCGAATATGAAATCCGCCCCTACGATTTTACGGTAACTTGCGGAACAAAAATAATTACGCATTAAATTAATTCCGCATTCCGAATTTAATTTATCACGCTCTGAGTTCAGCACCAAGCTTTGCAAGCTCTTTGAGTACGCGCTTCATTGCTGCGTCTGCCTGCTCGTCGGTAAGTGTGCCCTCGTGCGAACGCATCGAGATAGCAAATGCTACGGACTTTCTGCCCTCGCCTACCTGCTTGCCCTTGTAAACGTCGAAAAGCTCTACCGTTTCAAGGATATTTCCTACTGCGCCCTTGATAGCCTTTTCGATAGTTGCTACAGGAAGCTTGTCATCACATACAACTGCAATATCTCTTGTTGTTGCAGGGAACTTAGGCAGCGGCTTGTAGACCTTATCGCCCTCTGCTTCGGCAATTGCCATCATTTCGGGAACTTCAAGCTTTGCGGCATAAGCCTTTACGCCGATACCGTAGTTTTCAAGCACAACGGGAGCAAGCTCGCCGAGGATACCGAACACCTTGCCGTTCTTGCTTACAACTGCGCATCTGCCGGGGTGGAATGCGCTTGCTTCGGGGTAAACGTCTGTATCTGTGCAAGCTTCAAAGTCGCACTCGCCGAGTCCCATTTCATCGAGAACAGCTTCTACCTTGCCCTTGAGGAGGAAGAAGTCAGCGTCCTTGCCGTACATACCTACTGCAAGACGTGCAGGCTCTTCGGGGAGTTCCTGACCCGAAACGGGGATATACTCGTTGCCGATCTCGAAGAGATATGCTTCTGCGTTTCTGTTATTGTAGTTTCTTGCGAGGACTTCACACATTGACGGAATGATAGTCGTTCTCATTACGGAAGTATCTTCGCCGAGAGGATTTGTGATAGTGACCGTCTTGCGAAGCTTGCTGTCGGCAGGAAGATTTATCTTGTCGAAATATTTCGGGCTTACGAAAGAGTAGGTCGAAATTTCGTAGCAGCCGAGAGCAGCCATTGTGTTTGCAAGCTTGCGCTCGAACTTCTGCTTCGGTGTGAGCTGTGCCTGAGCAACGCCGCGGATAACGGTCTTTGGTATCTTATTGTAGCCGTAAAGACGTGCAACTTCCTCTGCGATATCGGACTTGCATTCAATGTCAACTCTGTATGCGGGAGCATATGCAACGCCGTCCTTTACGGTGAAATCAAGCTTGTTGAGGTAGCCGATCATTTCTTCCTCGGGGATATCCGTTCCGAGGAACTTGTTTATCCATTCTGCGCTGAACGGAGCGGATTTCTGTGTGTCAACGCCGTTTGAAACCTTGATATATTCTGTAACAACTTCACCGCAGCCGAGCATTTCAACGAGTTCAAGCGCTCTCCTCAGTGCAGGTTCAGCCATTCTCGGGTCAAGACCCTTTTCAAAACGTGCGGAAGCGTCTGTTCTCATGCCGAGAGCCTTTGCTGTTGTACGAACGGAAGCACCGTCGAAGCAGGCTGCTTCAAATACAACGTCAACTGTGTCGTCCATGATGCCGCTGTATTCGCCGCCCATTACGCCTGCAACTGCGACAGGCTTCTGTGCATCTGCAATAACGAGCATATTGTCGGTAAGTTCACGCTCAACACCGTCAAGTGTAGTGATCTTTTCGCCATTCTTTGCACGGCGGACATCGATAGAAGCGCCGTCAAGATAACGGATATCGAAAGCATGCATAGGCTGACCGTATTCAAGCATTACGAAGTTTGTGATATCGACAAAATTGTTGATAGGACGAACGCCGCTTGCACGGAGGCGCTCACGCATCCAGCGTGGGGACATTCCGACCTTTACATTCTTTACGACTGCTGCGATATAAACGGAGCATTTTTCCTTGTCGGAGATAGTAACGCTCTTCAGGCTGTCCTTTGCGCTGCCGCCGATGCCCTTGAATTCGGGTTCGTGGAGCTTTAAGGGGAGGTCGAAAGTAGCGGCTGTTTCACGCGCAAGACCGATAACGCTCATACAGTCGGGACGGTTGGAAGTGATCTCGAATTCTACGGCTGTATCGCCAAGTCCGACAGCTTCCTTTATATCCATACCGAGTTTAAGTTCGGGACAACCTTCTTCCTGCTGTAAAAGGAAGATGCCGTCTGCGATAGCGTAAGGGAAATCGTGAGTTGTAAGTCCGAGTTCGCCGAGTGAGCAGAGCATACCGTTCGACTCAACGCCGCGGAGCTTGCCCTTTTTGATCTTAACGCCGTTAGGGAGCGTTGAACCGTCCATTGCAACGGGAACGATGTCGCCTGCCTTAACGTTCGGCGCACCTGTTACGATCTGGATAGGCTCGCCGTTGCCTGCCGAACCAACATCTACCTGACATACAACAAGGTGGTCGGAGTTTTCGTGCGGAACAACGGAAAGAAGCTTTCCGACAACTACCTTGCTTATCTCGCTGCCCTCTGTATCATAGCGCTCGACCTTTGAGCCGCTTATCGTAAGTCCCGAGCAGAAATCCTTTATACTCATATCTCCGATATCAACATAATCGGAGAGCCATTTCATTGAAAGATCCATTTAGAATTTTCCTCCTTATTTTTTTCTGATAACAACAATGCTTTCCGCCTTTGCGGTAGCAAAATACTCTGTTATATCCGCTTTTTGATAATTAACACGGAACAGTATATCTGCCGACGGACATTTCTTCATAAGCATATCGTAAAAGTCCTCATTCATATATCCCGGTCCGACCGTGACGGTGCATTTGCCGTAGCTTTTCGTTCTGAAAACAATGTTCGTTGCTGTTGGTGAACCGACATAGGTGTTCGTTTTTACTTCATCTATCTCATAGTAAGGAAGAATAAGCCCCTCCGTCGAAAAAAGATATTCCGAAGTGAAATAAAAGCTTCTGAAATTTGCGCAGCTTTCAAGCTCTGCGGAGATCCTCTCTGCCGCATTTTCGGACAAGCCGCTAAGCTGCCTTTTCATCGACCTGCTCTGCTTTATATTTAGCAATGCTCATTATTATGGAGATGATCCTCCACAGCATACTGTAATCCATTCCCTCCAGCAGCTTTAACAGCGGGATAAGAATAACGGTATAGACTATACTTAAAATATTCCATAAACGCTGCTTATATTGGAAACGCTTTTTTATAACGCAGAAACAGGCTGTTTTTGTCGGTGCTTTCCATTTATCAGAACTGACCCAAGAATCTCATATCGTTCTCATAGAGCAGGCGCATATCACCGATCTTGTATCTGCCCATTGTGATTCTTTCAAGTCCGATGCCGAATGCAAAGCCGCTGTAGACCTCAGGGTCGATGCCGCAGCCTTCGAGTACCTTCGGGTGAACCATACCTGCGCCGAGGAGTTCAATATAACCCTCGTTCTTGCAGAGAGGACAGCCTGCGCCGTGGCAGTTGAAGCACATCATATCAACTTCTGCGGAAGGCTCTGTGTATGGGAAGTGGTGAGGACGAAGTCTGATCTGACAATCCTCGCCGTAGATTCTCTTCATAAGAAGTTCAAGCGTACCGTTGAGGTCAGCCATTGTGATGCCCTTGTCAACAACGAGTCCCTCGATCTGGTGGAAGAGAGGTGAATGTGTTGCATCGACCGTATCGGAACGATAAACTCTGCCCGGGGAGATGATTCTGATAGGCGGCTTCTTGTTTTCCATTGTTCTGATCTGTACGGAGGAAGTCTGTGTACGGAGAACAACGTTGTCATTGATATAGAATGTATCCTGCGTATCTCTTGCAGGGTGATGCTTCGGCATATTGAGCGCCTCGAAGCAGTAGTGGTCCGTTTCTACCTCAGGACCTTCTGCGATCTCAAATCCCATTCCGAGGAAAACTTCCTTGATATCGTTGAGGGTAACTGTGAGGGGGTGAAGCTTGCCGACTTTCTGCTTTGTGCCGGGCATTGTAACATCGAGCGTTTCAGCTTCGAGCTGCTTCTTTGCGAGCTCTGCTTTGAGCGCCTGCATACGGTTTGTGATGTTCTCTTCGATATCGGAACGAACCTTGTTCGCAAGCTGTCCGATAACGGGACGTTCCTCTGCGGAAAGTCCGCCCATCTGCTTCAGAATCCCCGTAAGCTCACCCTTTTTGCCGAGGAATTTTACTCTGAGATTTTCCAGCACATCGAGGCTTTCGCACTTGTCAAGCTCCTCATGCGCAAGACTTCTGATCTTTTCAAGCTGATCTTTCATAAATTTGACCATTCCTTTCCGTGTTCCGCTTTCCTGCGGAAATTTGCCAACTAAAAAAGCCTGCCCCTCATCGGGACAAGCCATAGCCTGCTTATAACCACCCATTTTATATAAGGAACAACCATTCCCCTCGCCTTAACGCGGCATACGTCAATGACTACAAGCATCCAGCGCGTTCACCATTGCCACTCACGGAGCGAAATTTCAGCTTTGCCGTATCTGAGGATATCCCAGCCTTGTACCCTCTCTCTGAAAGACACTTTTTTGCAGAGCCTACAACTCTTTAAACGTGTTTTTATACAGATGTTGTTTTTAAACCAACGCCGACAAAGAAAATTTACTGTCAGCTCTTTTATTATATAACATTATTTCAAAAATTGCAAGCATTTTTACTTGAAAATAAATAATTTCTATGTTATAATGTATAAAGAATCTAACTCGAAGCGTTATTTTGTCGGTTTGTGTCATAAACTGACGGGATAATATCGTTTTATCGGAAAGGAGCTGCCAAGGAACTGACCTTAGGCATTTTATTTTATGGACGTTTTTGTTGAACAGCTTGTAAAAAAACCTGCAAACGGAAAAACACTCGCTTTGAAGATACTTATCGTCTTCGGAGTGATAATCGTTTCCGCGTTCTGCCTTTACCTTGCACTGCTCGGTATAATTTTGGCGATACTTCTCATTTTTGCCGCAATCTACGCCGGCTTTTACCTTATCACGGGTCTTGACGCCGAATATGAGTACATTGTGACCAACGGTGAGATCGATATCGACAAGATAATCGCACAGCGCAAGAGAAAGCGCCTTATCACCGCCAAGCCATCCAAGTTTGAGGCTTTCGGAAAGCTTGCCGATGCGCCTGCCGTTTCGGGCATAACCATTGTCGAAGCAAGCGGCATCGCAGACGAGGAAGCCGAGGACTACTACATCGACTTTATGCACGATTCATTCGGAAAAGTAAGACTTGTTTTCACCCCGACCGAGCGCACTATTGAAGCCATCACCCCGTTTCTCCCCCGCACCGTCAAGGTCGAATACGAAAGAAAATACAACAACTGATCTTGCCCCCAAAATATGCGGTGATCGGTCTAAGGAGATAATTTTATGATAATAGAAAGCTACCATGCTGATATGCCACACATGAGAGAGCTTGTAAAGAAACCAAAATTCATTTCAAGGGTCTATTCTCCGCAGGAAATGAAATTCATTATGGAGAAAAATTTCTCCCCGAACATCATGGCTGAAATGTACTGCGCGAAGATCGCAATGAAAAAAGCTATCGGCGCGCGTTTCAGAGGGTGCAGCATCCAGGAGATCTCCGTCCTCACCGACTATTCGGGAACTTATTACGTAAGCCTTTCGGGCGAAGCAAAGAAAAGACTTATTTCCACCAAAATGAAGATAAGCGTTTCCTGCTCACATTCCAAGGCAATTGCAATGGGAACGATATTGATCGAGTTCTAACATTGAGCCGTGCAGACCATCTGTACGGCTGTTTTTGTAAAGGAGCGATAAAATGTACTATGCAACACCACAGCAAATGAAAGAGATAGAGCGTTACTCCGATGCCCACGGCGTTTCCTACCGCGAGCTTATGGAAAACGCAGGCGCAGCCGCAGCCGAGCTTGTATGTAAGCTTTCATCGAAATATGACCTCTCGGGCGGCATTATGATACTCTGCGGAAAAGGCAACAACGGCGGCGACGGCTTCGTGCTGGCGAAGAACCTCTTTGACATCGGAATGACCGTCTATGTCGTCCTCACGAGCGGCGACCCTGCGACCGAGCTTGCAGGCTATGAATACTGTCAGCTCGGCGAATGCGGCATTGAAGTCCTTACCCTCAACGATAATATCGACAAAGTCTTCTCGCTGTTCTCGTCCTGCTCGCTCATTGTTGATGCTGTCTACGGCACGGGATTTCATGGTGAACTTCCGCCCGAAATAAAGGCTTGCTTCAGCTTTGCAAAGCGCTGCAAAAAGCCGATAGTTGCTTTGGATACCCCCTCGGGCGGCAACTGCCTTACGGGCGAAGCCGAGGACGATGTTTTCAACTGCGACTATACTATAACATTCGGCTGTATAAAAACGGGTATGCTCTCCGAACCGCTCCATTCGCTCTGCGGCGAAATAACCGTCGCAGATATAGGCTTCACCGAGGAATGTTTCGCGTCCGTTCCCTATGTTGCGCAGGAGCTTGACGAAGAATATGTGAAGGCGCTTTTCCCCAAACGCTCGGAAAACTGCTATAAAAAACAGTTCGGACACCTTTTCAATGTTTCAGGCTGCAAAAGAATGAGCGGCGCAGCTCAGATGTCAACGCTCTCCGCCCTGCGAAGCGGTGTTGGACGCGTCACACTTGCATCAACGAACGAAGTCACCGACCGACTTGCACCGTTCGTGTTTGAAGCAACGTTTCTCCCCCTTGATGCCGCAAGGGACGGCTCTGTTTCGGCAAAGTCGGCAAATGTTCTTATAAATGAGCTGAAAAATGCCACCGCCGTTTCCGTTGGCAGCGGCTTGTCCCACACCAAGGACACCGAAGAGATCGTCAAAACTATCATCGAAAATACCGATTGTCCCGTAATAATTGATGCTGACGGCATAAACTGCGTATGTTCCTGCATAGATATTATCAGAAACACAAAGGGCAGGCTTATCCTCACTCCGCATTACGGCGAGCTGAAACGCCTTTACGCTGCCGCTTTCGACACAGACTACCCCGACAGGCTCACAATGGCTGTGAAGCTTGCGCGCGAGTTTGATGTTGTCGTTGCCGCAAAGGGCGTTCCTACCTATATCGCAGGCGGCGGAAAGCTTTTCATCTGCAAAGCAGGCAATCCCGGTCTAGCCAAGGGCGGCAGCGGTGATGTTCTCACGGGCATCATCGGCGCATTCGCGGCGCAGGGACTTGCTCCGTCCGATGCAGCTTCGGCAGGAGTTCTCGTCCACGGCAAAGCGGCAGACCTTGCCCGTGACAGCCTTTCCGAAGCAGGAATGCTGCCTCGCGATGTCATAGACGAGCTTCCCTATGTGTTCAAAGCTTGGAACAGATAGGATACCATTAGTAAAAATAAACCCTCTGTTCCAAAATCGAACGGAGGGTTTTATTTATGTCATCACAGATCAAAAATTCTGTATTACTTCTCGTATTTTCAATCATACTTTTTACGGGTTGTAAATCTATTAAAGATACCATTATCCCACGCCAGCCGAAGCTTGACCAGCCTTTTTCCTGCACATTTGAGTTGACGGCGTTCGCAGACGACCGCGACAGCAAAATGGACGTTTCGGGCGATATCACCCGTTACGGCACGGGAATTTGGGAGATGAACATCACCTCTCCCGAAACGATGAAAGGGCTCAACATCAAGTATAACGAGGGCAGCACGACCGCTTCGCTCGGCAGTCTTACACTTGAGATAGAAAGCGGCAAGCTCAACGAAGCCGCAATGTTCAAGCGCATTTTCGATGCATTCGATTCCTGCGCCGCACTGCACGATATGGAGCTTTTCGATGACGGCGAAGCTGCTGTTTACAACGGCGCAGACTTCACCTTAGCGTTTGATAAAGGAACTATGCTCCCAACTTTGCTCACATTCTCTGACGGGATAACCGTAAACATTTCATCATTCTGCGGACTTACCGAGCAAACACCCGAAGCATCGGCTGAAAGTACCGTCGAAACACAGATGACCGAATAATAAAAAATGCACACAACTCTTTCGGAATTGTGTGCATTGATTTTTAATACTGTGAAACGTAATCCAAAGGATCAAGGTAATAACCGTTTGAACGAACCTCAAAGTGGAGGTGGTTACCTGTTGCGTAACCGGTCGAACCAACATATCCGAGGAGCTGTCCCTTTACAACATAGTCGCCGTAGCTGATAGCGATGCTGCTCATGTGACCGTACATTGTAACATTGCCGTCATCGTTTGCTACCATTACGCTGTTGCCGTAGCCGTCATACTTGTTTGCGGCTCTTGTAACTGTACCCGAAGCAGCTGCGTAAATAGGTGTGCCGTAAGGAGCTGCGATGTCAAGACCCTTATGACCTCTGCCGTCGCCCATATAAGCGGAGATGTAACCGCCGTCAACGGGCCAGAAATAATCGCCCGAGCCGCCGCTGCCTGTGCTTACTGCGGTGGTGGTAGGTCTTGTTCCGACTCTTACTTCCTTTGTAACGGGTTCGGAGAGAACAACACGGCTCTGCTCGTTTCTCGAGATTATCATACCGTTCTTGTATGTAACAAGTGCTGTAACTTCTGCTTCGCCCTCAACACCCGCAACATCGACCTTTTCTTCGCCCTTATAGAGGTTTTCGTCCTCTGTTCTGACGATCTCATAATCGATAGGAACGTCATAGGTTTCGTTCTTTGTAACAAGAGTCTGGAGGTAAGGAACTTCAGCGGAGAGTGTGATAACTGCACCTACAGGACAGTAGGAAGTGATATCATCGATCTCATCGCCCTCATATACTGCAGGACAAGCAAGGAGCTCATCGAGCGAGATGCTGTTGTGCGATGCGATGTTCCAGGGATTATCACCATTCTGGACTTCGTAATAAACAGGTTCAGCTGCGATAGAGCTGAGCTTGTCGATAACTTCCTGCTGAGAAACTATCTCGGTAGGATAAACGAACTGTTCGTATGTATATTCAACCGACTTGTCAAAGCCGACGGAAACAACATCGGGGTCGTTCATATAAGGTTCTTTTATGGATTCGATGTAAGCTTCGATCTCGTCCGTTGCTTCAACAGCGGCATAGAAGCTGCCGTTTATCATAACGGAGTAAGCTCTTACCTTACCATCGAGTTCATCGGAAGAAAGCGCGGAAGTTGCTTCTTCTGCCTCTTCTTCGAGTGAAGCAGGTGCAGCCTGCTGTTCTTCGCTCTGATCTTCGACAGGAAGTGTGATATCGAGCTGTTCCTGCATCTTTTCGATAAGCTCCATCTCATCGATAACTTCGTCCATAGAGTTGAGCGGTTTTATCGAAAGATTTGTGCTTACGAGAGCTGTATCATCGGTGGAATAATAAACATTCTTATCGGAAATGGACTGCTGTGCATCCGTTACGACCGATTCAGCGGAAACAACACCAAGCTCTGTTCCGTTACATTCAACTGCGATGCCATAGCTTGTTGAAGCTGTGCTGCAAACAACTGCGATAAGCAGTGCGGCCGAAGCAGTTGGGAAAACATAGTTCACAGCGGTCTTGAAAACGTTCTTTTCGCGCTTAGCAGTCTGAACGGCATTTGAAGCCATTGACTTTACTGCAGAAGCGAAGCCGTTTGCCTTAACATTTTCCGCAAATTCTCTGAAGCCGCCGCTCACCTTGGCTGCGGTCTTGGCAGAAGCCTCCGCGATCTTGCGAATCGTTGACTTCACAGCGTTTGCGACCTTATGATGTGTGGGCTTTACAGCATTTCTGATTCGGCTTGCGATGTACGCAATGTACTGCGCAGCCTTTGACGCACCGTATGAAAAAGTATATGCAATGAGTGCTCCCGTATTTATGACAGCACCTTCGAGCTTTTCCAATTTATCTTTGCTCTCGTTTATAGAAATCGGCGGCACGAAGTCAACGCAGTTATTCTGCTTGCCGTTTTCACCGTTTCTGCTTTTCATCGGAACATCTCCTTTCTTTATCGGTCATTGACCGAAGTTATATATATCGTATAATGTAATTTCCTATAAATTTACGGTCGAATTAGTTACAATTCAGTTACACCAATACTTATTATACGATTTTTTCCGAGAAATTCAAGGGAAATCGAAAAATAGTAACATTTATTCTGCTTTTTTAACAGTTTTATTCCCCATTATTTGTGCATTTTAAGCAAAATCACGAATCAAAATCGTTTTCGGAAACTTGATATATCGTTTACATGAGCCAAAAAATATTCCCTTTCCGTTAAGGAAACTCTTTCAAAAACGATTACGAAAAATTTGTCCTATTTTCTCAAAAACTCACAAATTTTGCCACAAGCCGCGCAGATACGTCATTTTTTTAAAAGTTACAAAACGGTTACAACTGTAACCGTTTATTTTTTAGGAAAAAGCTGATTAAAGCGAAGCGTTCGTTTTGCCATTTTGAGAAATG
>UQKC01000069.1 GCA_900541495.1 uncultured Ruminococcus sp. | reverse complement strand
TAGGAAAGGCAAAATTTTTTACACTTCTATTACTTCTTTATCACACATAAGCAAACAGCTAAGGCATTGTAGCAATAGTGAAATATAATATTTAACAGTTAAAAAGGCGCAATTCACAAAAATAAAGGAGAACGAAATATGAGAAATCAAGTTTCGTAAACCTAAAAATGTGAATTGCGCCTATTATATTTTCCTAAAACAAACTATCCTTGAAGCGTAAATACACGAACGAAGTGAGTGGAGTTACGCTTCAACGCAGTATGAGAGGTTAAACGCAGTATGAACTGTGTCGGAATATGAATGTGAAAATTCATAAATACAGCAGGGCGGATATAGAATCCGCCCCTACGAGTTTTGAACAAATTTCGCAGCATAAATAATTCCGAATTTAAACAATTACGCATTATTAAACTGGCTTTCGTGACGTGTAAAGAAGTCGGTTCTCGGTTCAAGGAATTTGAGCTTATGCTCGGTTTCGTTCGGGAGAAGTGTTTCAAAGGTATCGAAGATATTATCCCAATTCCATACTGTTTCGTCGATTTGGAGGTAATCTCTAACGCCCTCTGTACCGCTCGGAGCGATAGGGTGGAGGAGTATCATTGCTGTTTTTATGGTATGGAAAACGTCGATGAGCCACTGCTTACGCTTTTCGTTATCGTCGCTCTTATCGGTTTCGTTCTTGTTCTTTGCCATATACTTGCTTGCTTTTCTGATATAGGAGTCGAGGACATAGGTTACCTGGTGGAACTCAAACTTATACATAAAGCGCTCGTATTCGAGGATAGCTTTTTCGCTCTCTGCGAGAATTTCGTCCGAAACATTTCCGATAGGCATATTGCCGTCGAGATACTTCTGTGTTTCGTAGAAGCAGGTTCTGATTATTCTGTTGAAAACGTTCGAGAGGAGGAAGCCTTCCTTTGTTACGGGGTCGCTGTCCTCAGGCTTAGCGTTAGGGTTGAGCGGCTTCGGCTGGAAGCTTACCGAACGCATACCGAGTCCGAGCGAAAGGAAGTGCATACGGAGCTGCTCGGCTGTATAATAGTTGAGGAGTTCCTTTGCCATAGGAGGCTTTACCGAGCCGCTGCTCGAAGCTTTCTTATCGAGGAAGAGGATATGGTGGTTTGCAACGAGTGTTGAGTTCTGAAGCTCGCCGTCGGGAGTTTCGGCTGTGATCTTGCCGCTCTGGAGTGCGCAGAACATTGCTGTCTGTGCAACGCCGTAGAAGTAGATATTGTCCTGACCGATGAACTGGTAGATGCCTGCGTCCTTGGAGCACCAGTAATCTTTCCACTTATCTTTATCTGCGCCGATAGATTCGAGGTATGCAACTGTGAACGAGATAGGTGCCCAAAGCGATTCAGGCCAAACCCAAATTGTATGTGGGTCTTCGTCCTCGAGCACGGGAGCCGGAACGCCCCACTCGATATTGCCCGTAAGTCTGAACGGAACGAGGGTCTTGCCCGTTCTGAAACGGACGCCCTTTTCGGTAAGTATTTCGCAGGCCTTATCGCGGTCGGTGAGTTCGTTGAACTTGATAGTGAACGAAGTCTTTTTCGGCTCTTCGATAAGCTCGTGTTCAGCCATCTGATCCTTGACGGAAAGGTAGGTGTCCATATAGTCGTTCATAACGTAGATAACGGGCGGTTCGAGGAACTCGCCGATAGTTTTCTTTACGACCTGACGGACGTTATCCTTTGCATCGAGCATTTTCATATAATCCTTGAGAAGAGAATAATACTCGGTGAGTTTGAAATACCAGTTTGTAACGTCACGGAATACTGGGCGAAGTCCTGTAAGCGTGGAGCGTGGGTCGATGAGGTTTACGGGCATATACTGGTGACCGAGGTCGCACTCGTCAGCGTAGCCCTTTTCGGACTGGCAGCCCTGAACGGGGCATTTTCCGATAACCTGTCTGCCGTTGAGGAACGTGCCGACCTTTTCATCGTAGAACTGCGGAGTTGTGATTTTTTTAAGGCAGCCGTTCTCATAAAGTCTGCGGATAAGCTTATCGGAAACCATATTGTGTATCTCGGCTGTTCTGCCAAGACCCGATGCGCCGAAAAGGTTCGTGCTTATCTCATAAGCTTCGAGGGTCGCTTTCTGATCTTCGTGATTAGCCTGAACGAAGTCACGGATAGTTCCCTTGTAGCCTTTTTCTTCGACGAGCTTGCGGTAGCTTTCTGCGATAGGCGAGCCGTAGCAGTCTGTGCCGCTGACGAAGATAACGTTGTCCTTGCCTATTCTGTCGCGAAGAAATCTTGCGTAAACATCGGCGAAAACGAAAACTCCGCCGACGTGACCGAAGTGGAGCTGCTTGTTGCCGTAAGGCATACCGCCCGTGATAACTGCTCTTTTGGGGAATTCGGGGCGGTTATCTCTTGAAATTTTCTTCTTGTTATATTCGGGATTAGCGTTGTTTCCCATAACAAAACCTCCATAAATTGAACAAAGCGCCGCGCACATAGTATGCACTGCGCTTTGTCGTCATTGACTATAGTAGTATTTATTTTCAAAAACTCAGCTGAGAACGAGGATAGCCATATCGCCGTTGTTTGCTTCGCCTGCGTTCTTGATAGCGAGGACCATTTTCCAGATGAGGTCGTCGCCGCTCTGACGGAGCGCATCATCGAACGATGAAACAGCCTTTACGAAGTCATCTTCGCCCTTGCCGTCCATATAGCAGGTGAGAAGCACCTTGTAAGCGTTGTAAAGTGCGCAGAAGAACACATAGTTGTCCCAGATGCTGAGCTTATCCGAGCAAGCGTAAGGGATGCAGTATGTCCAAACGTAGTTGACAAGGAGATTCTCCATCCAGTCGGAGTGATTTGCGAGGAAATCATCTCTGTACTTTTCGCGGAGCTTCACATACTTGTTCATATCAACAAGGTTGAGTGTTTCAGGACCCGAAACGCCGAGGTTCTTATAAACTTCAGCCATAACTTCCTTGAATGCGGGAGTTGTTTTTTTAACTGCTTTGAGGAGCGAGATTCCGTCAACGAGCGAGAATGTCGGTGAGAAAGAAAGTCCGTCAAAGAATTTGAGTGTCTTTTCATAATCCCTGTCCATTACGAAGCGTTCAATGAAGCGTGGGATAAGGTTAGCCTGATCCTGATCGATCATGCCCTGAACGGTTTTGACGCCGTAGTTGAGCAGGAGCAGACGGCTTTCGAGGGGAAGTTCCTTGTTCTGGAGAATGCCCATAAAGAGTGAGCGGAGCTGCCAGTAATACTTTGCTGTCGGGTTTGCTTCGATAGCAGCCTTGGAGCTTTCGATGAAAGGAAGCTCTTTTTCACCCGTGAGCTGTACCATTTTAAAGGAAAGCGTTGATTCCTTCATCATTCTGCGGACAACATCGGGGTTGCTGAGATAAAGCACATACTCGACTGCTGCCGGTGAAACGATGATGTCGGAAAAGTCTTTGTATTTTTCTTCAGGACCTGTAACATCAACAAGCTCTTTGAAATAAGACGGTGTAAAAACGGGAAATGCCATTATAATTCTCCGATCCCGACGGCAGAAGCAATATCCGCGCCGCCGTAATTTTATTTTCAACAATACAGTTTAAATTATAACATATTATTTCCTGAATTGCAAGAAATATTTTCAAAAATGATAATATATCGCACAAAATCAGCGTTTTGGGAAAAATGATATCATTCGTTTTCGCCGCCGCGGAAAACTTTGAGTTCGGTATTTTCAACTGCCCACTGAATGAGCGGCTCAAAATCGAAGCTGTTCTGTGCGGCTTCGACATCGGCGAGGATAGGGCGTGTCTTGGGGTGCTTAGGTGTGAATACTGTGCAGCAGTCCTCGTAAGGCTCGATAGATGTTTCAAAGGTGTCTATCTTGCGCGCGATCTCAATGATCTCGGTCTTGTCCATACCGATAACGGGACGGAAAACGGGCATACGGCAGGCTGCGTCCGTGCAGACGATAGCGCCGATAGTCTGGCTTGCTACCTGACCTACGCTTTCACCCGTAACGAGTGCCTGTATCTGCTTTTCTTCGCATATACGCTGGGCAATTTCCATCATAAGGCGGCGCATAATGATAGTGAAAAGCTCTTCCGGGCAGTTGTCGCGGAGCTTTTCCTGGATCTCTGTGAAAGGAACGCAGTAGAAAGCGATGTCGCCGCACCAAGGCGTGAGCTTCTGACAAAGGCGCTCAACTTTGAGCCTTGCTCTGTCGGAGGTGTACGGCGGGGAAACATAGTGGATAGCGGAAAGCTTTATTCCACGTTTTGCCATCATATAAGCCGCAACGGGGCTGTCGATGCCGCCCGAAAGGAGCACCATTGCCTGACCCGAAGTGCCAACGGGGATTCCGCCTGCGCCCTTTTTGTTGCCCGAATGGATATAAGCTTCGGTCTGACGTACTTCAACGGTGATTATAACGTCGGGGTTGTTTACGTCAACGACAAGGTGCGGGAAAGCGTCAAGAATTCTTCCGCCAAGCTCTGCGCAGATCTCGGGCGAGCGCATAGGGAAGTTCTTGTCTGCTCTCTTGGCATTTACCTTAAAGGAACGCGCGGTTTCAAGCACCTCGCGGTTGTATTCGACAGCAGACTTTGCAATAACTTCAAAATCCTTTTCCGCAACGAGCGCACGGCAGTAAGCGGCGATGCCGAAGACCTTTGATACAACGTCCTCAACTTCGTCAAAGTCAACATCTTCGCTCAAAGGGCGGATAACGACTGTAGACTGTGAGCGGTCGTACTCGAATTTGCCGAGGCGTGAAAGTCTGCGGCGGATATTTCTTACCATAGCGTCCTCAAAGCTCCGCTTATTAAGACCTTTTATGGCAATTTCTCCCTCTTTTATAAGGATAATTTCACTCATTTTATATTCCTCCGAAAAATCTGATAAATTCAGCATAATTATTAATAGTATAGCACAAAACGATGCATATTTCAATAGCGGCGAAACCAAAACCAATTTTTTATAATAAAATTAAAGAAAATAACAAATTTTGTTGAAAATTTCTCCTCCAAATGATATAATATTATGGAAAAATGCGATAAATAGGTCAAAAAAGGGGAACTATTTGATGAAAAATAAAAATTATGTCGGCATTGCCCTGACGGCTGTGCTGTGTATCCTGCTCAATATCGGCGGACGCTTTTTTACGCTCGTCTGTCCCGTTCCGTTCTGGCTCGATACAATGGGAACGATGATATCAGCGTGTCTGTGCGGTCCGATAGTCGGCGGCGCGGTCGGATTTCTGTCAAATCTTATATCGAGGATATGCTTCGGCGGCACTTCGATAATTTTTTCGCTGATAAACATTATCATCGGTCTTGCGGTCGGATTCATCACGAAAAAAGGACTTTGCGGAACGCTGTTCAGCGCGCTCTGCACGGGAATACTTATGGGTATCATAACCGTTGCCTGCGCAGTTCCCGTCAACTGCATACTTTATGACGGCAGGACGAACAACGTCTGGGGGGACGCGCTTTTTGATATGCTTTCGCAGTACCGCATCGGGACGGTCGTAAAGGCTGTGCTTTCGCAGATGTTCATAGACATACCCGACAAGGTGCTTTCAATGACAGTGGCTTATCTGACGGTCGGCGCAGTTCGGAAGAAGCTTTCCGCCGGAAAAAAGAACGGAGTGCAGAATGAAAAAGCTTAAAACTATAACGGGACGCTTTGCATCGCTGATGCTGACGATATGCATTTTTGCGGCTTTCGGCGGAGTATCGGCCCAGGCAAAGGCTGCGTCTGATCCTTTCTACGGCTTTGATGTCAAGCTTTACAACAGCGAAACAGACCTCGGGACGAGCAGCGTGAACGCGATAGTGCAGTCGTCCGACGGCTATATATGGCTCGGAACATATATGGGACTTTACCGCTATGACGGAACGAGATTCTCGCTTTTCGGTGCGGAAAACGGCATTGTCAGCGTTCGTGCGCTTTATATTGACAAGCGCGGAAATATGTGGATAGGTACGAATGAAAGCTCCGTTTACTGCTACACGGCGCAGCACGAATTCGTTTCATACGGCAGCGAAAAGGGTCTTTCGGAAAAGTCGATACGCTGCTTTACCGAGGACGAAAACGGCAATATCTTTGTCGGAACGGCAGGACTTTCCTATTTCATTTCACTCGAAGACGGAGTTTCGATCGTGCAGTTCGACAGCGACATCACATACATAACCTCCGCGGCGGCTTCGGAGGACGGAACTATAATGGCTGTCACGAACAGCGGCGTTCTTGCGGCGTACAGGGACGGCAAATGTCTGCGCAGCGAAACAGCCATTGACGGAAGCGCTTTCGACAGCATAAACTATGTGGGTAACGGCGTTTTCCTCGCAGGAACGGAACGTTTTCGTGTTTATGAATGCAGCGTTGACGAAAACAGGATACAGCAAAAAATGTATGCGAACGTTTCGCCCTGCACGGCGGTGACGAACATAAAGCCTGCGGAAGACGGCGGATACTGGGTCTGCGCCGACAACGGCATCGCGAAGATAGACGAATTCGGCAAAGTTACGCAGATGACGCTCGATTATTTCAACAGCAATATCATTGACGCTATAACCGATTATCAGGGCAACACCTGGTTCATTTCGACCCGTCAGGGCGTGATAAAAGCAACGGTCAACCCGTTCCGAAATCTCAGCAGCCGATACGGACTTGGCGAGCAGGTCGCAAACGCCGTATGTGCAAGCGGAGATATACTTTACATCGGCTATGACAGCGGACTTCAGATGATCGACAGCAGCGGCAAAAACGTCGATGCGGCGATAGTCAAAGAGCTTGAAGGCAGCAGGATAAGAAACATCACAGAGGATTCCAAGGGGAATGTCTGGATATCCACCTACAGTCAGGACGGACTTGTAAAATACAATCACAAGGAACAGACCGCAAAGCTTTTCAATGAATATTCCGCAGGCACTAACGGCTCAAAGTTCCGCTTCACAATGGAGCTTTCGGACGGGACTATATTCGCCGCAAGCTCGACCGGCATATCCTATATAAACGATGACAAGGTCACGCATACACTCTCCGCCGATTACGGACTGGACAATCCGCACATACTCTGCGCCATAGAGGAAGAAAACGGACGCGTTCTTGCAGGCAGCGACGGCGACGGCATTTACGTTCTGGACGGGGGAAGAGTTTATTATCACATCGGCAGTGAGAGCATTTCTCCCGTTATTCTTCGCATAGTTCCATATAAGGATATTTACTTCGTAGTGACGGGAACGGGTCTTTACACAATGGATAAAAACTACGAAACGCATAGGATAACAACATTCCGATACACGAACAATTTCGATATTTACATAGATGAAGAACGCGATACCGCGTGGATACTCGGCAGCTCGGGACTTTTCTCGGTCAGCGCATCGGAGCTTGAAAGGGATATCTGCTCGGAGTATAAGCTTTACAACCGCAAAAACGGCTTCGGCGCTTCGATAACGGCGAACTCGTGGAATCTCTGCACTGAGGACGACCTGCTCGTTTTTTGCAGCAGCAGCGGCGTTTACACGGTTTCGCTCCGCGACCTTTACAGCAGCACGACCGACTTCAACATCGCCGTCAATCAGGTCCGGCTCAACGACAGGGAAGTTGTTTATCCCGTCAGCGAGGAGGGTTATACAGGCAAATTCGTGATACCGTCCTACGCGAAGAGGCTTGATTTTGAGCCGTCCGTGCTGAATTACACACTCAGCGACCCTGCCGTTCACATCGAGCTTGAAGGCTTCGAGGCGAGCAGTGTTGACGTTGAGCAGAGTGAGCTTTCCGATATAAGCTTCACCAACCTTAAACACGGCACATACAAGCTTCATTTTCAGATACTCGGCTCGGACGGCGCAGTGGTCAAGGAGGCTGTTTACCTCGTCGAAAAGGAAGCGGAATTCTATGAAACCACGATATTTGAAGCGTATCTGCTTCTTATCGCGGCGGCATGCATCGCATTCATAACGTGGATAATTACAAAGCTCGGCAGCCTTTCAGTCATTCGCCGACAGTATGACGAGATAAGCGCCGCAAAAGAAGAAGCTGACCGTGCGAACAACGCAAAGAGCCAGTTCCTTGCCAATGTTTCGCACGAGATTAGAACGCCTATCAACACCATTCTCGGAATGAACGAAATGATCCACCGTGAGACCGACAGTGAAAGCATTCTCCGATATTCGGAGGATATAAAAAATTCGGGAAAAACTCTCCTTTCCATTGTCAACGATATCCTTGATATCTCAAAGATAGAATCGGGCAAGATACGAATTGTCTGTGCCGAATATGACATAAGCAATATGCTCGTCGATACGATACACGCGGCTGATGTAAAATGCCGTGAAAAGGGACTTCGTTTCCGCTATGATATTTCGCCCGAGATACCGAGGTATCTTTTCGGTGACGAACTCAGGCTCAAACAGGTCATAACGAACATCATCACCAATGCGATAAAATACACCGAACACGGTCACGTCAGCTTCAAGGTATATCACGAAGATATCTCGGACGGCGAAATAAACATTGTCGTTTCGGTCGAGGACACTGGCATAGGCATAAAGGACGAGGACAAGGACAAAATTTTCAACACATTTGAGCGTCTTGATGAAAAGCGCAACAAGACGGTCGAGGGAACGGGTCTTGGACTTTCGATATGCAAAAGCCTTCTTGAACTTATGGGAACGGAGCTTCGTTTTATCAGCACCTACGGCTCGGGCTCGGTGTTCGGCTTCTCCGTCCGTCAGAAAAAGCTCGGCGAAGAAAAACTCGGCGCACTGAAGCTTTCGGGCGAGAAAAAGGGAGGCTATGTTCCGTCATTCATCGCTCCCGATGCTTATATTCTTGTGGTTGATGACAATGAAATGAATCTTGCAGTCGTTCAGGGACTTCTCAAAGGTACAAAAATACATATCGACACGGCGAACGGCGGCGTTAAATGCCTTGAAGCCGTGAAAAAAAGGCGCTATTCGCTCATACTGCTCGATCAGATGATGCCCGATATTGACGGAACGGAAACTTTCCGCCGAATAAGGGACGGGGAGAACCTCTGCAAAGATACTCCCGTTGTTGCGCTCACGGCAAACGCTTTTTCCGACTCGAGAGAGGTCTATCTGAAGCTTGGCTTTGACGGTTATATCTCAAAACCCGTTGACCCCATAAAGCTGGAAAAGACCGTCCTTGCACTGCTGCCAAAGGAGCTTGTCAAGCCTTATGTTGAAGAGCCGAAACACGAAAATACCGCCCGAATAGCTGATCTGACGACAAATTACATCGACCGCGCTGTCGGACTCAAATACAGCGGCGGCAGTGAGGAGCTTTACTTCGAGATAATGAAAGCTTTTGCGGAGGCGGCAGAGGAAAATACAGCAAATCTTGAAAGTTCCTTTGAAAATGAGGACTGGAAAAATTATGCGATATATGTTCACTCGCTCAAAAGCACATCGCTGACGGTCGGCGCGGCAGAGGTTTCGGAACTTGCGAAAAAGCTTGAATTTGCGGCGAAAAACGGTGAAGCCGATGTCATAAAGGACGAACACGGCAGACTTATGGAGATGTACCGTGGACTTGTGGCGGAGATCGAGGCAATGATAGGCTTAAAATTATAAAAAAATGTTGCAATTATTATAATATTGTGCTATAATTTCTTTAACATAATTCGTATTAAAAGAATCGCTGATTAATACGTTTTTGCTTTAATCAGCGATTCCTCAACATCGAAAGGAAGATATCAATGGACGAATTTAACAATAACGAAAACAAAAACTTCGGCGAGGAAAGCTTCGCCGACAAAGAGCGCCGTGAGGAGCAGAACACTCAGCAGGGCGCAGGTTCTCAGCCCGAACAGAGCGGCTATGACCCATACAATATGCCGTTTGAACAGCAGCAGAGAGCGCCGCAGGCACAGCAGCCTTACAATACGTCTTACGCAAACAACGGTCAGCAGCAAGTGCCGCCCGACTTCGACCCGTACAAGCAGCCGCTTCCGCAGGGACAGTATCAGTACAACGGAATGTACACCGATCCGAACGGTATGCCGTATAAAACGGGACTTGCAACGGCTTCGCTCGTTATCGGTATCCTCTCGCTCGTGCTTACATTCGTAGGACTTATCTTTATCCCGCCGCTCGGACTTTTGCCGATTGTAGGCATTATTCTCGGCTGCGTATATAAGGGTAAGCGTTATCCCGTTGGTAAGGGCGCATCGACCGCAGGAATAATATGCTCGGCAGTTGCCCTTGTTCTGAGCATACTTTTTATAGTGCTTATCGTTTATATCGTGATGAACTATATGCCCGAGGTAATGCAAATGCTGAAAAGCACCAGTCCCGACGTATATCAGCAGTATTATGATATGTTCCACGATACATACCCCGAATGGTTCAATACCGCAGCTGCGCTTTTCGCAAAATTTATCATTAAGTAAAAAACAAAACGTTCGGTCGGGAGATGCAGACCGAACGTTTTTTTATAAGGGGACAGAAAAATGACAAGGAAAAAGATTGGGTGAATCATTCATAAACTCACCAAAGCTGTTGTATGTCTTAGGGGCAGGGTCATTGGCAAGCTGTACACTTTCGATTCTTGCTATCGTAGCTCTGTCGGCGAAGCTTTTGATAAAATCAATAAGAACATTGACCTGCTCCTCGCTCAGAGCGTTTACAAGCTCTGCCGCATATTCTCTTGTACTCATAATATGACCTCCTTTTTACGCCTGTTCATTGTCTATATTATATCACGGGATATTCGGTAATGTCAACTAAAAAATGCGGCAGGTTCATCACCTGTCGCATTTTCCGCCTATTCGCAGTAGACGGATTGGTTTATAACTTATTAGAGCCTGTTGACACTATTTTAGCCACGTGAAGATACACGCGATTTGAACGA
>UQKC01000068.1 GCA_900541495.1 uncultured Ruminococcus sp. | reverse complement strand
GTATATCCGCCGTGAACGTTCCTACGGTTCGTATCAGAGAAGCTTCGATGTAAGCACTGTCGATGTTGACAAGATCGAAGCCGAGTACAAGAACGGTATCCTTATCCTCGACCTTCCTAAGAAAACTCCGACAGAACCCGTTACCAAAAGGCTTGAGATCAAATAATCTTTCAAGCGTTCCTGACATTTAAACCAACAAAAAACTTTAACAAAAATTACTCCCAAGGAGGGATCTTTATGTATGGCATCACACCTTTTGAAAAGAAAACTTACGACCTCTTTAATGCATTCCACGATTTTGAAGATAACTTCTTCAGCGGAACGGCTCTTGCAAGCTGCAAGACCGATATAAAAGATGAGGGCGACAAGTTCGTTCTCGAAGCTGAACTTCCCGGATTTGAAAAGGAAGATATCAAGCTTGACCTCGACGGCGACAACCTCGTTATCACAGCTGAGCACAACACCGAAAACGAAGAAAAGGACAGCGACGGCAAGTATATCCGCCGTGAACGTTCCTACGGTTCGTATCAGAGAAGCTTCGATGTAAGCGCTGTCGATGTTGACAAGATAGAAGCCGAGTACAAGAACGGTATTCTTATCCTCGACCTTCCTAAGAAAACTCCGACAGAACCCGTTACCAAGAGGCTGGAAATAAAGTGATTTTCTCCCGCACTTTCAATACGAAGTGACCCTATAAATGCCGAATCGTCCGCCGCAGTCAGTTCTGCGGCGGACGATTTTTTTATTTTGGCATTTTCAAAAACAATACTCCTATCGCACCTGCTCCACAGTTGCTCGATATCGTCGCCGAGGCTTTCGCAACGATGACTTCGTCAAAACAGCAGAGCCTTTTCACCTCGGCTTTTACGGCGGTGAGCATCTCCACTCCGCAGCCTGCGTGAGTGATAAATACCCTCTTTCGATCTATCTCTTTGCTGCGGCTGAGTGCGCCTCGGATATAGCTTCGCACCGATTTTCCGTAATCGCCTATTTCAAGCTTTTTCAGCACGACCCGTCCGTTTTTCAGCACAAGAACAGGGTGTATAAGCATCGCCGAGCAGAGCGTTCTTACCGCTTTTCCCGTAAATCCGTTGCGGTAAAGATAGTCCGCATTTTTTGCAATGAAGCTTGTCGATATGCACTCGCGTATGCGCGAACATTCCCGAATTATCTCCGAAGCCGAACAGCCGCTGTCGCGCATTTCGACTGCTTTTATTATCATAAATGCCATTCCCGATGAAAACTGCTCCGAATCGATAACGCTGACCCGTCCGCTGTCCCTGCCCATGAACGAAAGTGCCGTCTGCGCATTGGTGTAGGAATTGCTGAGCTTGTCGCTCAGAGAGATATGAATGATCTCATCGTATTTTTCAAGCTGCTTCTCGAAGAAAAGCTCGTACTCCATTGGCTGAGCCGCGCAGGTCGCAGACTTTACTCCGCCTTTTTTAAGATATTCGATGATGTTCTGCGAATCGACTTCGTAACCGTCACGGAAGCGCCCCGTGTTTGTCGTGATGTAAAAATACATTATCCCGACATCGTGCATCTCAAAATACTCCTCGGGCAGATCGCAGGCGCAGTCGGAAGTTATCCCTATCCTTTTCATACAAGCACCTCTTTTCCCCGCTCGGAAGCTTCTTTCTGCGGCTCGGCAGTCTTTATATACCGCTTCGGAAGATAGCTCCGCAGCATTTTGTCAAGCACCGCAGCATCGATAGGCTTTGCGAGGAAATCGTTCATTCCCGCATTGATGAACATTTCCCTTGCGCCGTTGACAGCGTTCGCCGTGAGCGCTATTATCGGCAGTCTGCGGAAACGGTCATCGCTTTGGCTTCGTATTATCTTAGTTGCTTCAACGCCGTCCATATCGGGCATCATATGATCCATAAATACAAGGTCGAAATTTTCAGAGTGAAGCATCTCTATCGCCTTTGCACCGCTTTCCGCGGTAAAAAGCTGCATCTTGTAAGGCTTCATAAGTCCTGCCGCAACTTTCAGATTGAGCGCATTGTCATCAACGATAAGTACCTTTGCTTCGGGCGCAGTGAATTTTATCTGCATATTTCGGGTCGGGACGATGTTTTCATTATTGAATGCCGAAACTGCGGAGATCGAATAAAACGGCTTGTAAATGCAGTGTATATTGCTCGGCAAAGTCACCGCGCCTGCCCTTTCCTGAATTACATAAACATTCGAGGTTTCCGCAAATTCACCGATAAGCTTCGCGTTTTCCATATATTTATCCCTGCTGACAAAAAGATGCGTTATGCTCCTGCGCTCCGCCGCTGCTCTGAGCTTTTCGGCAGTATCGCAGGTCATTATCTCAACGTTGAGCATATCCTCCATTTTTTTAATGTTCCTTGCAGTGCGCATACCCTTGCCCTCGGTGTCAAGGAACGCCGCGGCGCAGACATTCTGCGGTTCTTTTACGGCGATGAAAGGCTCTCTGTCCCTGACTTTCAGCGGAATGACGAAGCGGAAATCCGAACCCACGCCGTATTCGCTTTTTACGCTTATAAAACCGCCCATTTGGTCGATGAGCCGCTTCGATATCGCAAGTCCGAGTCCCGTGCCCTCGATCGAGCGGTTTTTCTTCGTATCAACGCGGTAAAAGCTCGTGTAAAGCTTGTCGAGATGCTCCTCGGTGATGCCTATTCCCGTATCTGCGACCGATACGAACAGATTTATGCCGTATTCCTGCCGCGTCTGCGAAACGGTGAGCGTTATGCTGCCTTTTTCCGTATATTTCACCGCATTTGTCATAAGGTTCACTATGACTTGGCGTATCCGCGCTTCATCGCCGATTATTCCCCTCGGGATATTCGGGTCGGCGTTGACGATGAACTCTATATTTTTGCCGCCGCGCCTTGTTTCCGCCAGGCTTATTGCGGCATTTATCGTCGAAGCGATATTGAACTCGTCGGGAACAAGCTCAAACCTGCCCGAATCTATCTTTGAAAAATCGAGAATATCGTTTATTATCGCAAGCAGGTTTTCCCCTGCCGCGCGTATACAGCAGCAGTTCGAGCGAACATTGTCGCTTAGGTCGTCTTCACGAAGCACAAGCTCACACATTCCGACTATCGCATTCATCGGAGTGCGTATCTCGTGGCTCATATTCGCGAGAAAATCCGCCTTGGAGTGTTCCGCTTTTTTAGCGTCCTGCACACTTTGGATAAGCATTTTTTCGTAGGTATTAAGTCCCTCGATGAAAATATAAAGCACGATGAGCGCCGTTATCATCATCGATATCCTTACAACGAATTTCGTTATCTCTGCACCGCTGGAAAGGTTTATGTCCGTCATTGCAATGATGTGGTGAATGACCCCCGACAGCACGAGCATTATGTACCAGAACAGCAGCTTTGTATCTCTGTAAGCGGATAAAACGACCGCTATCTCAATGAACACTGCGATCGAATTATAAATGCTCTCCTCCATGATACTGCAGGCAAAAACATTGACATACGACATGACCATGAGCACGACCGCCTGCGCCTTTATCGGAACATTCGGGTGAAAAGTCATCACCGTTGCAATACAGGCGAACACCGTCGCCATAAGACAAACGCCCATGCACCAGCCCTTGCAGATGCTTATAATGCACATCGCCGCCGAGCAAAGTTCAAAAATGAACCAAGCGCATATCGCCACCGTTTTCTTGTTTGTCAGAATGTTGCTGTATCTCATTTTATTCTGCCCCTTATGGTAAATCGAAGATATCCTACACGTTTTATGCTATTATTTTAACATATATGACATTAAATGGCAACAATTTTAGGGCAAAATATTTCTAAATACAGATTTTTTGTGACAATTTTATAAAAATACAGATACTAATTTTCCGACTTTTTAATTTTTAGTTTTTATTCGACAAGGTTCGACTTATAAAAAACAGCATCGGAACTTTATAGTCCGATGCTATGGAAACGCTGATTAATACGTTTTTGCCATTTTTCAAAATGTTTATGTCAAATTGACATTAAAGGCGTAAACTCGTACGTTTCTCAAAATGGCAAAACGAACGCTTCGCTTTAATCAGCTTTTTCCTATTTTTGATCTATTTATTTTTTCGTTGCTTTCTCATGATACGGGTCACTGAAAAATTTCCTGCTCATAACAAATCCAACTGCTGTTGTTATCACTTCCGTTATCGGATAGGTCAGCCAGAAATACTGCAAGCCGAAGCGCGAGAAAATATATCCGAGCGGCACGAACAGGAACACCGTTCGTATTATCGTCAGCACGGAGCTTTTGAAGCTTGCTCCGACCGCTTGGAAAAGCACGGGATATGTCAGCGATGTTACGAGCGGGATAAAGCTTACCCCGATTATGCGGAATGCATTTATTCCGATAGAAATGACCTGCTCATCTCCCGAGAAGAAGCGGAGCATCGGTTCGGGAATTATTGTAAAGCAGAGCGTTCCGAGGAACATCAGCGCCATTCCGAAAACGACCGACTCTCTGAGCGTTTTTTTGCATCTGTCGATGTTTCGTGAAGCGTAGTTATAGCTTATCACGGGAACTATGCAGGTCTGCATTGCGCCGAGAGGGATAAAGAAGAACGACTGCCATTTATAATAGAGTCCAAGCACCGTTACCGCCGCGTCCGAGAACTCCGCGAGGATAACGTTCAATCCGAAAATATAGAATGTATAAGCCGACTGCATAAGGATATTCGGCAGTCCGAGGTGAAATATCTTCGCCGTATAGCTCGGAAATTTATTCAGCTTGGGCGGCTTGCGGAAGCCTTTTTTCATTACAACGAGCGCCGCGGCTATCTGACCTGCGACCGTTGCTGTTGCCGCGCCTGCGATTCCCATTTTCGGTAGTCCGAACAGACCGAAAATAAGCAGGGGGTCAAGGATAATATTTATCACCGCGCCGATTATCTGCGCGTTCATTGGCGTTTTCATATCGCCCCTCGCCTGAAGTATCTTCGTCCAGACGCTTTCGAGGAAAAGGCCGAAGCTGAAAATGCAGACTATCCTGCCGTATGTAACAACATCTGCGATGACCTCGGGCGAGCTTGTCTGCGTTGCGGCATAGGCAGGCATTATCGCATAGCACACCGCCGCAAAAATTGCCCAAAGCACCGCGGCGAGCGGCGTTCCGACACCTGCATATTCGTTCGCCTTGTCCTCATGCCCAAGCCCGAGCTGTGCCGCCATGACCGTGTTTATTCCAACGCCCGTTCCGACTGCGAGTGCTATCATCAGAAGCTGTATAGGATAAATGACCGACAGCGCCGTAAGTCCGACATCGGAATATTTTCCGACAAAAAGGCTGTCGATGATATTGTAAAGCGCCTGGATAAGCTGTGCAAGCATTACGGGCGGCGCGATTTTCAGCAGTATCCGGCTTATCCTTTCCGTGCCGAAGTAGCTGTTGTCCTCTTTTAACTTTTCCATAAGAACCTCACTCTTTACAGAATATTCTCCCAACGTTACAGTATAATTCCAATTTATTAACTTTTCAAGCATAAAAAAGACTTTGCACCAAAGCAAACACGGTATTTCAACGAGTAAATAAATAGTGAACTTTTAAATGTATTATAAGAACCTGTCTTCATAAGCATATGCACACGACTTTTCGGCAAATTTTGCTGCATACTGCGTTAAAAATCCTTGCCGTGCGGCACACGCCTGCGGATTTTTGCCTTGTCTGCAACAAAATTATGCTCGAAAATCCGCATACATTTCTTATGAAGACAGGTTCTAAATTGCTATATTTTACTGTAGGGGACGGGTCCCCTGTCCCGTTTTTTTACGGTATTGGTGACTGTGGGACGGGAAACCCGCCCCCTATAATATTTTATTAATAATTTTAAGAAGAATAATTCACTCGTTGATATACCGTGTCAAAGCAAAGCCATAATGTTGAAATATTCAAGATAGTATGCTATAATATCATTATTTTAAGAAAAGGAGCGAACCAAAATGTTCAGACCATTGAGAAGAGCCAACAGAGCCATTTCCGAAGAAGATGCAAAACAGCTTTTATCCGCCGAAAAGCGCGGCGTTCTTGCCGTGAACGGCGATGACGGCTACCCTTTCGCGATCCCGCTCAACTATTTTTACGATGAGGAAAACGGAAAAATTTATTTTCACGGCGCAAGATCGGGTCACAAGATCGATTCGCTGAAAAAGAGCGACAAGGTCTGCTTCACCGTCTACGGCGGAGAGCATTTCGCCGAGGGCGAATGGGCGCCTTATGTACGGAGCGTTGTTATTTTCGGCAGATGTCGCCTTATCTCCGATGCCGAAATGACCGAGGAAAAGGTGCGCACCCTTGCAATGAAATATTATCCCACAAAAGAAGCTGTCGACGCCGAGATCGCAAAAGATATAAAAGCCGCTCAGCTCTACGAGATAACCATAGAGCATTTGAGCGGCAAGCAAATCCAGGAAAAATAAATTTGACGGACATTACTCCGTCGGGTCGTCGTTCTCCTCGGAGTAATAATAGCTCGGGTCAGATTCATCACCCGTCGGCTCGGGAACAACATCAGCAGTTCCGCCGAGAATTTTGAGCGTCGGCGAAGCGAACAAGCATATAGCCTTGTTCTTCGCGCTTATCTCCGCCCTTGTAACATCTCCTCCGAACTCGCCGTCGAGCGTCCACGGAATTGATTCGTCCGAGCTTACGACCGCTTTTCCCGTCTTGAAATAGTAAAAATATTCCGATTCGAGGTTTCGCGCAAGCAGAGCATTGATTATAAGCTGAAGCTCGATAAGGTTTTTCGGGTGCTTTATGAAAAGTCCCTCCATAATGCCATCGTTCATCAGCACGTTCCTGCCGCCAAGTCCCTTGAAGCCGCCGACCGACATCGAGTTGCATATCATACCGTATATAAATTCGTCCTCGATAACGTTTCCGTCATATTCGACCTTGACTTTGTAAGGCTTCATACTGTTAAGGCGCTTTATGCGAAGCCCCTCTGCGATATATGCAAGGCTTCCGAAGACGTTCTTCATCTGCTGCGAAGTGCCGTAGCTGACATCGGTAAAAGCGCCGAAGCCTGCAACGTATGTGAAAAATTCGTCATTGAAAGCGCCGATATCGACCTCGGCGGTTTCACCCGTGACAATCTTTTCAGCCGCCGCAGTCATATTGTGCGGTATGCCAAGGCTCGAAGCGAAGTCGTTCATCGTTCCCGCAGGGATATAGCCGAGCGGTATCTTTTCACCGATGTTCATCAAGCCTCTAATTGCTTCGTTCATAGTTCCGTCGCCGCCGCTTACAACGATAACATCGTGATCTTTTCCCGTTTCCGTGATGACATTGACAGCGTCAAGCTTCGCCTGAGTCGGGTGAGCGGTGACTTCATAGCCTGCCTTTGTGAAAGTATCGAGTATCTGAAGCAGGTGGAACTTTATCTGTCCCTTTCCTGCGTGAGGGTTGAAAACAAAAAGCAATTTTTTCATAAAAAGCTCCTTTCGGGGGCAATCTCTCCCACGTTATGTCATTATAGCAATGCCGCACGTTTTGTTACGAATGTGCGGCATTATTTTATATTATTATAGCCTTAAACTATGTCAAAAGATACCGAGATAGGTGAAAATCAGACGAAATCCGCACCATTTCTCTCAGAAAAAGAACTCGTAAACATTCCCGAAGATCTCCCTCACCCAGTATGGCGGAAGATAGATCGGAACTGTCCTTGCGGCACAGCATTTTACGTCAAGTCCCTGCTTTTTCGCTATAGTTTTCGCCCTAAGCAGGTGATATTCGTTTGAAACTATCGCAATTTCGCCCGAAATGTCCTTTTCTTCGAGCAGTGCCTTTGAAAAAGCCATATTTTCGCGCGTGTTCGTTGAATTATCTTCAATAATTATCCTCTCGGACGAAATTCCTCGCTTTTCAAGCTGACGTTTTATACATTCTGCCTCGGAAATAAGCTCGTCTTCGCCCTTTCCGCCCGATGCGACAACGACAGCTTCGGGATATTCTTCAAGGTAACGGCAAGCCGCGCTTATCCTCTGCATAAGCATAGGACTTGGGTTTTCCCCGTGAACTCTGCACCCGAGAACGATAATCGCCGCAGGGTCGGTCGGCTTGTCGTTCGCCGCCTTTATCATAAGTGCGGAAACGACCGCCGAAATTATGACGAAAGCTATCGCAAGCGCGGCGATAACGCAGAAAGCCGCCCTCGCCGCTCTGCTTGTTTTTATCAGCGTGAAAATTTTCCCGTGAAAAACGGCAAAAAGCGCAAGCACAGCTCCGCCTGCCATTATAACGTAATTTCCGAGGTTGAGATGAATGTTCGGGTTGAACAGCGGCGAAAGTCCGAACAGAACACCGAGCACGGATACTATAAAAAGTATCGTCCACCCGATGCCGCCGAAATTTATCAGCGTTCTCAAAGCTTAAAGCTCTTCAAGAGCCTCGGTCAGAGCTTCGGCAAGCTGGTCGGGGCAGGAAGTTCCCCTGCCGTTGCAGTCGATGCCTTTCATTCGGGAGATAGCTTCTTCCGCTTTCATTCCCTTTACGAGAGCCGCAACGCCCTGAGTGTTGCCGTTGCAGCCGCCCTGAAAGCTGACGTTCTCAACAACGCCGCTGTCGGAAAGCTCAACGGTTATTTTTCTTGAACAAACTCCTCTCGGAGTGTATGTGTATGTCATTTTGGATTACCTCTTACTTCTTGATTCTTGCTACTCCCGATTCAACGGCTGCCTTTGCAACTGCATCTGCAACGATAACTGCAACATTCTTGTCGAATGCGTTCGGGAGGATAAAGTCTGCGCAAAGCTTATCGGCAGGAACTGCTTCTGCGATAGCGTAAGCAGCGGCGCGCTTCATATCTTCGTTTATATCGCTTGCACGGACTGCAAGTGCTCCCTTGAAGATTCCGGGGAATGCAACAACGTTGTTGATCTGGTTCGGGAAGTCGGAACGTCCCGTGCCGACAACGAATGCACCTGCTTCCTTTGCAACATCGGGCATAATTTCGGGAGTAGGATTTGCCATTGCGAAGATAATGGACTTGTCAGCCATTGACTTTACCATTTCGGGCGAAACAAGGTTAGGCTTCGATACGCCGATGAAAGCGTCTGCACCCTTGAGTGCATCGGCAAGAGTTCCCCTCTTGTGGTTCTTGTTTGTGAGCTTTGCCATTTCATAGTGGGACGGGTTCTTGAACTCGTCGCCGTCGCAGATGATTCCTGCGAGGTCAACCATTATGATATCGCCCATTCCCATTGAGATGAACTGCTTTGCAATTGCACAGCCTGCCGCACCTGCACCGTTGATAACGAGGGTCATATCCTCGAACTTCTTGCCTGCCACTTTTGCGGCATTGAGCATTGCGGCAGATGCAACGATAGCCGTTCCGTGCTGGTCATCGTGGAAAACAGGAATATCGCATCTCTCTTTGAGCTTCTTTTCGATCTCGAAGCAGCGCGGTGCGGAGATATCTTCAAGGTTGATTCCGCCAAAGCTGTAGGAAATAAGCTCTACCGTGCGGACGAATTCATCAACGTCCTTGGAATTTACGCAGATAGGGAAAGCGTCAACGCCCGCAAATTCCTTGAAAAGCGCACATTTGCCCTCCATTACGGGCATAGACGCTCTCGGTCCGATATCACCAAGTCCGAGAACGGCAGTACCGTCCGTGATAACAGCAACAAGGTTGTGTCTTCTTGTAAGGTCGTAGGAAAGTTCGGGGTTCTTTTCAATTTCAAGGCAAGGCTGTGCAACGCCGGGAGTGTATGCGAGAGAAAGCTGCTCACGGTTTTCAACCGTACAGCGTGAAACTACCTCAATCTTTCCCTGCCATTCGTAATGCTTCTGAAGTGATTCGTCCATAATGCTCATTTTAGTATTCCTCTTTTTTATTATAATAGTATAAGCTTACTTCGTCTTGTTCGCAAGCTTGATTATTTTGTCGATGTTATCCTTTGATGTGTAGTAATTGCCGAGATGAGTGGGGCGCTCATTGTAAAGTCCGTGGAAGTCCGAACCGCCCGTTACGATAAGGTCATACTTCTCAGCGGTTTCGCAGAGCTTCTGCTGCTGTTCTTCCGTCGCGGAATAATGATAAGCCTCAATACCGTCAATTTTGCCGTTCTGCGCAAGCTCTTCAAGAAGCTCGGCTGAATCATACATCATCGGGTGAGCCATTACAGCAACGCCCTTTGACGAATGTATAAGATCAAGCACAAAATTAACATCAGGATATTCACGCTCAACGATGCACGTTCCGTTTTCATGATTGAAGAGTTTATGATTGAGCTTTCCGTAGAAATGAGTGGTGTAGCCGTATTCGATGAGCGCATGCATAATGTGCTGCTTGAAGATGCTCTTTGAACCCGTCGCGTGTTTCATAACACTCTCCGCGGTTATCGGATAGAGCTTCATAACATTTTCCACCATCTCAGCGGCGCACTTTCGCCTTATCTCGCAGGACTTTATGCAAAGTCCCTCCAAACGGTCGGGCTTCTGCGGAGCGTAGCAAAGGATATGTACCTTGCGGTTACGCTTCTTGTCCCAAGCCGATAGCTCAACGCCGGGGATAGTCTGAACGCCGTAGCGTTCACCAAGGACTTTTGCGCGGTTTATCGACGACATTGTGTCATGATCAGTTATCGAAATGAAATCAATGCCCGTTTTCTTTGCCTGAACGATAATATCCTCAATTCCGAGAGAACCGTCGGAAAGAGTGGTATGGCAGTGGAGGTCGCCTATCATAAACTCATCTCCTTATTAAATTGGAAACAATGCGGAGAACGCTCCGCAAAACGTAAAAAACCTGAATATATTTATGTTTAATTATACCATAAAAAAGAGCATAAATCAATAGCCGACAGAGTTTTTTTTAATGCGTAATTATTTGCGAAGCCAACATCTGCAGAAAACTGTGAAGCCAAGCAGCCGATCAAGCCGGGCACAGCTTGCGGGGGTCGAGGGGCAGCGCCCCCGTCGCCGTCCGCAGACGGCGAAACTCCTTAAACTAAGGAAACGCTGATTAATACGTTTTTGCCATTTTTCAAAATGTTTATGTCA
>UQKC01000067.1 GCA_900541495.1 uncultured Ruminococcus sp. | reverse complement strand
GCAGCAAAATTTGCCGAAAAGACGTGCGCATATGCTTATGAAGACAGGTTCTTATTGTAGGGACGGGAAAATGAGATGGTTTGAAATGCACTCGCATCAAAAGTTCACTATTTACCCGTTGAAATAACGTGAAGATAATTGTGATATGAAAAGCCGCAGAAATTGCAATGCGCCTTTTTGCCGCATAAAATATCCCGATCTATCTCGTATTAATCAATATTTTGCGCAAACATCTCCGTCCACGCAGGACGATAGGCGGTCGTGCGCGCTACATTCTGCGAAGCGATGTTGCCGCTCCAAGTTCCGTAGTAGGGGATAGCACCGTGTGCCATTATTTCATATGTAAGCGCCTTTACGCACTCAGAACCGATGCCAAGCCCGCGGAACTCTTTCTTTACGTCAACGCCTATCTGCCAGAAGCGTTCGCTGTCGCTGCTTGCGCCTGCCATTGCGATTATATCGTTCCCGTTCAGCGCGCAGACGGCGACTTTGTCGGTCCTTTTGCCCTGATTTTTATATAAAAGCGCATTGGTGAAATCTTTGTGCGGATATAGCTGCGATTTTATCTCGTTTTCCTCGAAAACTTTGAGGTTCACGCCGCTTTTTCGGTGATATTTATATGGTATATCGGGCAGATAATAGATGTTCGTGTCGCCGATCGACTTGTTGTACTCGGCAAGCTTGCAGTTCACAAGGTACTGAACTTTTCCGCTGAACATTTCCGCACCCGAATACTTTTCGCATAGCTGCTCAAAGAACGGTATAAGCCGCTCATCTGCGGAGATGACCGCGTTCCTGCCCATTGTAGCCATACGGAAAAACGGCGTTTCGTCAAATATAGTCCTGCTGCCCGATTTTGACTTGTTCGGGACAACGATATTTTCTTCGGCAAAAAAATCCTGCTTATAACAGCCGTAATCGGCGGCAAGCTGCTCTGCCGCTGCGTCTGTGAACTCGCTGCGGTACAAGGTCGGTCACTCCCTTTCGTTGATGTATTCTTTGAGAAGAAGCTGCGCAATACTGCCGTCGCGAAGCTTGTTCACGGCGATATGAAGCGGAAACCACTCGGCTGTTTCAACTTCGTCCGAGAGCGTTAAATCGGCTTTTTTCACCTTGCAGGCAAAGCCGAGCATAAGGTTGTCTTTCTGCGGATAAGGAAAAGTCCTGATGAAGCGCACGGACGAGACTTCCAACCCGATCTCCTCTTTGATCTCCCTTTTTGCAGCGTCCTCGGCGGATTCACCGTGCTTGATATAGCCTGCAACATTGACGAAGTTATGCGAGCCGTAGCTTTGGCGTATAAGAGCTATCTCCGAGCCGTTTTCGGAAAGGCATAAGCATATAACGCACGGAAAGGAAAACGGAAAAAACGGACGGTTGCAGCTTTTGCAGAACGGCACTTTGCCCTCGTCACCGCAAACCTTTGCACCAAGCTTTTTTCCGCACAGCGGGCAGTATTCAAACGTCATATCCTATCCCTCCAACCGAAAAAAGGCGGACAAACTATCCGCCTTTTCAATATTTTGTTACATTTGCGCAAATTTATTCGTGCCCAAAACACGCCAAAAGATTTTTTGATTAACGGGACGGGAAACCCGTCCCCTACGTTTTTTTAACAAATTCGCGAAACAAAAACAATACGCATTACGAATTACGCATTAGAATAATTCCGAATTAAATTATTGTCCGAGCTTTGCTCTGGTCTTTGCACGGAGAGAGTTGTCGAGGATTCTCTTTCTGATACGAATATTCTTAGGTGTTACCTCGAGAAGTTCGTCATCAGCAATGAATTCAAGGCTGTCTTCGAGGGAGAGTATCTTCGGCGGGATAAGACGGAGCGCATCGTCCGAACCGCTCGCACGGGTGTTGGTGAGGTGCTTCTTCTTGCAGACATTGATAACGAGGTCTTCTGCCTTTGGCGACTGACCGACGATCATACCCTCGTAAACGGGAACGCCTGCACCGATGAAGAGTGTTCCTCTTTCCTGAGCATTGTAAAGACCGTAAGTGATAGATTCGCCTGTTTCAAAGCAAACGAGCGAGCCTGTGTTTCTTCTCGGGATATCGCCCTTATATGGCTGATAGCTGTCGAAAACGCTGTTCATAACGCCCTCGCCCTTTGTATCGGTGAGGAACTCGGACTTGTAGCCGAAAAGTCCTCTTGCAGGGATAAGGAACTCAATTCTCATTCTGCTGCCCGATGGGTGCATTGTCTGGAGCTCTGCCTTTCTGCTGCCGAGCTTTTCCATAACTGCGCCTACGCCGTCCTCGGGAACGTCGATAACAAGGCGCTCGATAGGTTCGCACATAACGCCGTCGATCTCTTTCATAAGAACCTTAGGTGTGGAAACGGAAAGCTCGTAACCCTCACGGCGCATATTTTCGATAAGGATAGAAAGATGCATTTCACCACGGCCTGCAACACGGAACGAGTCTGTGTTCTCGGTTTCGGTAACGCGGAGGGAAACATCACGGAGAGTTTCCTTGAAAAGGCGCTCACGGAGCTGTCTTGAAGTAACGAACTTGCCCTCACGGCCTGCGAACGGGCTGTCGTTTACGGAGAATGTCATTTCAACGGTAGGTTCGGAAATTTTTACGAAAGGAAGCGGTTCAAACTTGGAGCTGTCGCAGAGAGTATCACCGATAGTGATATCTTCGATACCCGATATCCAAACGATATCGCCGACTGTAGCTTCCTGAACGGGAACACGGTTAAGTCCCTGTATCTGATATATAGTAACGATCTTGCTGTTGTAAGGCTTGCGGTTTTCGTGGTAGTCACCGACTGTAACGGTCTCGTTTACGCGGATAGTACCTCTTTCGATTCTGCCGATGCCCGTTCTGCCGACATAATCGTTGTAGTCGATAGAGGAAATGAGCATCTGCATCGGACCGTCGGGGTCGCCTTCGGGAGCAGGAATGTAATTTACGATAGTTTCAAAGAGCGGAACGAGGTCTGTGCCTGCTTCATACTGGCTGAGCGAAGCTGTGCCTGCACGGCCCGAGCAGAAGAGTACAGGGCTTTCGAGCTGTTCTTCACTTGCGTCAAGGTCAAGGAGAAGCTCGAGTATCTCGTCGCCGATCTCATCAAGACGGGCATCGGGGCGGTCGATCTTGTTAACGACAACGATGATCTTATGGCCCATTTCAAGAGCTTTCTGGAGAACGAAACGAGTCTGAGGCATACAGCCCTCTGCTGCGTCAACGAGGAGGACAACGCCGTCAACCATTTTAAGAACACGCTCAACTTCGCCGCCGAAGTCGGCATGGCCCGGTGTGTCGATAATGTTGATCTTGATGCCGTTATAGTTTACTGCTGTGTTTTTTGCAAGGATAGTGATTCCGCGCTCACGCTCGATATCGTTGGAGTCCATTACACGGTCAGCGACTTCCTGATTTTCACGGAAAGCGCCGCCCTGCTTGAGCATTTCGTCAACGAGGGTAGTTTTGCCGTGGTCAACGTGAGCAATGATAGCAACGTTTCTTAAATCTTCTCTTACCATAAAAATTCCTTCCTTGTTATGTCGGTCATTCACTCCGACAGAATTACTTCCTTTGTCCTAAAAAAGTTGTTATTGCCTATATATTTTCAACACTACTATATATAATATATTTATTATCCACAAATATACTATAGCATAAAAAAACCTTGCAGACTTATCTGCAAGGTTTAACGTGGTGGAGGAGGGTGGATTCGAACCACCGAAGCCGAAGCAACAGATTTACAGTCTGCCCCCTTTGGCCACTCGGGAACTCCTCCAAAAAAATTTCTAAACAGTTTTGAAGCTGTTTAGAAAATGGAGCTGGTGGACGGACTCGAACCCCCGACCTGCTGATTACAAATCAGCTGCTCTACCAACTGAGCTACACCAGCTTGAATCTGATTTTTTGTTATCGTTTCAAGCGACTATTACATTCTAACACAAGAAGTTCAATTTGTCAACAGGATTTTTTATTATTTACAAATTGTTCACATTCTCTGTTTTTCTGTCGAAATTTTGCTAAAAATGAATGGTCGGGGCGACAGGACTCGAACCTGCGGCATCTTGGTCCCAAACCAAGCACTCTACCAAACTGAGTTACGCCCCGAATTCAGCTTAATCATTATACCGCATTTTGATACTGTTTGTCAATATTGAATTTTAAACAAATCAGCGAGAATATTCAGCGCCGTTTTGTCTATTTTGGCACAAATCGGGCAAAATAAGTACAGATCCGGACAGTTGTATAATTTTTTTAACTCTTTTTGTTGAAATAAAATTGAGGAATAAACCATTTTGTTGCATTTTGCACTACAATCTGCGAGATTATTTAACCATATTTTTTATGCAGATACATTAAAAGCTTGTTGCAAATTTGAACGAAATATGGTATAATACTATAAGTTTATAATGCCGGAGGTGAAAAGTGTGAGGATAAAGTGCTTTAGCTCTATGATAAATAAAGAGCTGACGTTTCTTTTGCCGCGCACTTTTATATTTGACGGCATTCTATACTTAATAACGCTGCCGTTCTTTGGCTTTAAGCTCGATATGCTGTTGGGGCTGCTGCTCGGAACGTTCGTTATGCTGCTCAATTTCGTGATACTCGGAATTTCCTCCGAACACGCTGTCGAAAGGCAGGTCGGTGCTGCAAAACGGCTCATGACCCTTTCCTATATCGGCAGATTCGCGATAATGGGCTGTCTTTTCGCTTTTTGCGTCAAAACTCAATATGCGAACGTTGTTATGGCTGCTGTCCCTATGATGTATCCGCGCTGGAGCTACACGCTTGATGCGGCGGTGAAAAAACGGAAGGAGGGGAAAGATCTATGAATATAGACGTGCAGGGACCAAGACGGATGATACAGCTGCTTGATGCAGAGGGAAACATCAGATTCGCTATATCCGAATCGGTCGTTACGGGTTGGCTCGTTATCCTCGCCGTTCTCGCAGTCTGCCTTATTCTTACGCACAATATGCAGAAAGTTCCTGCGGGCAAGAAGCAATGCGCTGCGGAATATATAGTTAATTTCTGCAATAAAATGGTGCGCAGCAATATGGGTGAGGATTGTATGAACTATGCTCCTTATATAGGTGCGCTGTTCTCCTATATCCTGCTGGGAACGCTTATTTCGATGCTCGGTTTCAGAAGTATCACAGCCGACATCAGCGTTACGGGCACACTTGCGTTAGTTACCTTTGTGCTCATAACCTATAATAAGATACACAGCCACGGAATAGGCGCTTACCTCAAAACGATGATCAACCCGCTCAACATCATCAGCGAAGTCGCAACTCCTGTCGCTATGGCACTTCGTCTTTTCGGCAATGTCGCAGGCGGTATGATAATCACTGTCATTCTTTATGCGGCTCTCGGCTCGGCGAGCGGAGCGTTATACAATCTTATCGGTATCCATGCGGAAACCTATTACTTCAATATCTTCCAGATAGGTATTCCTGCGGTTTTATCGGTCTATTTCGACCTTTTCTCCGGTACGATCCAGTCCTATGTATTTATCATGCTCACCATGATCTATATTCAGATGGGACGCGAATAATACCGAACACCGAAAAATGCGGAAAGATCGCTTTGATCTCTCCTATATTTCACAATAGTGTTCCGTATAAATTCAAAATCAATTTTTTGGAGGTTATTTAACTATGGAAAACGAAGCTTTATTGCAGGCTCAGAGTATTGTACTCGCAGGTCAGGCGATCGGCGCAGGACTTGCAATGATCGCAGGTATCGGCCCTGGTATCGGTGAAGGCTACGCTGTTGGCAAGACTATCGAAACTATCGGACGTCAGCCTGAGATCAAGGGCGAAGTTACACCAACAATGTTCGTTGGCTGTGCCGTTGCCGAAACAACAGGTATCTACGGTCTGTTCGTTGCTATCATGCTCCTGTTCGCTAATCCGTTCCTCAAATACCTTGGCTAATATAAAAAGAATTTAGAACGGGAGGCAGAATAAGCCTATGTCAACTAATTTTGAATTTTTCTCAATTGATCTGACCACGATCGTAGGCACTCTGGCTAACCTTTTGATCCTGTTTCTTGTTGTAAAGCATTTTCTTTTCGACAAGGTGAACGCTATTCTTGAAGCGAGAAAAACGGAAGTTGAAAAAACTTACGAAGAAGCCGACCAGAAGCTGAAAAACGCCGAAGAGCTTGAAGCTGAATACACCGAAAAGCTCGCAGGCGCTAAGGAAGAATCGGCTGAGATCATCAAGAATGCCACCAAAAAGGCTCAGAAACGCTCTGACGAGATCATCTCCGAGGCTCAGGACGAGGCTCGCTCGATCACTGTCAAGGCTAACGCTGACATTGAAAAGGAAAAGAAACGCGCTGTTAATCAGATAAAGGACGATATTTCCGATATTGCGATCTCTATCGCAGAAAAGGTCGTATCCAAGGAGATCGACCCCAAGACTCACGATGAGCTTATCGACAGCTTCATCGACAGCATCGGAGAATAATCGGGAAAGGTCAGGTTCTTATGGCAGGTTCGGTTGGAAATGTGTACTCCGAAGCTTTGTTTGAACTTGCCGCCGAGCAGAACTGCGCAGAGGAAACCTTTGACGAGCTTATGGCTCTGAAAAAGATATGGAAGGAAAATCCCGAGGTTTCAAAGCTCCTCAAATCCCCTACTTTGAGCGTAGCGGAAAGGCTTGAAGCCGCAGAAAAGATCTTCAAGGGCAGAGTTTCCGACCAGATATACAATTTCCTTTGTGTTTTGACCGAAAAGAGCCGTGCGGATCATCTCCCCGAGATAGCGGACAGCTACAAGGAGAAATGGTACGACAAGAGCGGAATTGCCGAAGTCACGGTCACTTCCGACAGACCTCTTTCGGACAAGCAGAGGGGCAAGCTTATCGATAAGCTTTCCAAGGTCTATAACAAGAAGATAATTCTTGAAGAAAAGACCGACAGCTCCCTTATCGGCGGAATGAAGGTCAGCTACAACGGAACGCTCCTTGACGGTACTGTAAAGACCCGTCTTGAAACGCTCCAGAAACAGATAAAGGGTACGATCGCATAAAAATCTAAACTCGCGCTGCTCGTTTAGATCAAAAAATATTATGAAAGTTGGTGTAATGATGGATTTACGCCCGGATGAGATCACCGGTATAATCAAAGAACAGATCAAGAATTACAATTCAAAGATCGAACTTTCCGATACCGGAACCGTTGTCACGGTCGGCGACGGTATTGCAAGGATCCACGGACTTGAAAAATGTATGTCCGGCGAACTCCTTGAGTTTGAAAACGGCGTTTATGCCATGGCGCTCAACCTTGAACAGGAGTTCGTCGGAGCAGTTATGCTCGGTTCGGACATAGGTATCAAGGAGGGCGATACCGTTAAGAGAACGGGACGCATCATGTCAGTTCCGGTTGGCGAAGAGCTTCTCGGAAGAGTTGTAAACTCGCTCGGTCAGCCTATCGACGGCAAGGGTGCTATCCTCACGGATAAGACAATGCCTATCGAAAAGACCGCTCTCGGTATCATCACAAGAAAATCAGTAAGCCGCCCTCTCCAGACGGGTATCAAGGCTATCGATGCTATGATCCCTATCGGCAGAGGTCAGCGTGAACTTATCATCGGCGACAGACAGACAGGTAAGACCGCTATCGCGCTCGATACTATCATCAATCAGAAGGGTCAGGGCGTTATCTGTATCTACGTTGCAATAGGTCAGAAGCGTTCTACCGTTGCAAACGTTGTTGAAACGCTTGAAAAGAACGGCGCAATGGATTATACCATTGTTGTTTCCGCAACAGCTTCCGAGCTTGCACCTTTGCAGTATATTGCTCCTTATTCGGGCTGTGCAATGGGTGAATACTTCCTCGATCAGGGCAAGGACGTACTTTGCGTTTATGATGACCTGTCGAAGCATGCTGTTGCTTACCGTACACTTTCCTTGCTTCTTAAGCGCCCACCGGGACGTGAAGCTTACCCCGGAGATGTATTCTATCTCCATTCAAGACTGCTCGAACGTGCTTGCTGCCTTAACGAAAACTACGGCGGCGGCTCGCTTACCGCGCTTCCTATCATCGAAACGCAGGCGGGCGACGTTTCGGCTTATATCCCTACAAACGTTATTTCTATCACAGACGGTCAGATCTTCCTTGAAACAGACCTTTTCAACGCAGGTATCCGTCCTGCCGTAAACCCGGGCATCTCCGTATCCCGTGTCGGCGGTGCAGCTCAGATCAAGGCTATGAAAAAGGTTTCGGGTTCGTTAAAGCTCACATACTCACAGTATCGTGAACTCCAGTCGTTCTCACAGTTCGGTTCTGACCTCGATAAGGACACCAAGGAGCGTCTTGCTCTCGGTGAAAGAGTTGTTGAAGTTCTCAAGCAGGACAGAAACTCGCCTATCGCCGTTGAAAATCAGGTCCTTATCATCTATGCCGTAACGCATAACTATTTAAAGGATATTGCCGTTTCGGACGTTCTCGAATTCCAGAATGAAATGTTCGATTTCATCGCAGAATCTCACCCCGACATTACCGAAACTATCAGAACGCAGAAGGTTCTTACTCCCGAAGCAGAGGATGAACTCAAAGATGCGCTCAATGAATTCGTCAAGAAGTTCCTCGCCGAAAAGGCTTGAACCGCTGACGGAAATAGGTAAAGAAAGGATGGATTTTGTATGGCTTCGGGCAATATGAAAAGCATAAAAAGGCGTATCAAGAGCGTCGAGTCCACCCTGCAGATCACCAAGGCTATGGAAGTGGTTTCTTCATCGAAGCTGCGCAAAGCCAAGGAAAAGGCTGACAAGGCTCGCCCGTTCTATAAGTCGCTGCATGAAACAATGTGCGAGATCCAATCCGAAAATGAGAACTTCTTTTCTCCCTTTACCCGTAAGCAGGACGGCGCAGGCACGGTAATGCTTGTCGTTATCGCAGGCGACCGCGGTCTTGCGGGCGGCTTCAACTCAAATATAACGAAGCTTGCCACAGCGCGCATTAAAGAGCTTACGGACGAGGGCAGCAAGGTCAAGGTTCTTGCTGTCGGCAAAAAATCAGCCGAATATTTCACCAAGCATGGCTATGATGTTGTGCAGACTTATATCAATGTCGGTCAGGATCTGCGCATAAACGGCGCGGCTGCCATTGCCGATGATATAGTCGCACCATATCTCAAAGGCGAGGTCACATCTGTGGAGCTTGTTTCGACCGAGTTCGTTTCAACACTCTCTCAGGTTGCGAAGTTCAGTCCTATCCTGCCGCTCGATATCCCGAAGCAGGAGAAGAAAGTTCACGAACTTCCCATATATGAACCCTCAGCCGAGGCTGTTTTTAACGCCATTGTTCCCAAATATATCACAGGCGTTGTATATTCTGCGATAGTTGAAAGCTTTGCCGCAGAGCAGGCTGCAAGAAGAAGCGCAATGGAAAACGCTTCCGACAACGCAGGAGAAATGATCTCCAGCCTCTCGCTCGTTTACAACCGAGCAAGACAGTCTGCGATCACTCAGGAGATCACGGAGATCGTCGGCGGTGCTTCCGCTCAGGAATGACGCTCCGATAAAACGCCCGAACGCAATGCAGCGGTTACAATGCATTGCACACCCAATTTAAAACAAGAGGTGATCAAATAATGCCACAGAAAAATATCGGTAAGGTAGTCCAGATCATCGGTGCGGTAGTCGATATCGCATTTGAAAAGGATCACCTGCCGAATCTTCTGAATGCAATAGAAATTGACAACAACGGTGAAAAGCTTGTCTGCGAAGTTGCACAGCATATCGGCGACGATGTCGTTCGATGCATCGCAATGTCCTCCACAGACGGACTTGTAAGAGGCATTGACGCAGTTGATACGGGCAGTCCTATCACCGTTCCCGTCGGCAGAGGTACGCTCGGAAGAATCTTCAACATTCTCGGCGAACCTGTTGACAACAAGCCCGCTCCCGAATGTGAGGAAAGATGGGCTATCCATAGAGAAGCTCCTTCCTACGAAGAGCAGGCTGCCGCTAACGAGATACTCGAAACAGGCATCAAGGTAATCGACCTTATCTGCCCTTACCTCAAGGGCGGTAAGATCGGTCTTTTCGGAGGCGCAGGCGTTGGTAAGACAGTTCTTATTCAGGAACTTATCAACAACGTTGCAAATCAGCACGGCGGTATCTCCGTATTCACGGGCGTTGGTGAACGTACCCGTGAGGGCAACGACCTTTATAACGAAATGACCGAGTCGGGAGTTATCGACAAAACCGTCCTCGTTTACGGTCAGATGAACGAACCGCCGGGAGCAAGAATGAGAGTAGGTCTTTCGGGACTTACAATGGCTGAATATTTCCGTGACGTTGAGGGACAGGACGTTCTTCTCTTCATCGATAATATCTTCCGTTTCACTCAGGCAGGTTCGGAGGTTTCCGCACTTCTCGGACGTATGCCGTCCGCCGTTGGTTACCAGCCGACACTTGCAACGGAAATGGGTGCTCTCCAGGAGCGTATCACTTCCACGAGCAAGGGTTCTATCACATCGGTACAGGCCGTTTACGTTCCTGCCGATGACCTTACTGACCCTGCTCCTGCAACAACATTCGCCCACCTTGACGCTACAACGGTTCTTTCAAGAGATATCGCATCGCTCGGTATTTACCCTGCGGTTGACCCTCTTGACTCGACTTCGAGAATCCTCTCTCCCGATATCGTCGGAAAAGAGCATTACGAAACAGCAAGAGCCGTTCAGAATATCCTCCAGAGATACACAGAACTCCAGGATATCATCGCTATCATGGGTATGGACGAGCTTTCCGATGAAGATAAGCTCACCGTTTCAAGAGCAAGAAAGATACAGCGTTTCCTCTCACAGCCGTTCTCCGTTGCGGAGCAGTTCACGGGCTATCAGGGTAAATATGTACCGCTCAAGGAAACTATCAGAGGCTTCAAGGAGATCATCGAAGGTCTTCACGACGACCTCCCCGAGTCTGCATTCCTCTTTGCAGGAACAATAGACGAGGTAGTGGAAAAAGCAAAAACAATGAGCGCTGAATAATCGGAGGTGGAATAATGGCTGCCGAGTTCAGACTCTCGATCATTACTCCCGAAAAGACGTTCTATGACGATGAAACATCAATGGTCATCGTCAGAACGACAGAGGGAGATATCGGTATCCTCGCAAATCATACGAGCCTTGTAGCAAGCCTGCCGTCGGGTCCCGTCAAGATAAAAAATCAGGACGGAACTTTTAAAATAGCAGCGCTTTCGTCGGGAATAATCAAAGTCGGCGGAAACAAGGTCTCTATCATTGCAAACGCAGTTGAATGGGCAGATGAGATCGATATCGACTGGGCAAAACGCTCCGAAGCGGAAGCAAGGGATAAGCTCCGGCATCTTAAAGATAAGCACGAGCTTGACATTGCCGAATTAAAGCTCCAGAGAGCGCTCAATCGAATCAGCGTCCACTCAATGGTCAAGTAAAAATAAAAAGAGCGAACAGCAGCATCAGCGCGGTTCGCTCTTTTTTTGTGTTGTGTTAAGTTAAAACATATAGCGTGTTGATAAATACTAAGGAAACGCTGATTAATACTAAACACCAATAAAATACAGGAAAAAATC
>UQKC01000066.1 GCA_900541495.1 uncultured Ruminococcus sp. | reverse complement strand
TCAGCTGGATAGAGTGACTGGCTACGAACCAGTAGGTCAGGGGTTCGAGTCCCTTGCAGCGCACCAAACAGACTAAGCCTTGTGTTTATTCACAAGGCTTTTTATTTTGCATAATTTTCTATATTATATAGAAAAGCCGACCGTTTTTACGCAGTCGGCTTACTTTTTATTCAATTATGAAAGTTCGTAGAGAAGATCCTGATAAAAATCATCGTAATCGGTCTTCTGATCCTTGATGAATGCGATAGCTGCTCTTGGGTGGCGGTTAAGAACGCCTGTGAGCATATAAGGCACATCGTAGCCCCATACAGAGCCCTTTTCTCTTTCCTGTGAGATATACTTCTCAACAAACTTGAGTGCAGGAGAAAGATTGTAGTTCGGATTCTTGAGGAATGCGAGCATCTGTTCCATAAAGCAGTTGCCTGCACCTCTTCCCATGCCGCTCATTGTTGCATCTGCGAAGCTTGCACCGAAAGCGATACCTTCGATAGTGTTTGCGAATGCGAGCTGCTGGTTATTGTGCATATGGAGTCCGACCTTCTTGCCGCAGGACTCAGCCGCAGCGCAGTACATCTTGGTCATCTCGCGTATCTGCTCGGGGTAAAGTGAACCGTAGCTGTCAACGAGATAGATAACGTCAACAGGAGAATTGCATACCATTTCGAGCGACTTGTTTACGTCCTCTTCCTTAGCTGCGGAGATTGCCATAATGTTGATAGTCGTTTCGTAGCCAAGGTCGTGGCAGTAATTTATCATTTCGATAGCGCCGGGCATCTGGTGAGTGTATGTAGCGATACGGATCATATCGATAACGCTCTCGTCCTTAGGGATAATATCCTTTTTGTAGTCGCAGCGTCCAACGTCAGCCATAACTGTGAGCTTGAGGTTTGTGTTGTTTTCACCTACGATAGCGCGGATATCCTCTTCGTCACAGAACTTCCACTTGCCGAAATCTTCAACCTTGAAGAGATCCTTTGAAGCTTTATAGCCGAATTCCATATATTCAACGCCTGCTTTGACGTTGGTCTTATAAAGTTCCTTTACGAACTCATCAGAAAATCTGAAATTGTTTACAAGTCCGCCGTCACGGATAGTTGCATCGAGGAGCTTGATGTCAGGTCTGTATGACATAAGGTCGCCTTTTTTTTCTAACATTTATAAACATTCCTTCCTTGATACTTTAGCGATTTTAAGCTTTTATGCTTTTAAGCTTTTTGGTGCTAAAGTGTATTTACTACATTTGATATTTTATCACATAACAATGCTTCTGTCAACCATATATTTCACATTTTACATTTTGTTCATTTTTGCAAAAATGCGCCGACATTTTCCGTCGGCGCATTATCATTAATCAAAAAGTGTTACAAAAACATCGGGTTCGAGTGTTGACTCAGTAACATCTGGCTGATGGACATTGTCTGTGACCTTGTCCTTATCTTTATCCTTTGCCTTGGTCGTTTCGGACGGCTCTGTTTCGGGAAGATTTTTTGCGATAAATACGGTCAGGACTTCGCCCTTTTCAACATCTATCGTTTCACCTGCGTCCTTGCTGAGCTTTACAACATAGCCTTCCTTGACATCGCTCGTTTCGATCTCTTTTTCCTCATACTTTATTCCAAGCTCGCCGAGCATTGCGAAATAGTCTTTCTTGGAGAGCGAAATATAGTCGGGTATCGTAACGAGTTTCGGACCCATACTTACCTTGACAGTGATCTCAGTTCCCTCTTCGTAGTTGTCGCCCTTTTCGATCGACTGCTCGAAGATAAGTCCCTTTGCGTACTCGTCATTGTATTCATATATAGGATTGAAAACAAGGCTGCTGTAATTATCCGAACGCTGGATTATATCGAAATTTTTGCCTGTAATATCGTTCATAACGTAGAGCATACGGTTTTCTTCGGGTTTTGACTCGGAGAAAGCTTCTGTTTTTTCGGTCATCTCGGTGAGCGTTGGCATCGAGGTCAGCTCGCTTTCCGAACCTGTCGAAGTATCGGAGGATATCTGGTTTATCTCGGGAACATCGCTGTTATTGTCCGTACCCCAACTGAACAGAAGTATAAGCAGGAAGAACATTCCTATTCCAAGCATTATTGCCATCACAGCGATAAACACGCCGCGCCTGCTCATCTGCTTTTTCTTTGCAGGTCTGCCGCCCGATGAACGGTGCTGACCCTGCTGAAGTGCTTCACGCGGTATCATTATAGTCTGTGTGCTTGAAGATGAAAGTCTTACAGCCGCGCCGCCTATTTCAGGCTGCTCAAAAAGCTTTGTTACAAGCTCTGTAACGGTCTGTATTCTCTTTTCGCCGTCAAGTTCCATACCGCTCATTATAACGTTGGAAACGCTTTCCGGTATCTCGGGGACGAGTGAAGCGGGTGTTTCAAGCGTATCATCGGTAAGTCTTGAAGCCGCATCAAGCGGTGTAACACCCGTCAGAGCCTTATAAAGCATTGCCGAAACACCGTAAACGTCCGTCCATGTTCCCTGCCTTGCCGAAGAATTGTACTGCTCGGGTGCGGCATAACCGCTGTAAAGCTCGGGAGCGATCTCCGTATTCGCTGTTCTTTCGTCGGAAATAGCAAAACCCGTCAGCTTTATATCACCGTTTTCGCCAATAAGAATATTCTCGGGGCAGATGCCTCTGTGGACAAGTCCTGCGTTATGCACGAGCGAAACTGTGGTGAATATCGGCGGAAAGAATCTTCTTACGGTTTCCCATGTAAGTCTTCCGCCGTTGTGTTCGATGTATTTTTCGAGAGTTACGCCCTCGAAATACGCAAGCACGACATATCCCGTGTTATTGTCGCCAAACATATCGACAACGGGGATAATGTGGCTTAGGCTGCGCATTTTTGACAGCGTTTTGTTCAGCTCCACGAACTCGGACATCAGTGTTTTATACTGTGCAACATACTGCGGAGCGACATCGAGGATACTTTTTCCCGCTTCTCTTTCGCAGAGAGTATCGGGCATATATTCCTTTATAACTACCTTGCTCTGTGTTATTGTATCAAAACCAATATAATTTGCGCTCTCGCCGTTATAGGAAAGGAGCTTTCCCACAACATAGCGGTCACGGAGCATCACTCCGGGCGCAAGATAAGACGGAAGACTTGGGGCATTTTCATCAAAGCCGCATATCCTGCAAACTCCGTTTTCATCGCAGTCCTTAAGATTCATACAGCCATAGCAAAGATTAAATTCACCCATAAATACTTCCTCCCTTCACTGCTGAAATTTCTACCTTTACAATAATAACAGCATTTATGTAAAAAGTCAATGATATTATCGGATCTGTATATAAATTGTATTATTTTTGTAACTAATTGAACAAAAATTATTCTGCACTGATATATTTTTCCCTTATGCTGTCATACTTGCCCGAGGCTTTGAGCTTTTCTATCGACTTATTTATCTTTTTAAGGAGCGCTGTATTGCCTTTTGCCACGCCGATTGCGTACTCTTCTTCGGTAAGAGGCTCATCAATGAGCTTCAATTCGCTGTCCCTTTCAACATAAATCTTTGCAGGTCCGCCGTCAACCACGATCGCATCGAGTTCGCCCGCTTTGAGTGCATCAATAGCCTGCAAGCCGTTTGCAAAGCTTTCGAGCGTCACATCTTCTATCTCGGAAGCATAGATCATTCCTGTTGTATAGCTTTCAACGCCTATGCGCTTGCCTTTCAAGTCGGCAACGGACGAAATTTCCGAATCGTTCGGCACGATTATGAGCTGCGAAGCCGTTTCGTATGGGTCGCTGAAATCGATCTGCTGAAGTTTTTCCTCGGTGACGGATATTGCGGCAACGGCTATATCTGCTTTTTCGCTCTGTATTGACGGAATGACCGAACCGAAGTCCATATCGATTATTTCAAGCTTATATCCCATATCCGCGGCGACAGCTTTGGCAAACTCGACATCAATGCCGACCATTTTATCGTCTTCATAATATTCATACGGCGGAAATTCGGCATTCGTAGCCATTATGAGAGTTTTATCCCCACCTGCACAGCCGCTCAGTCCGAGCACGGCGAAAGTCATAGCAGCAGCCATTATTATCCTAAAAATGCGTGATGATCTCATTTTTAACCACCTCTCTGCAATTATACTCAATGGCATTATATCATACACAAATATTATACATTTTTGAATTTATTTATTCAATACCTTTTTTATACAAATAAATCGGTTTGGATTCAGTTTTCTTTATTTAATAGCTAAAAAAAAGTATAATTAAATTAATATATGCACAAAAAATGCAGCCTGAATATATCAGACTGCATTTTTGATCAACTGTTTTTGATAACATCGTTGAGCTTATCGATAATGATGTTCATTATTTTGAGCCTTGCGTACATCTTATTGTTTGCTTCGATGATGTTCCACGGAGCGGTCGTTGTTGAGGTCTTCTGTATCATCTCATCGACAGCTTTTTCGTAAGCGTCCCATTTTTCTCTGTTGCGCCAGTCCTCATCGGTTATCTTCCACTGCTTTGCAGGGGTGTTCTGACGCTCGGTGAAGCGGCGGAGCTGTTCGTCCTTGTCGATCTGAAGCCAAAATTTCAGCACGATTATGCCGCTGTCGGCAAGCTCCTGCTCGAATTCATTTATCTCGCGGTAAGCCATTTGGCAGCGTTCCTCGGGCGTAATTTTTTCGATGCGTTCGACCATTACTCTGCCGTACCATGAACGGTCAAAGATAGTGATATGACCCGTTTTGGGTAGGTTGTTCCAAAATCGCCACAAATAGTGGTGGCTGAGTTCCTTTTGGTCGGGTGCTGCGATAGGAACGGCTTCGTAACCTCTCGGGTCAAGAGCCGTACCGATGCGCTTTATAGCGCCGCCCTTTCCAGCTGCGTCCCAGCCTTCAAAGACCATAACAACGGGAATTTTCTTTTTATATAGCTTTCCGTGTATCTTTGCAAGCTCTTTCTGCGCCTTTTTCAGCTCTTCAAAATACTTTGTCGGCTGAACGGTCTTGCCCTCCAGACGGACATCGGCAAGCTTTGGCATTGGAACATAGCTTACATTTTCGTGCAGGTCGGCAGTATTGTATGTTCTCTGCGTATTTACGGCATTCGTTATCTGACTTACGAGGATATTGAACACCTGAAAACGTGTGAACTGGCGGTCTGTGGTGTCGATTATCTTCCACTGGCAGTAAGGCGTATTTGTCTTGGTGAGCATATCGTCAAACTGCTTATAATAGATATCGTAATTCTTGTTACGCTTCTTATCAAGCTCAGTAACACGCCATTTTGTGGCACTGTCCTCTTTCAGCTTGACGAAACGCTTTTTCTGCTCCTGACGGGAGATATGGAGGAAGAGTTTTATCACAAGGTAACCGTCATCGGTCAGCTGGCGTTCAAACGTATTTACCTCGCGGATACGGCGTTCGTATTCTTCGTCCGAAACGCCGTCTTCAAGCTTTGCGATAGCAAGCTCCTGATACCAGCTTCGATCCATTACGGACATCATTCCGTAAGAGGGTATATTCGCCCAAAACCGCTTCATGAGCGGATATCTTTTTTCATACTCGTTCGCAGGCATTGTTGAATACACCTTGAAGAAACGAGGATCGAGCATTTTGATTATATCGGATATGAGCTGTCCTTTTCCCGAAGCGCCCCAGCCTTCGAGCAGGATTATAACGGGGAGCTTTTTCTCCTTTATCTTCTGCTGAAGCGTACAGAGGTTATCTTCGAGCTGTTTGGACATATCCTTGTAGTTTACTGATTTATTCTTATTGACAAGCGCATTTTCAAGCATTTGTATACTCCCTTTAGTTCTGTGATTTCCTGACCTCATTTATACGTTCCTTTATCTCGTCGATACGATCATATCCATAGCCTGACGCAAGGATAAGCTGTTCGTCCGATTTATCGTATTCATAAGCCATTGCATACGCTATTGCGAGATAAGCGTGTGCCGCAGGCTGTTCGGGGTATATTTCCGAGGCTTTTTCAAGGTAATCTATTGCAGTATAGGGTTTATTCTGTGAAATATAGAGTGAACCCAAACTAACATACAAGCCGACTGAATCAGCGTTCTGCGGGTCGTATTCGAGCGCCTTTTCGTATGTTTTCAGCGCATCGTCTGTTCTGCCGAGCTTGCTGTAGCATACTCCTGCCGTCACCCTGCTTTTGAACAGGGTCGGCTTTATTTTCAGAGCGTGAAGATGTGCATTGAGGGACTGCTCATAATCGCCGAGCTTAAAATATGTTTCGCCGAGATAGAAATAGTAATTCTCGGGTTTCATCGCCTTAAACTTTTCAACATTCGCAGTCTGAAGCTGTTCAAGCGCCGCTTCGTAATCTCCGCTGTCGTACTCCTCGATAGCATCGTAAACGATGTTGTCGTCCTTGGAATACCGTCCGCAGGAAGTCAGCATCACCGCCGACATACACACTGTGGCTGCGGAAAGAACGATACGTCCTAATTTTGACTCACTCATAGGTATAGTATAACGCACTCCTTATTTGCTTATGCTGTTGATATTGTCAAGAAGATTTTTCTTTGCGTCAAGGCTCTTGATGCCGTCTGCAAAGAGGCAGTCCATTCTGTAGCGGATATAGTCGTCATAAAGCTTTGAGCCGAAAATGCAGTCATCGAAGAGGTTCTTGTAGGACTTGCTGTCCATATTGCCCGAAATGATATAGAGAAGCTTTTCAAGGACGAGCATCTTCTTCTCTGCATCTGTACCGCCCGAGCGCTTGATAACTGCAATATCATCAACAAGCTTCAGCTTATCGGAACGAACTGTGTAATGATCTTTTTCGATGCCGCCGAGGAAGCAGATAATGTTTGTTCTGAGGGCGGAATCTGTGAATGGGAATTCTTCGAGCGGCAGGCTTTCAGCCTTGACGGGAACGAAGACATTCTCATCTGTATATGGGAATACGAGTTCCTTGTAGATATCACAGAACCAGTATTTTCCGTCTGTTTTCGCAACGAGCGGATAACGATAGCCCTTGCAATCACTGCTAAGAGCAGTATCAACGGTCGGTTCGTTTGCGGAAGAGTAATAGCCGTCGAAGTTGAGCTCGCACTTGCCTGCGATAACGGAAAGGAGCTTTTCGTATGTATATTCGCCGAGGTCTTCCTTGTCGCCGTCGAGGAATGTTCTCACTCCTGCGAACGAGTTCTTGTGGAGGTCGGAAGCAAAGTCTTCGGAGCATACATACTTGCAGTTGAGCTTGGACATAATACCCGTTACGACTGTATCGGAGATAAGTCCGTCATCTTCGTTGTAATCATAATTCGAGATCATATAATCTCTGAGTGCAGCCTTGATGATCTCCTCTTCCTTGCCTGTAAGGTTGGAGAATTCAAAGCGTTCGTAAACTATATTGAACATAACATCAACGGGGATATTTCCGCTGATATACTTAAAGCGGTCGTTGTTGAGGAGCATAGCCATTTTCGGCAATATCTGCTGCTTCTGCGATTCGGAAGTAGTGATCTTGTTGGACATGATACCGAGGCAGATAAGGAACTCGGCATAGTCTTTCATTATCTTCTGTTCGCTGAGATAATTGAAGAAATAGCCGTAAACATAGCCTGCAAAGAATTCCTTAAGGCTGTTAAAAAGCTCCGGCTTTGCCGAAACTTCGCCCACGAATTTCTTTATGAACGCAGGTATCTCGTCGGTAGCGATAGACTTCTTTCCGCCGTTGGCTTCAACGATAGCCTTTTCCTGCGACTTTATGAAAAGCTTGAGGAACTTTGTGTATTCGGCTTCGTTCAAAGGCTTTTTGCCGTAATCTTCGTTGAAAGTCCAGATGAGATATGCTCTCTGCATATTTCTGAGGGCATCTTCCGAGCCGTCTACAAGCGCTCTTACATCGATCTCGCCGAATTTTTTGTTCTTGTTGAAATCGGCAAGTATCTTTTCGATCTCCTCTTTGAATGCAGCTAAAGCAGGAGATTTATCCATAAAAACAATTGAATCGAGGATCTCTGCACCGGCAGCTGTAATGTTCAGCTTTACGCTCATATTATGTTCATTCCTTTCAGAAATTTAGTATTACTGTACGCCGTAGGTCTTTCTGTATTCGAGCATCTTGTCAAGATATTCCTTGCCGCCGATAACTCCCTTTTCGATAGCATCGATGATATCGTTGATAGTTACAATGGAATAAACCTTTACGCCGAATTCCTTATATGCTTCCTGAACAGCGGAATTATCGGAGTTGAGAGCCTTTTCCATTCTGTCAACGGTAATGACCATTCCGGTAACGTTCACCTTTGCAGCACCCGTAAGCTTAGGCATAACTTCCTTAAGAGCCTTGCCCGAAGTCATAACGTCTTCGATGATAACGACCTTTTCGCCGTCTGTGAGCTGCTTGCCGACAAACATACCGCCCTCGCCGTGGTCCTTAGCTTCTTTTCTGTCGAAGCAGTAGCTTACATCTCTGCCGTGCTGATTGTAAAGAGCGACGCAGGCGGAAACGCAGAGAGGGATACCCTTGTATGCAGGTCCGAAAAGTGTGTCGGCTTCGATCTTATTATCTTCGATGCAGGCAGCATAGAACTCGCCAAGCTTTGCGAGCTGCGCACCTGTCTTATAGTTGCCGGTGTTGATGAAATATGGAGCTTTTCTGCCGCTCTTGAGCGTAAAATCGCCGAATGTCAGCACTCCGCAGTCAACCATAAATTTGATAAATTCCTGTTTGTAATCCATAAAAACCTCCGAGAAATCAACCTTTGCGGAGTTATTTTCTCCGCCTGCGGAAACAGGCCTGACAATTCTCGGGTTTAGGCAAAATCCGCTATAAAACCCACCAAAAATTGTCACACGGCACAAAAAACCGCAGTTTGCAGTTATAAATTAGTTAAATTATAACATATTTCTAATCTAAAATCAACAGTAAATACAAATTTTATGCATAAAAAAATTTGATTTTTTTTAAGCAATATGCTATAATGATGTAAAACGCTACTTTATCCTCTACCGAAAGGACGAATTTTATGAAACGCAGCGACTATATTTCATGGGACGAATACTTTATGGGCGTATCTCTCCTTGCCGCAAAACGCAGCAAAGACCCGAACACGCAGGTCGGTGCCTGCATCGTCAGCAGTGACAATATCATTCTTTCAACGGGTTACAACGGCTTTCCGATAGGCTGCTCGGACGACGAATTCCCGTGGGCAAGAGAGGGCGCAGACACGAAGTACCGCTTTGTCGTTCACGCAGAGCTCAACGCGATACTCAATTCCAACGGCAAATCACTCAAAGGTGCAAAAATATACGTTGACCTTTTCCCCTGCAATGAATGTGCAAAGGCAATCATCCAGTCGGGCATAAAGGAAGTCGTTTACCTCTATGACAAGTATGCCGACAGCGAAGCTACCATAGCTTCAAAGCGTATGCTTGATGCCGCAGGAGTGAAATATACACGCCTCGAAACCAACATCGACAGCCTTGAACTGTCATTCAAAAAATAATAAAGGAAATACATAATTATGAGAATGAGAAGAAAAAAATGGGCGCGTCCCGAACTTGCGGTCTGCCCGTTTTACATTGAACACGCTGAAGAATACAAGGGAAAATGGAACACCGTTTTCGGAAACGATAAACCTATCTACGCCGAACTCGGCTGCGGAAAGGGCGGCTTTGTTGTTCAGGCTGCGCAGTATTATCCTAACGTGAACTGGCTCGCAATGGATATAAAAAGCGAGATGCTCGCCGTTGCAAGACGAACCATAACCGCTGATTTTGAAGCAAAGGGACTTGAAATAAACAACATCAAGCTCGTATCGCAGAATATCGAAAAGATAACTACCGCCTTTGACGGAAATGATAAAATCGACCGCATACATATCAATTTCTGTAATCCATGGCCGAGAAAACGCCATAAGAAGCGCCGTTTAACGCATACCCGACAGCTTATGCAGTACAGAACGTTCCTGCGTGACGGCGGAGAGATACATTTCAAGACGGACGATGACGAGCTTTTCGAGGAATCGCTCCCCTACTTTGAACATTCGGGATTCTCAATAAAATTCATCACAAGAGATCTCCATAACTCCGACTATGCACCGAATTTTGAAACCGAGCACGAGAAAATGTTTTCCGCCGAGGGGAAAAAAATAAAGCTCCTCGTTGCAGTAAAGGAACAGCTTCCCGAGGGATATGTCCCGCCAAAGGAAAAGGACGAGCTTCCGCTTGAACATAACGAGCAGGAGGAAGACTAATGGCAGTAAAACTCAACGACGATAAAGAGATCGTCGCAAGAATAAAAGAGGGACTGAAAAGAACGGGCGGCTATTGCCCGTGCAGATTGCAGCACACCGAAGAAAACCGCTGTATGTGCAAAGAGTTCCGCGACCAGATGGCAGACCCGAATTTTGAGGGATTCTGCCATTGTATGCTCTATTATAAATCGAAAGACTGAATTTAATGCGTAATTATTTGCAAAGCTAACATTTGTATGAAACCTGCGAAGCCAACCAGCTGGTCGAGCTGAGCACAGCTCGTCAGGTGTCCAGAGGGCGGAAGCCCTTTGGTCGCTCTCCGCAGAGAGCGAAACTCCTTAAACTATGGCTAAAGGCATTGCCGCAACAGCGAAATTATTAACAGCTAAAAAGGCGCAATTCACACAAAAAAGGTTAAACGAAATATGATAAACACAGTTTCGTAAAGCCAATAATGTGAATTGCGCCAATCTTTTTTCTTCAAACAAACTATCCTCGGCGAATAAACGTGAGGAGCAAAGCGACGAGCGTTTTTAGCCGACTCGCTCTCGGCGGAGAGCAACCAAGGGGCTTTGCCCAGTGGACTTCCCTCTGCGAAGTTAGGGTACCGGGCCGCAAACTTACGGTTCGGACAAAAGCTAAAACGACATACCTGCGGGGGGTTCCCCGCCTCCGGACACCCACAAGCCTTTAAAAAGGCTTGACCTAAACTTTAGTTGACTTCGCGTTATTGTTACTTTGCCGGTGTTTGTATTTCTTCGGGTTTATCGAAAAGCTTTTTCATAAATGGTATAAACATTCCGCCGAGTGCGTTTCCCACTGCTACTTCAAGGATATAGAGTGCGCCGCTTACTGTTGCGCCTGCGGAGAAATAATAGAAGCAGTCTGCAATTGAATGGTTAAATCCGCAAAAAATGAAGAGCATTACGGGGACTGCTGTTCCGAAGATCATTGAAACGTCGTGACCTTTTATACGGCAGTTCTTTCCGTTTTCAACTGCGAGGTACATCAATGTTCCGCAGAAGAATCCGAGGATAAGTCTGCTGACGATGCCGTCACTCATTTTGGTATCCATTGCGGCAACTGCGTTTTCGTGGACCTTTGCGCCAATTCTTGTTGCGGAGATCAAAAGTGCTGACACGCCCGTTCCGACGATATTTCCGAGGAGGGTTATAAGCACTTCGCGGATATATATAGGCTTTCTTTCGGGGATATATCCGACTTTACCCGTATAGAGTGCAAAGCCGAGCTGGATTATTGTGAAAAGTCCAAAGCTGAACAAAAATCCGCCCATATACTTATTATCGCACATAAGGTAGACAGTTCCGCCGATACCGATCATAAATCCCGACATCAATGCCTTAAAAAATATACTTTTGAATGATTCAAGCTTCATAAAAACAGTTTTCCTTTCATTTTTTCAATAACCTATTAATTATAGGCTTATGACAATGATTTGTCAATAGCATTTCCCCGAAAACGGGAATTTTACACTATGGTAATATATGGTCACCTCTAAAAACCACCGGCTAAAGCCTTAGCACCTCATCTGCTTGCA
>UQKC01000065.1 GCA_900541495.1 uncultured Ruminococcus sp. | reverse complement strand
ACGAAAAATCTGACTGCGCATCTGAGGCACTATGGTTTTTAGATGCGACCATAAAGTAAAATACTTGAAATTAATGCTTAAATTTCGTTCCATATAAAGATATATTTTTATATAATGTGAAATTCACAGGCGATCCTGTGGATTTTTTATTTTATCCCCCAAATTTCCACAAATAAATTCAAAAAACAATAAAAATACAATTTTTATTCAAATTTTTTTGATAAAAAGAAATTAATCCTTTAATTTTGCTTGACTTTATTTCATCACTGTGGTAAAATAGTTATATAACGTATTTTGTTCATAAAAGCATATCAGAATATATTTATTCTTGATACGAAACCTTAAATTTTTAGAGGGGGAACGACCAATGAATAAGAAAACAAGCTTTGGCAGATTTGTTGCAGGCCTTACGGCTCTCCTGCTTGTGCTTACTCCGATGCCATTGGGTGAAATGGGGATTTCAACCGGCATTGGTATGACGGCGAGCGCTGAAGAAGCCAATACCTCTGACGGTATGGCTGAGGGCAGCTCTGACGATGACGATACATCTGATGGTGGAGAAGAAAACAACTCCGAAGATGGCGGAGAGCCTGACGGCGGGGAAGAAAATGGCTCCGATAATGGTGAGTCATCTGATGGTGAAGATGAAAATAGCACGGATGGCGATGCTTCTTCGGACGGTGAAGACGAAAATGATGATACCAAAGATGATGACGATGGCTCCGATGAGATCGAGATGGAAGAAATTTGGATCAATGATGATACCAACGAGCTTCCTGACAGCGATGAACTGTTCAATGAGTATGTAAACCGTGTTTTCTATGGTGAAACAGACTTTGCTACATTTGACAACCCGGAATATGGTTATGAAAGCCTTACAACGGAAGGCGAAAGGGACGTTTACAATGCTCTTAAACCTGTTATCACCAAGATAGCGAACGGCGAAGAATCCAACGCATCTATTACCATAACAACGTCCCACGTATGGACCTATACGCAGGAATCTTTAAAGAAGATCCATATTGCACTTCTTACCGATCTTCCTTATGATTTTTACTGGTATGATAAAACGCAGGGTCTTCACCTGACAACTTACAAGTCGGGAATGAGATTCATATTCTCATTCACTGTAGCAGGTGCTTATGCCGGATCAGGAAAATACACAACTGACACAGCAAAGACCACAGCCGCTTCCAAGTCTGCTGCAAATGCGAATCTGATCGTTGAAAAGTACGCAGGTCTTGGCGACTACAAAAAACTTTCAAGCTATTGTGATGAATTGTGCGAAATGGTCGAATACAACCATGATGCAGTAAATTATAATTATGCTTATGGCGATCCATGGCAGCTTATCTATGCTTTTGACGGCGACCCGACGACCAATATCGTTTGCGAGGGTTACTCAAAGGCTTTCCAGTATCTTTGTGACATCAGTACATTCGAGAATTCTTCTGTCAACAGTGCTATCGTAACAGGCACTTCGAACGGCGGCAATCACATGTGGAATATCGTTTCCATTAATGATGTTTCCTATCTTGTCGATGTAACAAACTGTGATGCGGGACAATACAGCAACGGCTACCTTTTCCTCAAGGGCGTTCTCAGTCCATCGGGAAGCGGTTTCACAGCTAAGTATTACAGCGGCAGGATCAAGTATGTTTACAGTACAGATACAAAGAACCAATATTCTTCCGAGTTCCTTACTCTTTCCGCAAATGATTACGAGGGAGATGCACTTCCTTACGCTATTAACGTAAATGATGATGCAGTTTATCTTAAAGTTGACGGCGAGAGAACCGACGAAAAGACCGTAAGCGTTACGACCGACAACAAGATAGAAGTTTGCGTTGATATCAAGGATTATATTGACCATAAACTCAGTTATTCCGTAAACGGTTCGGCGGATAATTTAAGTTCTGTAAACAGCAAATTTACAGCTAACTATTATTATGAAGAAATTGAATTTGATTTAACTGACAGCAGCAATCCCTCTGTTGATATCAGCCTTACCGACAATAAATGGAGCGAGAGTGAACGCTCCAAATTCGCCAAGCTTGTGCTTGATGACGGGATAACGGTTTATCCGCTTGATGCTGACAACAATGTTGACAAGAGCGTGCCGATAAAAAACGGTGATTACGTTGAAAATGGATTCTTTGGAGCTATTGTTGCGGATAATTCCGAATTATCGGGCGGCAAGTATATAAGCATAAATGGTGTAAAGACTCAGGGAACGGTAAACGGAAACGAGTATAGGGTCGATTCCTATGTTTATGCTTCAAATGAAGACGGCGAATTCGTTGTTCATATTTCAAACGGCGGTTATAAATATAAGGCCGGCAGCGAAGATATTTATGCAACCGTTTCGGATGCCGCTTTGCAGGACGGCGATATTCTTGAAGACGGCACAAAGATCAGTTTTGAGATCAAAATCAAAAACTATATTGACAATAAGTTTGTTATCAACGGTAAAACGGTAACGCCGACCTTAAATAAGGATCACAATACTTTCTTTGATTATGAATATACAGTAAACGGATCCGATGTTGAAGTCGGACTTGAAGAGGAAAAGTGGAGCAGTGAAGAAACTGCAAAATATGTAAAGCTTGAGATATCAGATCCTATCAATGTTGACTCTTATGTTAACAATGCCGCAGCAGGTTGGCTTTCGGACGGCGATTACTATCCGAGAGGCGCTTATGTAATAGCATCTGTCCCTCAGAAATATATTGACAATGGAAAGAATCTTCTCGTAAATGGTGAGCTTGTTACACTTGATGCTGAGAAAAAAGACGATTGCTATACATATACCTGCAAAGTCGATCCCGAGGGTGACACGCTTACATTTGAATTTGCCGCAGCAGTCACGCTTGTAGTTGAAAATGAGGGTAAAACGACCGATAAGCTGGGCTTTGATTCCATTGCCGAAGCATTCAATTATTTCAACAAAGCAAAGTATACAGGCGTTGATGTTACGCTTATACTCAACAATGACATTACTGTAACAAAGCTTACTATTCCGACAAAAATAAACAGCTTCACGCTCACAAATAAGAGCGGCTCAAATGTAGACTTCAATATGTCAACGCTCGCTATCCCCGTTGATACAACTCTTGCTGTTTATGGTGACGGTGAAAATCTCAAGCCTATCACTATCAGCGTTGCGGCAGGCAAGACTCTTAACTTTGATTCATTCGCGCATTACGGAAGCGCTGTAACGGTAAAGGGTACAAAGACTTCTGTTCTCAATATCAACAAATTCCTTACCGTTGGTGGTATCTCGACCTTTGGCGAAGTTAATGTTGCTGACAGTGCGGCTGTTTCCGTTGAGGGCAATGTGACGGGTGTTGAACTTTTCAACGGTAAATTGTGGCTCAAAGATCCGAAGTACACAGCTACTATTGTTAATTTCGGAAATGGTACTGTTCGCCTTTACGATAACGACGGCAAGATCTCAAAGTTAACTGTCAGCGATGTTGTCGGATCGCTCGGTATTGAATTGGTAGACCCGAATACTGTTATTGAAACTGCGGTAGAAAGCGGCAGGACGATCCTTTGGGCGGGTTCAACAAAGAACTTCACCGATAAGATCACTGTTGCAAATAAGACCTCATCAAATCAGGAACTCAATGCATACCGTTACGGCAAGGAGATCAGGGCTGAATACGGAAATGCCGTTACACTTTCCGCAGACGGCGGAAAAGCTAAATCTTACCCGAATCTTAATCTTGCTATTGCCAATATGACAGAAGAAGCGTCTTACACTATTACATTGTGCGATACGGTCACTGTTTCAAAACTTACACTTCCAAAAAAGGCTAAGGATATCACATTCAAGGGTGAGAACCCGGATGTAGTATTAAATCTTAATCTTTCTGTATTGACTATCCCTGTCGATACAACGTTCGATGTTATTGTAAAGGGTGTCAATTCAAAGCCTGTTGCGGTTTCAGCTGCGGCGCGCAAAACACTTACTTTAAACAACAGCTTTGTTAATCTTGGTGCAGTCAGGGGAACTAACACATCTATCCTTAATATAGGCGCAAATATAACAGCTGCAAGTCTTGCATCGTTCAAAGATGTAAATGTTGACGAGAACAAGATTTTAACAGTTACGGGAAATGTTTCGGGAATAACAAACTTCAGCGGAACACTTCAGCTTACCAATACAAAATCAACCGCCGCTGTTACAACGGCATCGGGTATGTATCTTGACCTTGTCGCTGACAGCAATGGCGCAGTTGCAAAGGCAACGATCTCCAATGCAGTTATTCCGACAGAAAATAATGACAACTGCGGACTTCTTATCAGAATTCTTGACAGCGAAAACGGAAGTCTTGTGGAGCTTGTCGGAGGAATGACAGTTCTCTGGTCGGCGGGAAAGACAGACTTTACAGAAAATGTCCGCATCGAAAACAGATCAACAGTTAGTCACGAGCTTTCTCCTTTCCTCTACGGCAGGGAGATCAAAGCCGAGTATGCAAAGGCGATAAAGGTCAATGACGGAAATGAAGATAGTTTCTATCCTAACATCGAAAGTGCATTCAAGGCTATCAACAATGCTTCAACAGAATATACCGTATATCTCAATGAAGATGTTTCGGTTTCAAAGCTCACATTCCCTAAGAACGCAGGATTTATCGAATTTACGGGTTCGGGAAGCCTTGAACTCAATATGGCCGCACTCACTGTTCCTGTCAATACAGAGTTCAGCGTTGCTGTAAAGGGTACAAACGCAAAGCCGCTTGCTATTACAGCTGCGGCAGGCAAAAAGCTTATATTTGGCGGAGAGACTGAAAACATAGGCGCAGTAAAGGGTACAAAAACATCTTCACTTTATGTAAACAAGAGCATCACAGCTGCAAGCATTGCGACATTCGGTGACGTTGTTGCTATTGGTGATGACGGAAATGCTGTACTTTCCGTAACGGGAAAAGTGACCGGTGTTACGACCCTTACGGGTACGCTTGCACTTCCGAATGTTAAGTCCACAGCGGCTGTCACAAACGCAGAAAGCGCAGTTCTCAGACTTACCGATGTGAACGGAACATCAGCAAAGGTAACAGTATCCAATGTTATCGGCGATGCAAAGCTCAAAGTCGTATTCGTTGATGAAAACGGTCAAGAGATCAAACTCGGCGCAGGCAAAACTATCCTTTGGATGGGCGGAAAGACTGATATTTCAGACGGTGTCGAGCTTGTAAACAAGGCTAAGTTCGGCAATGAACTCAATATGGCTGTCTACGGAAAAGAAGTAAGAGCAGACTGCGGAAATGCAGTAACTGTAAGCGTCGGCTCAACAATTTCCGATTATGTGAGCATTGATGCTGCATTTGCGGCTATCACAAAGGAAAAAGAGGCTAATGATTATACGATAACGCTCAACGAGGATGTTTCCGCTTCAAAGTTTGCACTTCCGAGAAAGGCAAAGTCATTAACATTTACGGGCGAGGGAAGCCTTAACCTTAATATGACTTCTATAGCTGTTCCCGTTGATGCAACATTTGAAATTCACTTAAACGGAGCGAATGCAAGACCGCTTGCGATCTCGGTTGCGGCAGGCAAGACCCTTACGTTCGGTCAGGGTGCTGTTTTATCAAATATCGGCGCATTAAGAGGAACTAAGACCTCGACCCTTTCCAACAACGTAGAAAACACTGTTGCAAGTATTTCAACATTTGGTGAATTGTCAACGCCAAAGCTTCTTAATGTGACGGGAAATGTAAGCGGTATCGGACGACTTTACGGATTTGTCGGACTTCCAAATGCAAAATCAACAATGAGTGTTTCAAATATCTTCAATTTGGCACTCATTCAGCTTACCGATAATAACGGTGCATTTGCAAAGGTAACCGTAACGGGTATGGCTGACGAAAAATCACAGCTCGGAATGTCGGTGGTCGATGAAAACGGTGACCTTATCACGCTCCCAAGCGGAAAGACTATCCTTTGGACAAACGGAAAGAATGATTTTACAGACAAGGTCAGATTTGCCAACAGATCTTCGGCAGGTACACTTTGTGCAAAGCTTTACGGCAAGGAGATCAAGGCTGTAAATAACGAAGCAGTAACTCTCACCGAAGACGGAGAGTCTGTCGGCAGCTATGCGACCATCGAAGAAGCCTTCGCACAGATAAAGGATCTCAAGAAAGATTACATAGTTACCGTTAACGATGATGTCTATGTTTCAAAGTTCAGACTTCCGGCAAAGGCAGCTTCGCTCACGATCAAGGGCACGGGCAATACTGTTCAGCTTGTAAATGTTTCATCGATATCACCAAGCTATGACCTTACTGTCGAGGGCATCACGCTCAAGAATACAAAGGCATTTACAATTTCGGCAAGGAAGAACCTGACATTGAAAAATGTCACATCTGACTGCCTGAGCGCTGTAAAGGGAACGGCAAAGTTCACATACACGGGCGATGGAAATGACCTTACCTTCACAGGCAAAAACGGCACAGAACAGACAATTATCTCGGGTTTCAAAAACACAGGCAATAAATAATACAAAGCAGCGGCAGAAATGCCGCTGCTTTTTTAACGCTGATTTTTCCGATATTTTATCAATGCGCATATCATTATCAGAAAAGCAAATATATCAACTATATAAAGAGTGTACTGCTCAGGATCGGGAAAACCTTTTCCGAAATTTATTTTTGCAGAAACGAACACAAAGGTGAGCAAGCTTATAGATCATATATATTTACATTTGGACTTTTTATACTAAACACCATTTAAAATTTGGAAAAAATCAAGCCGACAATCTCGAATATATAGGATTTCGGCGCAGATTTTTTCCTGTATTTTATTGGTGTTTAGTATTATCCATTGTGTTCACCTCAAACAGTTATTTTTTAAATTTCTTTATCGAAGAATACACAAAAAGCGGAAGAGCGCACAGGTCGATGATCCCAAGTGTTGTCGATACCGCAGAGGGGAGCGCTGCTCCAATTATATTTGATATTGAAAGCGTCAGCGATACGAGAGATATAACTATAAGGCTCAACGGCCAAATAAGTTCGATTTTTTTGTTCATTTCAACACCCCGGTTTATGTATTGTATAATAGTAATATTTTACAACTATGTTTAATAAAAGTCAATATTTTATAATTTTATTGTAAAAATAAATAAATCATATTGTCAGAAATTGTATAAAACGATGTTTACTCACCGGAGTGTGTTGACAAATTTTGTCGAAAAGGTTATTATATAAATAAAATCATTCTCTGATAAAGAGTATAATTTTAACAAAGGACAGAAATATGGTCTATGCGGCACACATAAATGATGATAAAATCCAGACGGTCGGGGAGCATTGCAGGAACACCGCTGAAATGGCAGCCGAGTTCGCGCGCGTTTTTGATGCGGAAAATATCGGTCGGCTTCAAGGTCTGCTCCACGATATCGGAAAGCTTTGCGAGAAATTCAGCCGATATATTATGGGCGAATCTTCGACAAAAAGAGGTGAGATCGACCACAGCTTTGCAGGCGCAAAATATCTTTGCAAAATAGCGGATAAGGCTGACCCGAAGCGTTTTTGCAGCGTTTCGCGCCTTATCGCACGAACGATAATCTCACATCATGGTCTGAATGACTGGCTCGAACCGAACGGAGTGGATTACTTCCTCAAACGAACGGGGAAAACGGAATTTTACGATGAGATACGCAAAAATGCGGACGAAATTTTTCCCGAAAAAGAGCTGCTTTCACTGCTTGAAAGTGCCGATAACGAATATAAGCGTATTCGTGCGGAAATAAAGGAAATTTCAAAAGGGAAAGAGGATTTCGCCTTTTATCTCGGCTTGCTTGAACGGATTTTGCAGTCGGCGCTTATCGATGCGGACAGAATAGATACGGCTTCGTTTATGTCCTGCGAGCCTGCGGAGATATCAGTGGACAAAAAGCGGCTTTGGACGGAAATGAAAGCTCGCCTTGCGGAGCGTTTGAGCAGGTTCGACGGAAAAAATGACTCCATTTCAAAGCAGAGGAGAAGCATTTCCGACCGATGTGCGGAATTTGCGAAAAATGATGTCAAGGTCTGCCGAATGATAGTTCCGACGGGCGGAGGAAAAACGCTTTCTTCGCTTCGTTTTGCGATAGAATACTGCATCGGTCACGATATGGAAAAGATAATTTACATCGCGCCGTTTATGTCTATTCTCGAGCAGAACAGTGATGAATTCCGCGCTGTTTCGGGCGAAGAAAACTTCCTCGAGCATCATTCAAACGTTGTTGCGGAGCGGTTTGAAAAAGCAGAGCAGAACGAATACAGCGAGTATGAGCTTCACACTGAGCGCTGGGATTCTCCCGTTATCGCGACAACAATGGTACAGTTTTTGAATACGCTTTTTTCGGCGAAAACCTCATCGGTTCGGCGTATGCACAGACTCGGCAAAGCGGTGATAATAATAGATGAGATTCAGGCAGTTCCGCTCAAATGCGTGAATATGCTGAACCTCGCCGTAAATTTTCTCACGCAGATATGCGGTTCGACTGTCGTATTGTGTTCGGCAACTCAGCCCATTATGGACGAAGTGAAATTTCCCGTGATAATGGACGAGAAATACAGTATGACGGGTGACTTCGTCAAGGATTTTGAAGTGTTCCGCCGAACCGATATCGTGTCGAAGATCGACCCTTACGGCTGGGATTATGATGAAGCGGCTGAATTCTGTGCGGAAAAATTCCGCGAGTCGGGCGATCTGCTTCTTATAGTGAATACGAAGTCCGAAGCGCTCGCAATGTTCGAGCGTATAAAAGAGCTTTGCAAAGACGAGGCGGAGATAATACATCTCAGCACGAATATGTGTCCCGAACACAGGCGTGACAGAATAAAGCACATAAGGGAACAGCTTGATGAAAAGCGTCCCATAATATGCGTGACGACGCAGCTTATCGAAGCAGGCGTTGATATATCTTTCCGATGCGTTGTGCGAGCCTTGGCAGGACTGGACAATGCTGTTCAGGCGGCAGGACGATGCAACCGTCACGGTGATGCAGACGGTATCTGTTCCGTTTATATCATAAAATTCAAAAACGAAAAGCTTGGCAGTCTTACCGAGATAAAAGATGCTCAGGGCATTTTGCAGGGAATGCTCGGGAGCGGAAGATATGCCGATCTCCAGTCGGACGAAGCAATTCGGCAGTATTTCCGTTCGCTTTATCAGACCGAATCGGGTAAGCTTTGCTATACAGCGAGTGATAACGGCGTTGGTACGAACCTCATTGACCTTTTGTCGCTCGATACCAACCGATATGAGATCAGCGAGAGAACTTCAAGCAAATTCACTTCGCAGGCGTTCCGAACGGCAGGAACTATTTTTACTGTCATTGACAATAACACCGAGGATATCGTTGTTCCGTACAATGATGAGGCAAAGGAGCTTATCGAAAAGCTGATGACTGCGGAAAACGGGCTTGTTCAGCTTACAAAGCAGGCGCAGAAATACACCGTCAGCGTTTATGGCGGCACAGGCCGAAAGCTTGACGAAAGCAATGGTATTTACCGCACGAAATTCGGCACGGCGATACTTGAAAAGAATTTTTACGACAGCGAGCTTGGCATCATTACCGAGGGCGCAGAGCAGGACATATTGATATATTAGGAGGACTGATAGAATGGAAAACCAACAAAAGCATAACACGGTCGAGTTTGCCGTTTACGGAAAATATGCTCTTTTTTCCGACATACTCACCCGACCGGGCGGAGAAAAATCGAGTTACCCTATTCCAACATATGAAGCGCTGAAAGGTATCGCAAATAGCATTTATTGGAAACCGACATTTTTTTGGATCATTGACGAAGTTCGCATAATCAACCCGATAAGAACGGTCAGAAAAGGTATGCTTTTAGTGAAAGTGGATAGAAAAACTGGTGACCGTGCTTACTATACATATCTTGACAATGTTCACTATCAGGTCAGGGCGCATTTCGAGTGGAACGAAAACCGTCCGGAGCTTGAAGCTGACCACAATTACAATAAGCATCACAACATCGCAAAGCGAATGATAGAGCGCGGCGGCAGACGTGATATTTTCCTCGGGACAAGGGAGTGCCAAGGCTATGTTGAGCCGTGCGTTTTCGGCGAGGGAGCAGGTGCTTACGATCACTGCGGAACTATCCCGTACAGCCTTACCTATCATGGGATAACATACGCCGATGAGGCAATACGCGAAGAGGATAAGGGTCTTATGACGGTGCGCTTCTGGAATCCCACAATGGAAAACGGCGTGATAAGCTTTATCCGCCCCGAGGAATGTGAAGTGACACGACATATAAGGAAAATGCCGATAAAGCCGTTCGGAAAGGATAAGGAAAACTTTATCGGACTTGAAGAATTTGAGGGGGACGGTAATTTTGAGCTGGACAAGTGAACTGCTTGAGATATATAAATATAACAGCGACAGAAAATTCTCCGACGGCGAGCCTGAAATGCTCCCGATAGCGCACTCGACCGCTAATGCGCAGATAGAAGTGACTATCAGCGAGGACGGCGAATTCAGGGGTGCTTCGGCGGTGGATAAGGACAATGCCAAGACGGTGATACCTGATACAGGAAAAGCAAGAACGGGAAAAAATCCGACCCCTTACCCGTTAAATGACTGTTTAAAATATATTGCAGGGGATTTTAAAAAGTTTTCATCTGAGAAGCCGAATGACAATAATAAAGATAAGCAAGATCCTGCGGTTTTACATTCTTTATATATGGAACAGCTTGAAGCTTGGAATAACAGCGAATACAGTCATAAGGCTGTTAAAGCAGTTTTGACTTATTTATTAAAATCAACTGTTATTTATGACTGCATCAAAAGCGGCATTTTGCAAACAGATCCGAAAACCGGCAAACTCATGGCAAGCCAGAATTTTGCAAGTCAAAAAAACATTGCAGCAGATAAAGCTTTTGTTAGGTTCATAGTTAAATATGATGATATTATGGAAGAGTCAAGGACTTGGAAAAACAAAGATCTACAAAAATGCTTTACAGATTATAATCAATCCATTGTAAATAAAAATTCTTGGCAGGTGTGTTCTGTTTTGGGAAAGAAACTCCCAATGCCTTTTTCATACCCAATGCAGATAATAAAAAATGAGGCAAAAGCCAAAATTTTTTCAGCTAATGATAATGAAGGATTTACTTATTTGGGAAGATTTCAGAATCAGGAACAGGCAATGTCAATAAGCTATGAAGCAACGCAAAAATTACACTGTGCTTTAAGATGGCTTATTGATAGCCAATCAATGTATTTTGGTTCTATGACATTGATCGTATGGGCAAGTATGCTTCAAAAGCTGCCTAAGTTATGTTCTGATAGTGCAAATATGTTTTGGGATGAAGAGGATATTGAACTTCAAGACAGTAGCAATGATGAAAAGTCAACAGGCAAAATGTATTGTTCGCTGTTGAAGAAGCGAATATTTGAGTGTGGCAAAAAGTTTAATTTAAACACGAAAGTGATGATAATGGGACTTGATGCTGCAAATCAGGGAAGAATCTCGATTTCATTATATACAGAACTGAATTCTGCTGATTACTTATCAAATATTGAGAAATGGCATTTACATACTGCTTGGAATCGCTATAACGGAAAACTCATCAGTTCATTCAGCGTATATGATATAGTAAGATATTCTTTTGGTACAGAAATCAAGACTGATAAACAGAAACGAAGATTGGAAAACAGAAAAAGTGATAAAGAGTACATTGTAGACTGTCCCGAAGAAATAGTAAATAATGCGGTTTTGGAACTTTTGCCATGTATTATTTATAATAAGCCTGTTCCGCATCAAATATTGCAGAATTTGTATTATAAAGCTTCAAATCCAAATTCATATAAGGAGGAAACGAATTTTTACAGAGTAATCGCAGTTGCCTGCGGTATGATACGCAAAAGCATTATTGATAATGAAAAAATTGATAGGGAGGATGATTATCTTATGGCTTATGAACCCAATAACAATGACAGAAGCTATCTTTATGGTTGTCTGCTTGCAATTGCAGACAAAGCAGAGGGAGAATCTTACAGCAAAGAAGAAAGAAACAACACTACTACAAATGCTAAAAGATACTGGGCTGCATTTGCTCAAAGGCCATTCAGAATGTGGGGCGTTATACGCACAAAATTGACACCGTATCTTGATAAACTGGGAGCAGGGCAGATAAAATATTTGAAGAGAATAGATGAAATAATGAATAAAATGAGTTCAGATGAATATACCGATGACAGAAAACTGGATAATTTATATCTGCTCGGTTACAGTCACTATATGACAAAAATGTTCAATGAAGATATGAAGAAAAACGAGGAGGATAATTAAATGAAAGATTCACAGAAGAAAGTAACCTTACAGAATAAAATAGATTTTGCAGT
>UQKC01000064.1 GCA_900541495.1 uncultured Ruminococcus sp. | reverse complement strand
CAAGAAATTTATGTGCAAGATGACGTAAAATCTGCAAGCAGATGAGGTGCTAAGGAAACGCTGAAAAACACGCTCGCTTCGTGTTTAAAACGATAAACAGCACAGTTTACTTACGCAAAAAAAGTCCGATGAAAGTCGGACTTTTTTATTTATCCAAAGCTTTTCGTTCCGAAAAAAGGTGCGTTTGTCGGGTCTGTGTTGAAAAAGCTCGGATTTGAGAATATTATGAATCGGAATATAAAGGAAACATCAACAAGTGCTTTTACCGTATCGATATCCACCGCACACAGCACACAGAGGGAATTATGGCTGATCTGAGATCATTTGGAAGATATTTATACTTTTTGCGCAAAAGCAGAAAGCTGACCCTGCGCAGGCTTGCAGAAATGATAAATGTTTCTCCGTTTTATTTAAGTCTTATCGAAAATGAAAAGAAAAGCAACCCCAGTCCCGAGATACTGGGTAGGCTTTACACCGCTTTGAAGCTGAGCAAGCCCGAAATGGAAACACTGCTCGATCTTCACGCCGAGAGAAACGGCGGCGTTAGCTATGACATTGCTCACTACATAATCAAAAACAAGGATATCAGGGAGCTTATCCGCTCCGAGCGCGACAAGGCGAAGGACACCGCCTATTGGGACGATTTTATCTCCGATATTACAAAGGAAAACATAGGACATTAAAGACGTAAACTCGTACATTTCTCAAAATGGCAAAACGAACGCTTCGCTTTAATCAGCTTTTTCCTAACCCGAAGCTTTGGACAGCGGAAAATCGTCCGAAACATTGACAATGTAAAACTGCGCCTGCGAGTAAAAAAACATCTGCTCTCACTCTGACGCTTCACCCGATCAAGTCCGAATCTCAGCTTCGGCATTTTTATTTCGCTATAATTTGACAAACTCCGTTATATTTGGTATACTAAAAGAAAAACATTATCGGAGGATCATATTATGAAGCGCAGAAATTCAAATAAATTTGCAGTATCGAACACGCCTGCTGCACCTGTTGCCGAAAAGGCTGCACCCGTTGAGGAAGCAAAGGTTGAAGCAACTCCTGCTGCCGAACCGACTACTGCTGTTGACGCTCCCGTTTCGGAAGTCAAGGAAACAAAATCCGCACCAAAAGCAAAGCCTGCCGCTAAAAAGGAAGAGGTCAAAAAGGCTGACGTTTTCGTTATCCAGAGCAACGGCAAGGAATATACCAATGATGATATTGTTGAGCTTTGCAAGGCTGCTTACAGAAACGGCACCCGCAAGCAGGTAAGATCCTGCGATGTTTACCTCAAGGCTGAAAACAACGGTCTGAGAGCATACTATGTTATCAACGGCAATGCCGACGGTTCGTTTATCGATCTTTGATCTTAATACTGTATTTTTAATGGCAGTACATTTTTCAATATGTGCTGCCATTTTTTATAGAGATATAAAAAAGTCCGACGTAATATCGGACTTTTTTCAATATATTCACTTTTCATCAGGAATCTTCAAAACGACCGATAGTTCAAACATTCCGTCCTTTATCGAAACAGCCATAGTACCGTCATATTTCTTGACAGTCTGCTTAATCGAAAGCAGCCCGAAGCCGTGATTTCTTTCATCTTCCTTAGAGGTTTTCATTATCCCCTCGGAATCTGCGCTGACGGTCGGATTTCTCATCGTCATTGTCCAGTAGCCCTGCCTTATCTGTGCAGCTATGGTTATTTTGCCTCTTTCGGGACATTTTTTGCAGGCTTCGACCGCGTTATCCAAGGCGTTTGCAAGGATAATGCAAATATCGGAATTTCCTATCTTGTCCGTAATACAGCCGTCGAATTCAATATCGGCAAAATCCTTGCAGTTCTCACTCTTATCCGTAAATATCACATCCGCAAGGCGGTTTCCCGTGTGGAAGATAGCTTCATTTCGGTGGGTTGATTCCGTAAGCTTATCAATATAGTTCTGCGCATCGGAATAAAGGCCCTCGCCGATCAAAGCATTGATACTGCTGAGGTGATTTATGTAATCATGTCTGAATGTGCGCATATCGCTGTTAAGTTTTTCGAGCTTTTCATAGTGGGCGATTTGTGCGCTGACCTGTTTTTCAAGCAGTGTGTTCAGGGCGGTGTAATAATTTTTGGATGCGACGTTTATTAAAAGAGAAAATATCATTATTAATAATGTTATCGTTACAATAATAATCAACCCAGTTACTATATTCTGTTTTAATATACTGACTTGTGGATAGTTATTAAAAATTGATAAAGTATCAATGCATATAAGAACTATAATAACAAAAATAAAAAACCGTTTAGGTATAATTTCTAAAGCACATTGAATACTTTCCAGTTTACCGCTTTTTAGATAATAAATCGCACATCCCAAATATATTAAACGTAAAATACCCAAAACAATCTTTCCAGATAAATCATAAGATAAAGCAGTAAACTGAAAAACAAATAATGCACCACATGCAGATAATAGTGTACATATAAGTTCGGCAATTAAAGCTACATAAATTTGCGCTGATGAAACTTTCCCAAATGCAATTTTAAATGCAAACAAAAACATAATTGGATATATAAACAGTGAAATATAATTTATTTTTAAAGGATATGAAATACAAATAACTGTAGCCAATAAAAAGCTAATTAAAACAATAACACTTAATTTACGTTTTTTGTTGATTCTACTGATTCCCAATGAGGAAATTAATAAAATCGTTGAAATGACCATAGTCACATCAGAGATAACAGATAGTATATATTGTGCTATCATCAATATGTGCCTCCAGCTTATATTGTTCGATTATTATACTTCATGATATAGTCCCGAAATGACTTTTTAAATTTTGCGGTATAAACTTTACCAATCCGTGCTCGTTCACCATTATCAAATAAAATTTCTGTATTTGTATGATTTTCTATATGAGAAAAGCCTGCAATATACGCCCTTTGACAACGACAAAATTTTTCCTCAGGCAATTGATCCTCTATTTTCTTTAAGTGAATATGTATCTCCAAAATTTTTTGCGTTGTCCTAATAATTGTATGCTTTCCGCTTGCTTCCGCGTATATAATATCGGACATTTTTATTTTCCATGTTCCGTCATTGGTTTTCAAAATCAATAAATTGTCATAATCGATCGACTTCAGATAATCATCGATCGCCTTAAATAATTTTTCTTTGTTTATCGGCTTGACAATAAAGCGAAAAGTATTTACTTCATAAGAATCAACCGCTATTTCGGGGTATGCACTTACAAAAATGATAATATTTTCATTGTTCTTGCTTCGGATAACTCTTGACGTTTCCATACCGTCAATATCATCCATCTGATAATCCATAAAAACTATTTCATATTCCCTTTCATTCAAAGTTTTTATAAGATCATGACCATTTTCAAATTTATCGACAGATATATCGATCTTTCTTAGTTTGCTATACTCATCAAGCAATTTTTCAAGCGCAATTTGCATTGGCTTTTCATCATCACATATGGCAACTCTCATTCTTTTCACCTCAACGGCTATATTTTACCACAAAATCACGTGATTTTCAATAAGAATTCTTTTATTCTAAAAAAAATATGCCTTATCCAATAACCATTGAGCATTTCTCCCAAATTTTCTAAAATGAATTCAGAAAATAACGGGAGGGATTACAATGACATGGCTTGATCATTTGGTACGTTGGATTCTTGGCTATTAATGAGGTTTTAAATGTACATCGTTGAAAAACAACAATTATGGTATGACAACATAATGTCCTACAGAACAAGGGTCGAAGAAAAAGATTTATCCCGGCTTTTAACCCATGTTGGTGTGGCGCTCGACGCATTGGAGCTTGAACAGAAAGGCGACATAATTTTCACCATTGACGAAAAGGTCGAAACCGAGCGCACAACAATACTCGGAGTTGAGCTTCTTATCCCGGTTGACAAAAAATTTGAAAGCAACAGCCGTTATGTATACAAATCCTGTTTCAAGCTTGAAAATGCAGTCATGGGTAAGTTCAACGGAAAGATCTGCGCGCTGAACGGCTTCGCCGCTGAACTTTGCAGCTATGTTGACAACAGCAACATCAAGCCGATAACCGATGTATACTATCTTGTGCGCGGTATTTGCGATGATGAATGTGTAGTTGATCTTTACCTCGGAACAAACGGAAACATACTGTGATCCTTCGCCCTGCAAAAGCAGTTCTCTTTATGGGGACTGCTTTTTGTTTGCCTTAATTACCTCTTATTGAGCCAATATGTTATTATACTGCATAAATCTTAGGTCTATATATTCTTATATATTAATCTTGTCGATATATACAATCATTTCTGCTTATCAAAAATATTATGTTTTTATCATATTTATTTATTAAGGAGTTTTGCGCCAAGTTTAAGACATTTTATTATTCCAACAAGAGGATTTGTTATTTCCTCTGCAAACGATTCCAATACATCAAGAGTTGATTCTCCCAAATCCAATGCGATCTTATTTACATCATCATCAGTTTTTATTAAATCACGCTTCGGAAATAAGTGCAACAAAAAATAAAAAAAGTATAGACTCAAAGAACAATCTCTGGTATAATGGAGTCACCACAGCAAGTTGAAAAATGAGTCTGTACACACATTTCAGCACAGAAGAGCGGAAATTGTCAATGGTTTTGAAGGCACAAGGCTACAACATAAGCCAAATTGCCAAAAAACTTGGAAAAAACCGTTCATCAGTCAGCCATGAATTTGCAAGGAATTCAAACAAAGACGAAAGAACTGCGGACGTAAGCCTATTCTTCAAACAAATGAAAACATAAAAAACTATGTCACAGAAAAACTTGATCTTTTTTGGTCACCTGAGCAGATAGAAGGACGAGCAAAGCTTGAAAATATCAGCATTTCCACAATTCTTTTGGAAGAGGGAAATCATAAAGGTACAAGGTTTTCACCTTTACCCAATATTATCTGAACTGCATAAAAAAAATCAACCATTTGTTGTGACAAAGTCTTATTAAATAATGGAAGAATACGAACGGAGGATGGTTATGGATTATTTCAGATTAACCGTTGAAAAGGCAATGGATGAGCTTGGAACGGTGAAAAACGGTCTTGCTCATGAGGATGCGAAAAACAGGCTTGCCGAACAGGGCACAAACGAAATTGCCGAGGGCAGCCGTGACGGTGTGATAAAGGTTTTCCTTTCGCAGTTTGCGGATCTGCTTGTGTTTATACTTATCATCTGCGCGGTGCTGTCGGCGGCGACGGGCAACGGTGAAAGCACGGCGGTAATCCTCTGCGTTATTGTGCTGAATGCGGTTATAGGCACGGTTCAGCATTTCAAGGCGGAAAAATCCCTTGACGCTCTGAAAGCAATGTCCGCGCCCCATGCAAGGGTTGTGAGAAGCGGAGAGGTATGCGAAATACCTGCGCGAGAGGTTGTCTGCGGCGATATTCTTTTGCTTGAAGCGGGAAGCGTTGCCGCCGCTGACGGACGGGTTATCGAGTCAGCAGGGCTTATGTCCAACGAAAGCTCGCTGACGGGCGAAAGCAACAGCATAGAAAAAATCACCGCACCAATCGAGGGCGATGGCGAGGTAATGTTGGGTGACAGGGTAAATATGATTTTCAGCGGCTCGCTTATTACCGCAGGTCGTGGCGCGATTGCCGTAACCGAAACGGGCATGAACACCGAAATCGGAAAAATCGCCTCCATGATAAACAAGGCGGAGGCGAAGAAAACTCCTCTCCAGAAAAGCCTTGACGCGTTTTCGCGCAACCTTTCAATTGCAATTCTTGTCGTATGTGCGGCGGTTATGGGCCTTTCCGTTATGCGTGGTGAGCCGATTCTCGATGCGATGATGTTTGCGGTTGCGCTGGCGGTTGCGGCAATACCCGAAGCACTCAGCTCAATCGTGACGATTTCCCTTGCAATCGGCACACGCAAAATGGCGGAGGAACACGCCGTAATCAAGGATTTGAAAGCGGTTGAGGGACTCGGCTGCGTAAGCGTGATATGCTCCGACAAAACGGGCACGCTGACAAAAAACAAAATGACTGTCCGCGAGGTTTTTTGGGACGGTGAGAATCATACCGCAGATGACAGCTGCCCCGAATGTCGTGCAATGGCTATGGCAATGTGCCTTTGCAGCGATGCTGTTTTCGGTACGGAGTCAACCATAGGCGACCCAACCGAAACCGCGCTTATTGAATTTTACGGCAAGGAATGCTGCGAAGAGATACGAAGTGCATACCTCAGAATTGGGGAGATACCCTTTGACAGCGACCGAAAGCTGATGAGTACATTGAATACCGTGGGAAAAGAAAATGTCATGTTTACCAAGGGCGCGGTTGACAATATGCTGGGCAGGCTCACATCGGTATATGAGCAGGGAATTATCCGCGACATAACCCCTGAGGATATACGCATTATAACCGAGCAGGGAGAGCGTTATTCCGAACAAGGTATGCGTGTGCTGTGTTTTGCAATGCGCAGGCTTTGGGGCAGCAGCGAGATAAAGCTTGCCGATGAAAACGACTTTACCTTTATAGGCTTGTGCGCAATGACCGACCCTCCCCGTGACGAAAGCAAGGCGGCTGTTGCGGACTGCATACGGGCAGGAATTAAGCCTGTGATGATTACGGGCGACCACAAGGTTACGGCAACGGCGATTGCACGTGAAATCGGAATATTCCGCGAGGGGGATATTGCCCTTGACGGCGCGGAGCTGGAGAGTCTTTCCGATGATGAGCTTATAAAAATTCTGCCGAAGGTAAGCGTATACGCAAGGGTGAGTCCCGCACACAAAATCAGAATTGTTACCCTTTGGCAGCAGCTGGGCAACGTTGTTGCAATGACGGGCGACGGCGTAAACGATGCGCCTGCGCTGAAAAAGGCAGATGTGGGCGTTGCAATGGGCATAACGGGTACCGAGGTCAGCAAGGACGCGGCTTCGATGATTTTAACCGATGATAATTTTGCAACCATAATCAAATCCGTTGCAAACGGCAGAAGCATTTATACCAACATCAAAAACAGCATAAAATTCCTGCTTACGGGCAATCTGGCAGGAATTCTCACCGTGCTTTATACCGCGCTGCTTGGGCTTGCCGCACCATTTACGGCGGTGCAGCTTTTGTTCATAAACCTGCTTACCGACTCGCTGCCTGCCATTGCGATAAGCATGGAAAAGCCTGACGGAGACCTGCTTGACGACAAGCCGCGGCGAAACGGCGAGGGGATTATGGATAAGCCGTTTATTACGGATACGCTGCTCATGGGTGGATTGATAACCGCGGCAACGATAATCGCGTATCACCTCGGACTTGCGCTGGGCGATGTCGGGGCAAGCACCATGGCGTTTTCCACCCTTTGTCTTGCGCGGCTTTTCCATTGCTTCAACTGCCGCGGTAAGAAGCCGATAAACGTTCTCGGTCTTGGCAGTAACACCTTTAGCCTGTGGGCATTTTTTGCAGGAATATGTTTCCTCGCGGCGGTGTTGTTTATTGCTCCGCTTCACGGTATTTTCGGGGTAACGGCGGTATCGGGCGCAATGCTTGGGGAAATAGTCCTGCTTGCGGCTGCGCCGACTGTTGTTATACAGATAGTTAAAAATATTGGCTATCATCGAAGCAATAGCATTGACAAAATGTAGAAACAACTATATAATATAAGGTCACCTCTAAAAACCATAATCAACTAAATCAGTAATGCAGGAAAAGCACTCACATTGCATAACAATGAAAGCACAAAGTAAAGCTTTTTTTGAGAATCTGTTTCTGCCTGTTTTAGCGGTAGATTCGGGAAATTCCGATAAATTGAGATTAAGGAAAGCTTGTCATAAAATTGAGCTTTCGGTGCAGATGTGAAAAGTGTGATGTCCTGTAAAATTTCTTGGCGATAGATAACAGCCAACCCCTTTCGTGTGGTTTTGTTTCCAATTTAATAATACCAAAGTTGGTTGGCTGTTTCTATATATTTTAGTGATAAAATTATTTTTTATGTCCTGCAAATCCGCTTCTTTTCTACGTTTGCGGTGTTTTGCTCAGGGCTACACCCAAAAAGTAAGGAGTATTATCATGTCGGATATTAAATACGAAATCAAAGAGACTATTGGCATTATTTCTACATCAGCAAAAGGCTGGGTTAAGGAACTAAATCTTATTTCCTGGAATAATGCTGCTCCCAAATATGACATCAGAGAATGGTCGCCCGATCATGAAAAAATGGGTAAGGGAGTGACACTATCTCAAGAAGAAGCCAACACTCTTTACGAACTTTTGAAAGTAATATTAGGAAAGTAAAAATATGCGGCACTGCGAAATACACCTCCCAAAATCTGCATTATCTCCAAACCGCAATATCCTCAAATATGCATATTTTTATTTTATCAACGCCCCATTTTATGCATAACTCTTGATTTCCTGCACACAATATGATATAATATCTAAGGAAAGCGAGGGCTGAAACTATGCTGAAAAGGAAAATGTATAGCTTTCTTCTTAATTGGAAGAAAAATAAGGGCAAGGAATGTCTGCTTATCAAGGGTGCAAGGCAGGTGGGCAAAACTTATCTTGTCCGACAGTTTGCAAAAGCCGAATACGATAGCTTTATTGAGATAAATTTCCACATGCAAAGCAGTCTGAAGGTTATTTTTGAGGGTGACAAATCCGCAGATGAAATTTACAAGCGAATGACTGCAAATATTCCGAATATCAAGCTTATACCGGGAAAAACCTTGATATTTCTTGATGAAATTCAGAAATGCTCAAACGCTCGCACCGCTTTGAAGTTTCTTGCCGAGGACGGACGCTATGACGTTATTGCATCCGGTTCGCTGCTTGGTCTTTCCTATGGCAAGGACGATGACAAGGAGGTTGAACCTGTTGAGTCGATTCCTGTTGGCTACGAAAAGCCTGTGATGATGTATTCACTTGATTTTGAGGAATTTCTTTGGGCTTATGGATATGGATCCGATACTGTTGGTTATCTAAAAAGCTTTTTTGACAGCAAGGAGAAGCTTCCCACTGAAATCAATCAGCGGTTTGAGTCCATTCTCCGTGAATATCTCGTTGTCGGCGGTATGCCCGAGGTTGTAGCTGATTTTGTTGAACATAAGGATTTCGGCAGAGTTCAGGAGATACAGAATAAAATTCTTGCGTCCTATGCCGATGACATTTCTCAACACGCCAAGGGTGCCGAAAAGGTCAAGGTCAGAAGCTGTTATGACAGTATTCCCCGACAGCTTGCAAAGGAAAACAAAAAATTCAAGTATTCGGAAATTGAAAAGAAAGCAACCGCAAGAAAATACGGTGACAGCGTTCAATGGCTTCATGATGCGAATATGGCATACATCTGCTGCAACACAACAACACCTATCCTCCCCTTAAAAGCCTATGAAAAGGAAAATGAATTCAAGCTGTATATCAATGATACGGGACTTCTGCTTGCTTTGTTCGGTTTTGCCACAAAGCAGGCTCTTTTGAATGGTAATCTGAAAGGCTTTGCCAAAGGCGGCATTTACGAGAATTTTGTTGCCGAAACGCTTATCAAAAACGGCTATGCCATTCATTATTATAAGCCCGATGATAATACGGCACTGGAATTTATAATCGAGCGAAACGGCGAGGTTGTTCCAATCGAGGTCAAGGCAGGAAATGCACCGACAAAATCACTCAACAGATTTATTGACGAGTTTTCTCCCTCCGTGGCATTTAAGCTTATCAGCGGAAATATCGGAGAATCCAATGGAAAGATTTCACTTCCGCATTATTTGACTATGTTTATATAACACAGTAAAAACATCTAAAATTTCAAATGCTCTAATCGCAAATATATTTTTCAAAGCAAAATTAAAAGAGATTGACTCACGATGAATCAATCTCTTTTAATTTTGTTGTAATCAACCGCTTTGCAGCAGCTTCTCTAATAAAAACTATCGACCCGTGGACGTAAACAAGGCGAAAAAAGACACCTTACGCCAAAGCAGGAAAAAGAGATTTTTTCTATGCTGATAGATAAGAATCCAGATCAACTGAAACTCAAAGGCTGTCTGTGGACGCGTGATAATGTGCGAGATCTGATACGTCGGAAATATGGGATTGATATGCCCATTCGAACCGTCGGTGAGTATCTGAAACGTTGGGGATTAACCGTGCAGCGTCCTGCGAAAAGAGAAATGGAGCAGAAGCCTGAGCAAGTCGAAGCATGGCTGAATGAGCAGTATCCCTCTATTCACAACGAGGCAAAAGCCGAAAAAGCTGTGATTTTCTGGGGAGATGAGACTTCTGTACAGAATACGGCGAATTATGCCAGAGGTTATGCACCGAAAGGAAAGACTCCTGTTGTGAAAGTAAAAGCGAAGAAAATGCACATCAATATGATCAGTGCTATCAATAATCAGGGAAAATTACATTTTCTCCTTTATTCTGATGCTATAAATTCCGAAAGATTGATGTCCTTTATGGAAGCAATCATAAAAAACAACGATGGGAGAAAGGCATATCTGATACTGGATAACCTAAAGGTTAATCACAGCAAAGCAGTTTCAAAATGGGTCGATGAGCACAAAGGAGAAATCAGACTTTTTTATCTCCCACCCTATTCACCGGAATACAATCCTGACGAATATCTCAATAACGATCTGAAAAGGAATCTGGGAACACAGTCTATGGTAAAAAGTGTTGAGGAGCTTGAGGCAAACACTTCACAATTTATGGAAAAGCTTTCTGACGATTCCGACCATGTGAAATCGTATTTCAATCACACTGCTTCGGATAAATATAAGCTGGATTGATTCAAATTATTTAATTGCCGGAGTAATAAAATCCACTTGTAGGATATAACAAATCCCCGTACAGATCAAGCTGCACAGGGATTTGTTATATCATTCTTCCGCACTGAGAACGGGTGCGGCTTTCTTTTCTTTGAAAATTGCTCCGAAAATCGCTCTTACAACAGGGCCTGCAAAGAATATCTGCCAGCAAAGAGCCATTGGGAAATTCTTCACTGTGGTCTCAAGCCATACCGCTATAAACTCACTGCCTGCATTCTTGAAAAGCAGTGTTGCCGCAAGGCTCATAAGAGGGCACATAAAGATCACGGACACAAAGGATATTGCAAGGACAAGATGAAAGGGATTGTCCTTTTCGATGTTCACCATTTTAAAAGCCTTAGCCTTTGCGATCTTACCGACAATGAAAAAATCAAGGACAAATGCGATAGGTCCCATAATAACAAGCTCGTGGAAAGCCGAAAGGAAAACCTCGTTCTTCATTCCCCCGATGTTCAGCGAGATGTTGTAGCATATCATCGCATACACCATAAAGAACACCATTATCACTGTAAAAATTACCTCTTCAAATTTGTTTTTGGGCATAAAAAAATCCTCCTGTAATGATAACTTCAACTAAAAATGTGTTGTTCGTTAATCATTACGGAGAATGTAGCGTTTCCAATTTAAACCAAATATTCTGTTGTGATATTATTTTACCATAAATCCGCCCTTAATGTCAAGGCATTTGCAACAAAAATCATCGACAAAATTTATGCATAACACACATTGGAATTTAGTCAAACCTACTTATTTATAACTGCTGCCGCAATGTTCAGATACGATGCAAAAAGCACCCACAGAAGATACGGGATATTTAACGCCGCCGCCAACGGTGACACCTTTTTAAAGCTAAGGACGCGCTGAATAAATCCCTCTTCAAAACCACACAGTACCCGAAATTCCGTCCAAATGAGCATTTCTACGAAAATCAAGTCAAAATCAGCGTTAAATCCTCACTTTTCTACCCCAAACAGGGCTTTTACCCTCAAAAGGGTATAGTTATCCCGCAATCGGATGGAAATCTTTTTGAACACGCTTCACCATTAACAGATTTGCACAGGCAAACAGCACGTTCAGCTTATTGAAATTCTTTGCAAGTCCCTTGTATCTTACCTTTCGGAAATTGAATGTATCCTTGATATATTTGAATGCGTGTTCCACCTTGCAGCGTACTGCGGATTTTCTGTAATCAATATATCTTTCCCAATCAATTGCATTATCCGATACCTTCGGAAGGCTTTTGGGACGGCGGTTTATGCGGTATTCTACGCTTGACAGATGTTCGTCATTTCTGATTTCTTCACGCTTTTCTATGCCGATATATCCCGAATCTCCGTAAACTACCTCATCATCTTTACGTATCAGCTTATGCGCTTCTGTGATATCGTGAACATTTGCTGATGTTGCTGTAATTGAATGTACCAATCCTGTACCTGCATCTACGCCTATATTACACTTCATGCCGAATTTCCATTCGTTGCCTTTCTTGGTCTGATGCATTTCGGGGTCACGTTTCTTTTCGGCGTTTTTGGTGGAGCCAGGGGCATTTATTATCGTTGCATCTACGATTGTGCCGCCGTGCATAATATGCCCTGTCGCTTCCATTACACGATTTATTGCTTTGAAAAACTCTTCTCCGAGATGATTCTTTTCAATCATATGACGGAATTTCAGAAGTGTGGTTGCATCGGGAACCTGTTCGTTCATAAAGTCTGTTTTCATAAATTTGCGGAAGGCATAGCTGTCATAAATTGAATCTTCAACGCCTTCATCGGAGAGGTTGAACCAAGTCTGAAGCAGATACATCCTGAGCATTTTTTCTATTCCCTTTGCGGGTCTTCCGCGCTTTCCGGCAGGATAATACTGACGCACAAATTCCACCCATTCTTCCCCCATTATGTCGATAAATTCTTCTCGCTTTGTGACTCTCTTTCGGTTGGAATATTCTATATCGCTGAATGTGGTCCGGCTCATTGCTTTTTTCTCCCGATTTCCTGTGATTTTCTTCTTTATTCTATTATACCACATTTTTTGATGTTTGGGTAGATTTAATCAGTGTTTCCTTAGAATTATGGAGAAGAAATCGCCGCAAAAGCTTTGATATATGCGGTTTTGTGGCGAGAGATTCCCATAATTCAATGAGTGTTTAGTATTTGCACCCTTTTCAGTGTCGGAAAACAAGAAATTCTTCCTGTCAATAACAAACGGCTTCACAGTTCTCTCCGCAAGGTTGTTGGTCATCTCAGCAATTGGATAATCAAGAAATACCATAAGCTCCTTTTTCTGATTTTGGGCATAGTTCACCGCCTCGTAAAGATGCGAGCCTTTGCCCGGATTCAACGAGCCGATAAATTCATAAAATTCTTCAATGACCGGCTTTACTTGTTTTCGCCGCAGCTCAAGC
>UQKC01000063.1 GCA_900541495.1 uncultured Ruminococcus sp. | reverse complement strand
CTATGAGGTTCCACCTGTTCCCATTCCGAACACAGAAGTTAAGCTCATATACGTCAAAAATACTTGGTTGGTGACGACCCGGAAAGATAGATAAATGCCGATATATTTAAAGCCGAAACGTTTTGTTTCGGCTTTTTTGGTAACCGTCCGTAACCGTCCAACGTCCCCCTAAATACAAACCGCCCAAGAAGTGCTACAATAGAGAAAAAGCACAAGGAGGACGGAACCATGACACATGAAGAAAGAATAGTGGAGGAATTCAAGACTCCAATAAGGAAATCAACGAAAGAACGATATCAAATGTAAAAAAGCGAATACACTCAGAGAAACTAAGCCGACACAGTCAAATTGCGACTGCATCGGCTTGGTTTTTGTCTTATTTGCTTAAAAAGCGGAAAACGTTGTGTTCTTTGTCGCCGCTTTTGAGCTTTTCTATGATAGTGTCTGCATATAATCTCGGCGCAGGGTCGCTGATCGATCCGGCGGCAAGCTTTTCAAAAATGCTGAGGGCTTTTTCCGCATTTCCGAGGTGGAATTCTCTTACAGCATCACGGAAATCGTCCTTTCCGGCGGTGCGCTCGGTTCGGCGGTCGTCGTCAAGACATTCAAGCACCTCGTAAAGTGCTTTGACTTCGTTTACGCCTGCGACCTGAACCATACCGAGATAGCGCATATTAAGACTGTCGGGAGAGGACATTCTGTCGAGGGTGTCCTTTGAGATTATCATTGCGGCGCTGTACTTTTTCGTCAGCGATTCAAGACGCGAACTGAGATTTACTGTGTTGGAAATGACCGTTCCCGACATTCTTTCCTCTTCGCCGACTATGCCGACCCTCGCCATACCCGAATGTATGCCGATACCTATATTTATCGAGTTCATTCCGAGTTCAGCGGCTACCGAGGGGTCAAGAACTATCTTTCGGTAAAGCTCTATTCCTGCATTTACGGCATCGTCGGCGTTTTCAAACAGCGCCATTACTGCATCTCCGATGTATTTATCAACGAATCCGTTATGCTTTCGGATTATCGGACCTGCTTTTCCGTATATCTTATTGACAAATTCAAAATTTTCCTTTGCCGTCATCATCTCGGAGTTGAGCGAAAATGCTCTTATATCGCAGAAAAGCACGGTGAGGTCGGCACTTTCTGCATCGCCGAGCGAAAGGTCGGTGAAATCTTCCTTGTGAAGAAGCTCACGGAATTTTTCGGGGACGAATTTGTAATAGAACTGCTCGTTTCTGTCCTTTGCTTCAAAAAACTTTTCGAGCTGGCTTGCCATTTCGTTTACGCCCGTGCAAATTTCGCCTATCTCATCTTTTGGGGCATTTTCTATCCTTGCGGAAAAGTCGCCGCCCGCGATAGAGGTAACGGCGTTTTTCACCTTGCGGAGATGTCCTGCGCTGATATATGTTATAGACACAGCCGCGCCGATGAAAGCCGCAAGAAGAATAACTATCCGTATCAAAGCCTTTTTAAAGGCAGCGTTTATATCTTTGTTGAGGTCGCTCGTGTTTGCCTGAAGTTCGTAAAACGCTATCTGCTTTCCCTCTAAATTTAAGATAGGCGCAGAAGCGCACATATATGTATCCGTGATGCTTTCCGTTTCATATACGGATATGTATGAATAGTCGGAGGAGTTGCTTTCATCGTAGGTGGACAATGTGAAAGGCATATCGTAATTATCGCCCGAAGCAAGCATAAAGTGCATACCGTCAGTGCCGTATAAAAAAATATAGCCGTAATACTTGCTGCTCCATTCGCTTATGTTCGAGCCGATAAGCTGTCGGAGTTCATCGTGAAGCTCGTAAAGAGAGCCGTCATCAACACATTCGAGGGTCGTCATTTTTTCAATTTTATCACCGCTGATCGACCTGACGGAAAGCTCGATAATGGCTTCCATACGAAGCCTGCATTGGGTGAGATATTCATTGCGTATGCTGTTGAGAAGCGAGATTGTAATTGTCGCAGCCATTGCAATGACCAAGGGCAGCGTCAGAAGAAGCTGTTTCGACAATATTGACATCTGCCAGTGCATAAGGCTGCCTATCACAGAAACAAGTCCCCACAGTATCAGAACGGCGGAGATGAATGGCAGGACTGCTTTTACCAGCGACAAAGACGCATAGCGCACGGGCAGTCTGTATCCTCCCTCCTCACGAATAAAGCCGTCGGGGGAAAGCTCGGTTATGTATCCGCCAATATCAACGGCAGGCACATCATTGCTTCGGTAAAGCGAATAGAACGACCAATAATAATCATCGGGGTCATCGTCTTCCTCCGCAAGCTCACGAGCGGTATAGAGAAGCTGAGGTTCTTCGCCGTCATAAAGCGAGTAGATATTTTTCTTGTTCAAGCCCTCTATAAGAATGATATGGTCGTCAAAGGCAAGTATGTCCTCGGGGAGAAATCCGTTTTCGGGGTCATTAAGGTCAAATGCACTTTTGTAAAGCGCTTGGTAAGTTCCGTCGGGAAAGGCACGGACGATATCGCCGTTCACAAGAATCATGCAGTAGCTTCCGTCGGGCGAAGCGTCTGCAATGCTGAGGTCATTGTATTCGCCAAAATCGAACCTTGATTCCTCAATAATGAGAGGGTCGGTCTTGTCTGCCGAAACAAGGCTTATCGCGCCGCTGTTGTCCTTATAAATGTATCTGATATTATTTTCGGTAACGTTCAGGGCCTTTATGGGATTGAGCTGCTGAGGAGGAAATTCATCGTCCCGATAGTCGTATCGGCATATCTCGCGGATAAAGCGTCCGTTTTCATCAAATGCAAGGATAAGAGTCATTTCGGTAAGATACGCGTCACGGCTCATTACCGCAACGCTGGCGTAAAGCTTTCCCTGCTCGTCAAAAACAGCCTGTCTGAATTCCGCACGGCCGTCAAAGCCGAGCTTGTCCGCTTCAAGGATATATCTGACCTTTTCGTCATTTTCAATGCAGTAAAGCCGAGTGTAATTATCGCATACGGCTTTCAGTGAGCCGACCTCGGTATTGTCGGCGGTGTAAAATGATGGCATCGAAAACCAGACTTCCGAAAGACCGCCGTAATTATGGTCGGACATTAAGAAAAAGCTTAGCGCGGCAATAATGCCTATAATAAGCATCGCCGCCCCGAGCTTGTAATTCTTTAATATCTTTTTTAATGACTTTATCAATTTCGCCCACTCCAGTATCATTTCATAATCTTTTGTTAAAATAATTATAACAAAAGATTGTTTTGCTGTCAATATTTTTGTAAAATTGAAAAAGTTGAGTTCTATTGACATAATTGTTATATGAGTTCGATTTTTGAACGAAGCCTTTATGCAAAACTTCCTTTGACACAGAAAACAAAAAGTATTATAATAAAATCAAGATGAGTGGCACTATGCGTAAATCCGATCGCATAGTGCCGCTTTTTTTATTACTTTTGAAAGGAAGAGGAAAATGGAAAACATACGGCAGAATAAAATGTCGGCTACACCCGTAAAAAAACTTATGATATCAATGGGCGTTCCGATGATAATCTCAATGGTCTTGCAGGCGGTCTACAACATTGTTGACAGCGCGTTCGTTTCAAATATGCAGCAGAACGGCGAAGCGGCGCTCAACGCACTTACGCTTGCATTCCCTTTGCAAATACTTATGGTCGCGGTCGGTATCGGAACGGGTGTCGGAGCGAACGTGCTTACGGCGCAGAACTTCGGACGAAAGGACAGCGAAAATGCGAACAAAGCGGCAGGAAATGCAGTTTTTCTTGCGCTTGTGATCTACATTGTTTTTCTGCTGTTCGGTATCTTCGGTGCAAAGTCTTACATCGGCTCGCAGACGAATAATCCGCTGATCTTGGCAATGGGGACGGACTATCTTTCGATATGCTGTATATTCTCATTCGGAATGTCTTTCTTCGCTGTATATGAAAAGCTTCTTCAGGCAACGGGACATTCGCTCTATTCAACTATTGCGCAGATTGCAGGTGCGGTGACTAACATCATTCTCGACCCGATATTGATCTACGGTCTTGGAGTATTTCCCGAAATGGGCGTAAAAGGTGCGGCTTATGCGACCGTTATCGGACAGATAGTGTCGTTTGTACTGGCGCTGATATTTCATATAAAAGTGAACAAAGCGTTTTCAAACAAGCTTCGTTATTTTGTGCCGTCGCGAAAAACTATTTTTCAGATATATGCGGTCGGACTGCCTGCTATAATCTCACAGGCGCTCATTTCGGTAATGACCTACGGTTTGAACGTAATTCTTGGCGGAATCGGCGAAAATGCAGTAACGGCTTACGGACTTTTTTATAAGATACAGCAGTTCCTGCTCTTTGCGGCGTTCGGTATGCGTGATGCGATAATGCCGATAACAGCGTTCAGCTTCGGAATGGGGGACAATGGCAGGATAAAGGACTGCGTTAAGTACGGACATATCTATACGGCAGTGATAATGCTGTTCGGATTCGTGCTTATCGAAGCGCTGGCTGTTCCTTTCACGGCTATGTTCGGACTTGCAGGCGAAACGAGTGAGCTTTGCATAAGCGCGATGAGTATAATCTCTTTCAGCTTCGTATTCGCAGGGATAAACATTGCATTTCAGGGTATTTTCCAAGCTATTGGCGGCGGGATACAGTCATTGATAATTTCCGTGTGCAGGCAGGCTTTGTTCATATTCCCGTTTGCAATATGGTTTGCTCAGACAGCAAAAGCTTCGCACGAAAAGACATTTCTGATGTGGTTCATCTTCTCGATAGCGGAAGTTATGACGGCGATAGTTTCAATTTTTATGTTCATACAAGTTTACAAGAAAAGAATAGAAACAATTGAGGCAAACAAGGAATGACTTGCCCCAAAAAGCTTGATTTTTTGCCCGTTTAAAGTTATAATTACAATAATAACTTTATTAAGGGTGAAAAACAAAATGAAATTTTTCTATCATTTCGTAATAATAGCATTTATCTTTGCCTCGGGGTGCATTATCGGCTGGGGAATAGAAGTTATTTACCGACGGTTCGCTCCGACGAATAAGGAACACGTCTGGATAAACCCCGGCTTCCTGACAGGTCCGTATCTTCCGCTTTACGGCTTCGGGCTGACGGCGCTTTACCTTATGGCAAGCGCGGAAAAATACATACACATCGAGTCGCCCGTCGTGCGGAAGATAGTGCTTATCCTTGTGATGTCGGTCGCAATGACGGTGATAGAGTATATTGCAGGTGAAATTTTCATCGTGCGTATGCGAATAAAGCTTTGGGATTATTCGACGCGGTGGGGAAACTACAAGGGCATAATCTGTCCGCTGTTTTCGTTCTTCTGGGCGGTGCTCGGAGCGGCTTATTATTTCTTTATCCACCCACATATACTGTCAGCGCTGGAGTGGTTCTCACGGAATCTGCTGTTCTCGTTCTGCATCGGATTTTTTTACGGAGTTTTCATCATCGATGTTTGCTATTCGTTCAATCTCGTGGCGAAGATCAAGGAATTCTCCGAGGAAAACGAGATCGTCATCAAGCTTGAAGAGCTCAAGCTCCACATTCGCCGTTCGGCAAAGGAGCGAAAGGAAAAATACAACTTTATGCTTGCGCTCGCTTCGCAGACCCCACTTTCCGAACATCTCCGTACATATTTTGAAAAGCTTTCCGAAAATGAGAAGCTTGCAAAACTGAACGAAAAGGTCAGAGAGAAGATTGAAGAGAAAAAATCGGAGAAGAAATAAAAAAAGGAACGCAGCCGTCCCGAATATGGGGCGGCTGCGTTTTTATGGTTTTTCAGTCAGAGCAGGTTAGGACAGTCATAGGTTATGACTTCATTCCTGTCTTGTAAGCGTCGATCATCTTCTTGACCATCTGACCGCCGATAGAGCCTGCTTCACGGGAAGTGAGATCGCCGTTGTAGCCGTTGCGGAGGCTTACGCCTACTTCGTTTGCTGCTTCCATCTTAAACTTTTCGAGGGTTTCTCTGCCCTGCTGTGTCATTGTGTCTTTCATTGTTTTAATCTCCTTAATTTTTCGGCGCACAGCTTCTTTTTCCGTTTAAAAAGCTGTGCGCCGCGGAGAATGTCCGAGCGGAGAGCTTTTTATATGGGATAAAAGAAAGGTCTGTTCGCTTTTTGTTTTTGGGGGTTTGCAGTAATAGTATTATCTTCGATGAAAAAAATATAAGCGGTAATTTTTGCAGAAATTTTTGATTTAAAATGAGAATTTGGAGGGGGATTTTTTCGGTATAATATAGTATCGGAGATTTTTCTGTGTTTATCCGTGCAGAAGCGGTTATTCATCAGCCGATGTTGTTTTTTGACGGATCACTGAAAGCGGTTTTTAGGCAGAGAAATGATATTATAATAGCAAGCCTTATAAGCATTTGCATATCCGCATATTTCTCAAAATCTGAAAAAATATGATACGAACAGTCTTCCCGGATCGATGTCGGTAGATTTTTGGGTATTTGACGTGTCAGGGTGAGCCTTTTTGACTTGTTCGATATGATTCCGCTTTTTCTGACCCGTTCGGTCTGTCAGTTCGCTTATCCTGCTGCTGAACATATCTACAACACTATCCGAAAACATATATGGTCTGTTGTGCAGATCAAGCTCCGTTTTCTTCGGAAGAGTATGCAGATCCATTATCGCAGTTCTGTCTGTATTTTGCGGCACTTTTTTCAGTTCGCACTGTTCACCGAACACAATATATGAAACAAAATATTCATCAGGAACTTCTAAATACTTTGACAATGCGTTTATATGATACTTATTTTGTGTCATTGGGTTAAAAAACTGATATTTCTGTCCGTTTGCATACGTTTGCGTCCACATTTGTTGTTTTCACTCCCGAATATCCAGCCGCTGTAATTTTTACATTCCACATCAATATTTTAAGGCAAGAGCGGCTGCAAATTCACCGATGCCTCCCTTTAGATTTGATTTAAATTCCCTATATTTTTTGTTCAGCACGTTGAATATGTTTGATTCCATTTGACCACCCTTTTTCTGTTAAATAGGATTTTTATTATCATATCATAATTCCATTATTTGTCAATGTCTGTTTGCTGTATATGGTAATTTTGCTTTACAGGTCGGAACAAAAATAATGGGACGTTTTAATGAATTATCCGCGTTTTGTTTTGGAATGGTATCAACAGATCAAAAATAACAACTGTTGTTGGCAAACTTGCTTGAAACTTGGCAGGAACATATTGATTTATGCTAAACACCAATTAAAAAATATAAGGGAACCTCTAAAAACCTCCCTCACGGCAAATTTTCTACGACTTTGCGCATCTTCTGCGTTAGCGAAACTTGAAATACATTCGGAATGTATTCCGTAGTATTATACTGCGTTTCGCTGCCTTGAAGCTGCGCAAAGTCCCAACGAAAATTTGCGAATAATACAAAGTATTATTTTGTTTCGGTTTTTAGAGAACCCCATTAGTATAAAAGTATTGGAAGACTTCATTCAATATGAACGGAACAGTTCTGTCATACGCATAAAAAACAGCCGAGGGCGAAAATGTCCTCAGCTGTCTGCAATTTAATCCTTTTTCGATCTTCCACAGCATTTTTTGTATTTTTTTCCGCTTCCGCATGGGCAGGGATCGTTTCTGCCCGGTTTTTGCGGTTTTTGGAGAAGGCCGTTTGCAAGAGAACCTTGGCTTAACATGCCCCTCATTTTTCTGAAATTATTGATCTGGTTATCCATCTGTTGGTATCGTTCACGCTCGTGCGAAACGCTGATGTGAAGCTCGGAAATATAAAGCGAATCGCTCGAAAATCCGAATTCTTCACGGAGCTTTTCCGTTTCGGCAGGGGTATAGCCGTTATTTGCCTGCATTCGTGTATTATTGTTCAGCTCCGTATAATAAGGCGCAAGCTTCTGCACCCTTTCAAAGGTGAGATCCAGACCGACTAGCTGAAGCTCATCGAGAAAATTGTCAAAATTATGATCTTCAAGCTTGAGTGTAAAAAATGCATCGTAAATTTTGCTCTCGGATTCTATGAAGTCAAGCTTGAATTCGTCTTTCAGAAAACCGATGACAGAATCAAAAGCCTTGGTTTTTTCAATATATAATTCATCTTCGTATTTTTCAAACTCTTCTATAGGAGGAACATACCAGGGCTTGCCCTCTTTCAGTGACAGCACCAGTTCATAAGCATCGTCAAATTCGACGAATGGATCAAATGCGAGAAGCCTGTCCATCGGTTCGGAGGCGGGAGAGGTGTCCTCCTGATAGTATTCTTCCTTGCCGAAAATATAGAAATAGCTCTTCTGTTCATAGCGGAAATATTCGCAGAGGTCAAGGAACGATTTTTCAGATATTTCCATACCGTAGTTATCGGTGAGTATCTCATATATTTTTCTTATGGGGATTATACCGTATAGATTTGCAAATGCATAAAACAGTTTTTTGTAATATCCGATCTGTTCTTCCGACAGCGTTTCCAAAACCTTGCTGTAAAGCTTCTGAAGTGGCTCGCCCTTTAGTTTCTGAGGAAATTCGCTCATTTTTTTGTTCTCCTTCTGGCAGGGATTTTTTGATATTTTTTATTATATAGAAATATGTGCGGAATGTCAATGATCTTTGAGAGCTTTTGTGAAAATATTAAATATTCTACACTTGTCTGTTGATAAATCTGTTATACAGCTGTATAATGATATTCAAAGGAATATTATACACTTGTGTAATAGGGAGAAAACTATGAAACTGAGCGATAACGATTTTGAGATCATGAACATCATCTGGGACGAGGGGGAAGTTACCGCGCTGGAAATTTCGCACCGTCTTGCGGAGAAAAAGGGCTGGGAAAAACTACCGTTTATACTAAACACCATTTAAAATTTGGAAAAAATCAAGCCGACAATCTCAAATATATTGGATTTCGGCGCAGATTTTTTCCTGTATTTTATTGGTGTTTAGTATTACACCCTTATCGACCGTCTTATCAAAAAGGGTGCTGTTGAGCGCAGTGAACCCGATTATGTGTGCAGAGCGCTTATCAACAAGGACGATGTAAGGACGAGCGAAACGGCGGGACTTCTCGAAAGGCTCTACAACGGTTCGGCAAAGCTTCTCGTTTCGGGATTTATTAAGGAAAAACAGCTTTCCTCGGAGGAGCTTGAAGAGTTGAGGAAGCTTATAAATGACAGCATTGAAGAGAACGATCGGGGGGGGATGACGATGTTATCCGTTGCAATAACTTCTGCACTTTTAGGCATTGCGGCAATAGTGATAAGAAAGCTTTTCGGGAACAGAACGGGCATAAAGCCGTTCATAATTATGTGGGCGATCGTGTTCATAAAGTTTGCCGTTCCTGTTGAATTGCCGTCGCATTTGTCGGTGATGAATCTGTTCGCAAGGTCGGCTTCAACGGCGGAAAGCGTTGATGAAACGCCTGCGCAGAATGATTATTTCCCCGAGGAAAATGCTGAAATTTCCCCGGCGGAAACGGAAAGTGCCGTTCATTTTGAGCAAAGTGACATTTCTGTAAATCATACTGCGCCAACTTCGGCACAAGAGCCGAGCATAACGCCTGACGAAGAATCAAGAAGCATTAAGAAAATATATCAAAAAGGTAAAAGTTGAACAAAATTTATTGATTTAAAGGTAATGTTATGATATAATATAATAAATCAATAATAGATTTCTGCGTCTTTGGGGCGGATATCTTATGAATTTCGGAGGCGGTTTTATGAAAGAAAGAAAGGCGGTTGCAGTCTGCGTCACAAGCTATAACTGGGAATATGAGAGCAGAGTCGTTGAGGGCATCCGCGAAAAATGTGCTGCCGATGATATCGATCTGCTCGTTTTCTCGAACCTTATGACAAGACCCGAACTCGGTTCGGACAGAGTTATGCCCGAAAATATTATGCGCGGCGAGATCGAGATATACAACCTCATAAATTATGATGTTATAGACGGCATAATCATTCTCGGCGATTCGATGATAAACGATGATGTCACGCATAATATCGCCGAAAGAGCAAAGGAACATAACGTTCCGATCGTCAATGTGAACGACCCCGAAAATCTCCTTGACTACAATGTTTTACTCAGCGACAGGGCCGCTATGGAGCTTGTCGTAACGCATCTTATAGAAGAACACGGACTTAAAAAGATAAACTTTATCGGCGGCTTTGAGGGTAATTTTCAGACCGAGGAGCGCCTTGCCGCATATAAAAAAGCACTCGAAGACCACGGCATACCTTTTGATGAAAAAAGGGTCGCTTACGGCTGCTTCTGGAAGAAAGCGCAGGAGTGTACAGCCGAATTTCTCGACTCGGGTGATATTCCCGAAGCTATCGTCTGTGCGAGCGACACAATGGCTTTCTTCTGCATGGACGAAATAAAGTCGAGGGGACTGCGCATACCCGAAGATATTGCCGTTACGGGCTTTGACGGAGTTGCTGACTGCGAAAGATACAGACCGACCCTGACGAGCGTCCGCCGTGCGTTTCTTCCTGCAGGAATTGAAGCTGTTTCTATACTTGAAAAGGTATGGAACGGGGAAAAAGTTCCGCAGGTGACCGAGGTCGAAGCCGAATTTGTGATAAACGAATCCTGCGGCTGCAAGGTCAAAGAGGACGACAATACTTTCTACAATAAATTTTACGATGAACGCGACCATACACATGAATTTGATTACCGCGTTGTCGAAATGAACACGAAAATTTCCGAAGCTGAAACCTCGGAGGAGCTTTTCGCAAGCACCAAGAACATCGCTGCATTTTTCGGCTTGCTCGAACTCTATGTATGCGTCTGCGAGGACGTTGAAAAAGGCAGGATAAAATTCCGCCACAGTTCGGTTTATGCCGGACTTGGCGAAAAAGCCGTTTCGATGCTCACGTTTGGTCACGATGTTCCGACGGGAACTGTCTTTCCCGTAAAGGAGCTTATCCCGAATAAGCTTTTCGGCAGGGAAGAAGCTGTATTTATGGCATTCGTGCCATTTTATTTCCGAAACTGCTTCCTCGGATATTTCGCATTCCGTCCGATGAAAGTCGAGGGCAGCGGCGAACTTTTCCTCACCTGGACAATGAATATTTCAAACAACGCAGGAACATTCTATATGAATAAGGAGCTTCAGATCATTGCTGATGAGCTCCGAAATATAAATATGACCGATCCGCTGACGGGAATATGCAACCGTCGCGGGCTGAATGAATTTGCTCCCGAAATACTTAACAGCAAAAGCGGATTTATCACGGTCGTCTGTGCCGATGTTGACGGTCTGAAGCCGATAAATGACACTTACGGTCACGAGGGCGGCGACAATGCCATCATCGTCACAGCGAGAGCGATAAAAAATTCGATGCCGAAAGGCGCTGTCTGCGCACGAACGGGCGGAGATGAATTCTGCGCCGTTTTCTGCAGCGCAAGCGCCGATGAAGCTGCGCAGTGCATTGCTGATGTCGACAAATATCTCGAAACATACAACGAGATGTCGGGGCTTCCTTACAAGGTAGGCTGCAGCTGCGGCTATACGACCGTTCCCTGCGGAAACGTTCTTACTATGGAAGATATGATAAAATCCGCCGACAAAAATATGTACGGCGTTAAGCGTGAAAGAAAAACTGTCAGAAGATAACATTTTTCATCTTTTTCAAAACTCATTTTGGCGGATATTAACATTTATATCAGCAGAACGGACTAAAATTCTGTTATAAAAAATATGAAAAAAAGCTTTTAATTTTCTGCCGTTTGTGTTATAATAAATATTGGCGTGTAGTTTCTTGAAGAAAGTTCGCCTATACATATTTATACAGTGATCTTCACGGGCATTTTGCTCGGTTTTATATATTCGGTAAAAATGGGAGAGAAAAAACTTGGAGAAGTTTGTTATAAAGGGCGGCAGGACTCTTAACGGAGAGGTTGAGATAAGCGGCGCGAAGAACGCTGCCGTTGCGATCATCCCTGCTGTTATTCTTTCGGACGAGGCTTGTGTACTCGAAAATGTTCCGCAGATAAGCGATGTTTCAATCAGCCTGCGCATACTTATTGAAATGGGCGCAGACGTTAAATTCCTTGATAAAAATACCGTAAGGATCGATGCAACGGGCATCACAGAGCCTATCGTTCCTTATGAAATGGCAAAGCATATGAGAGCGTCCTATTATTTTCTCGGAACGCTCCTCGGCAAATTCAAGCGCGCAAGAGTTGCTATGCCGGGCGGCTGCTACCTCGGCGACCGTCCTATTGACCAGCACCTTAAAGCTTTTACAGCTCTCGGTGCAGAGTGCGCACTTGACCACGGCATGATCGATATTCAGGCAGAAAACCTTATCGGCTCGCAGATATATTTCGATATGGTAACTGTCGGCGCAACGATAAATACAATGCTCGCCGCTGTAAAAGCAACGGGTATGACCGTTATCGAAAATGCGGCAAAAGAACCGCATATCGTTGACCTTGCCAATTTCCTCAATTCAATGGGCGCGGATATTATGGGCGCGGGCACGGACGTTATCAAGATACGCGGCGTGAAGAAGCTCAAAGGCGCAACTTACGCAATTATCCCCGACCAGATAGAAGCAGGCACATTTATGATAGCCGCTGCCGCAACAAAGGGCAACGTTCTTGTAAAGAACGTTATCCCGAAGCACCTTGAAAGCATCACGGCAAAGCTTGAAAAGATAGGCGTTACCGTTGAGGAATTCGACGACGCTGTCAGAATTTCCGTGGACGGTCCTCTCGTTAAAACGAGCATAAAGACAATGCCTCACCCAGGCTTCCCAACCGATATGCAGCCGCAGATATCGACTCTCCTTTGCCTTGCAGAGGGAACGAGCATCGTAACGGAGGGCATCTTCGACAACCGTTTCCGTTATGTTGATGAGCTTCGCCGAATGGGCGCGAACATCTCCGTTGACGGAAAAGTTGCTGTTATCGAGGGTGTTGGTTCGCTTATGGGCGCACCCGTTACAGCACCCGACCTCAGAGCAGGTGCGGCGCTCGTCATCGCAGGACTTGCGGCAAAGGGCGTCACCGAGATCGAAGATATCTACCATATCGAGCGCGGATATGAGTGCTTTGAAGAAAAGCTCCGCAAGCTCGGCGCGGATATCGAAAAGAAGTCTTTCCCCGGAACATCGGTGAGAAAAGTAGCACTTTGATTTACGAAGTAAAATTTACAGCGAAAGATGAAAGCAGAATTTTCGGTCAGCTCCGTCATTCTGCTTTTTTGATAAAAGGGAACCTCTAAAAACCTCCCTCACGGCAAATTTTCTACGACTTTGCGC
>UQKC01000062.1 GCA_900541495.1 uncultured Ruminococcus sp. | reverse complement strand
CCGGCAGAGTGCCGCCTTGCCAAGCGTGGAGAAATTTCTGACGAAATGGCGAGTTCGAGCCTCGTAATCCGCTCCACATTAAAAGCGTCAGGGCAATAGTCCTGGCGTTTTCTTTTTTTATCAATACGAATCGGTGTACTCGAATTTACTCCTACCGGCAGAGTGCCGCCTTGCCAAGCGTGGAGAAATTTCTGACGAAATGGCGAGTTTGAGCCACGTGATCCGCTCCACATCATAAAGCGTCAGGACAATAGTCCCGGCGTTTTCTTTTTATATTTTGAATTTGGTCGGTGAATGTTTCGCCGACTTTTGTTTTATATGGAAAGTGTCAATTGTAGGGGCGGATTCTATATCCGCCCGAGTTTGCAGAAAATATTATATAGTTTCATCCGGAATAAAAAGAACATTTTCATAGTCCTTGACATAATAACGGATATTCTTCCTGCCTTTTTGGATAATGGTGTGACCCTCTTTTTCAAGCAGTTCTTTCTGCTTTTCAATACCCTCGGGATATTTCTCGTTCAGCTCGCCGTTGGCTTTGAGAGTGCGCCAATATGGCGTTTTGTCCTCGGTGCGCTGATAGCTCGCCCACGCTGCGATAGACACAAAGATTCCTGCTGTGATAGGCTCTGTAAAGTCCGCACCCGATTTTCCGGCGAAATATTCCCTTATTTCCCCTACCGTGATGACTTTGCCGAACGGAACTTTTCTCATAATTGTATCATAGTCGATAGGCGGAGCAAAATACATTCTGTTTCCGCCATATTTTTCAATGCTTGCATCATCGGTGATGATCTTGAATTTCGGCATATCCTTGCTGTCGTGTAACATTGCATTAAAATCTTTCCTTTCTTCGCCTGCCATTTTTAACCTCCAATGTGTTTTTCTAATTATAACACTGTTTTTATGGCGATGCAATGAGACTGTTTTAAAAAATAAATTTTTTATAAAAAACAACCCGAGCAATGCGTACATTACTCGGGTTGAAACAGCATCATCATTATATACATTTTTTCTGTAGCTGTCAATAAAAAGGTATTTCCCTCTTCAATCACACTTTCTTAAAAAAATTCCCAAAAACCCTTGACAAACCGTTTTAACGGTGATATAGTATTATTGTACTAATCAGATAATACACTTGACAGGAGGAAACATTATGGCAAAGGTTCTGGAAGTCCGTGAGCTTTCCAAGAAATATCCCAAAAGGGACGTTTTTTCGGCTGACAAAGTTTCGTTCGATGTTGAAGAGGGCGAGATTTTTGCTCTTATCGGCCCTAACGGTGCAGGAAAGACCACTACTATACGAATGATATCAACACTTATCGAGGCGACTTCGGGCGATGCGCTCGTTGCAGGTCACAGCATCGTCAAAGAGCCTGACAAGGTTCGCGAGAACATTACATATCTCCCCGACGAAGCAGGCGCTTACAAGACTATGACAGGTCGAAAGTATCTTTATTTTATGGCAGGACTTTTCACCGCCGATAAAATGACTATCGAGCGCTATGTTCGCACTGCTGAGCAGATTTGCGGCTTGGGTGAGCGACTTGACGACAAGATCGGCGGCTATTCAAGAGGTATGATAAGAAAGCTTCTGCTTTCGAGAGCCGTTATGACCGAGCCTAAGCTTGCGATAATGGACGAAGCTACTTCGGGACTTGACGTTATCAATGCGCTCGAGATACGAAACACTATCAAAAAGCTTGCAAAGGAAAAGAATATGGCGTTCCTGCTTTCTTCACATAATATGCTCGAGATCGAGTACCTCTCCGACCGTGTGGGAATTATGACGAACGGCAAGCTTATGATAACGGGCACAGTTCCCGAGCTTAAGGAGCGTTATAACGCCGTGAACCTTGAAGAAGTTTTTGAAAGGGTGGTGCTTGAACATGAAGTTCGGTAATCTTCTTAAAAAAGAGCTTGGTGAGCTTATCACGAAGCAGGCTGTCATTAGTATGGTCTTTGTGCTTGTGCTTTTCGTTTTTATGGGTCAGATAATGGGTCATTCCATGGAAGAGGGTTTCGACACTTCAACGCTCAACATCTGCATCAAGGACGACTCCGACTTTACGAAAAACGTTATTGAACGCATCAAAGCTGACAAAACGACAGAGCTTAACATTGTTGACATTCAGAGTGACAATTATTATGACGAACTTGAAAGACTTGACCTTAAATATGTCGTAATTATCCCCGAGGGTTACGGCGATACTATTGTGAATGAAAAGAAACCGGGTCAGCTTATCTTCGCGAGCAAGGTTTCGCTCGGATTCAGCGCGGCAATGTCCTCTATCTCGTCGAGCGACGCGGTAAGCACTATCGTTGATCACTCCGCTGACGAGGCAATGGAGAGCATCTATGGACTTACTGCAGAAGATATTGCGCTCATCACCTCCCCTGCCAATACAGTCGAGTTCTCGGCGGCAAACGGCAAGAGCGTTGAAATTTCCGCGGCGGCTGTTTCCTCTATCGTTATGATGGAATCGATGATAGCTCCGTTCGCAATTTTCTTCCTGCTTCTTCTCGCTTCACAGATGATAATGACAGCTATTTCGACAGAAAAGATCGACAAAACGCTTGAAACTCTCCTTTCGACACCTGTTTCAAGAATGACAGTTTTAACGGCAAAAATGGTAGCGGCAATAATCTCCGCACTTCTCAACGCAGTATTTATGATAGTCGGCTTCGGCGTCTATATGGTAAGCATTATGGGCGGCGCAATGAGCGGTGCAACAAACGGCGAGGCAAACATATCCGACCTTGCAGGAATGACGAGTGTTCCCGATGCAGGAGCTTTAACAGACGTGCTTTCAACGGCTGACGCTATCTCACAGCTTGGCTTCTCGCTCAGCGGCGTGGATATCCTCCTCTTCGGCTTGCAGCTGTTCCTCACGCTTGCAATAGGTCTTTCAATATCGCTTATCCTCGGCGCAACGGCAACGGACGTAAAGTCTGTTCAGACGCTTGTAATGCCGATAATGATCGCGGTAATGATACCGTTCTTCGTAACGATGTTTATGGACTTCGGCGAAATGCCTGTTGCCGCAAAGGTAATAATGTTCCTTATCCCGTTCACGCACAGCTATATAGCCTTGACAAATCTTATGTCGGGTGATATGATAATGTATTGGGGAGGACTGGCATACCAGATCGTGTTCTTTGCCGTTTGTATGTTCCTTGCGGTAAGAATGTTCACGAGCGATAAGCTTTTCACAATGTCGTTCTCTTCCGAAAACAAGACCAACAAAAAGCTTTTGAAGAAATAAAGGACGATGCGCATTGAAACTCAGGCAGGAACGATATAAACCGAAAAAAAGACGAAACCCGATGCTCACAGCGTTAATGGCACTGATGATAGTGATGCTGGCAGTAATGTGGCTGAATAAAGCAAGGTTCGGACTTGATACGGGCGATATGCTCATAGCAACGGGCGCAGTGCTGATAGTATTCAGCATAGCGAATATGAACCGTCGAATGGAGAAAAACATAACCGTTTCGGATAAACAGCTTGAAGAGATGCGCGACAAAATAGGCAAAGACGAATACAGTACATCGGCAATTTATTTTGATGAAAAAGATAACGGGGATTCAATTCGTAATTCGTAATACGTAATTATTTGCATAGCTTACATTTGTCTGGCGCTGCGAAGCCAACTAAAGTTTACGTCCACGCTTTTTAAAGGGTGGCAGGGGTTGAGGGGACAGCGTCCCTCATCGCTCTCCGCAGAGAGCGAAACTTCCTAAACTAACAAATAACGCTTTGCCTCAATAGCGTAATCACTAACAAATCAAAAGGCGCAATTCACACCAAAAAGGATAAACGAAATATGAGAAATAAATTTTGTAAAGCCATAAAATGTGAATTGCGCCTTTCCGTTTTCCTAAAACAAACTGTCCTTGGAGCGTAAATACACGAACGAAGTGAGTGTATTTACGCTCCAACTCAATATGAACAGCTATGGGATATGAACGTGAAAACAAGCGAACGTATGTGAGCGAAGTTTTCACACAACGGAACAACTGACAAATCACGGCTGAAAACAAGAACATCTATAAAAATATTAACCGTTGCAGAATAGAAAACATACATTAAAAATCACCATAATTTTGTGGATTGCTGACGGGCGGATATAGAATCCGCCCCTACCGAAATTTGCGATTTTACATTTATATTTCACAGTTGTACCAACGCTCAAAGGTTGTCAGTGTGAAATGAGCGGAGGTGTTGTATTGGTCTGCCAAAGATAATGTTCAGCCGAATTCATACAGCGTTGCAGGTCATATATACTCACTTCGTTCGCATATATGACCTGCAAGGATAGTTTTTCTGTATATAAACTTTGCAAAATTCCGCATTCCTAATTCCGAATTTAACTCAAACCGCCCCGAAGTGGCTCATTAAAGCCACAATAATCACTCCGGGGATACCGAGTATCAGCGACAGTACAGCTGTGAAAAAGTTCAGCGGCACGGAAAATCCGACATAGCCACCGAAAAAATGAAGCAGAGTGAGGAACGCCGCTCCCGAACTCATTCCGAAAAACGCAGTTTTTGCAGGCTTGGCGCTTCTAAGATAATGCACTGTCATCGCTATCGCCGAAACGATGACCGCTATGTAAAAAATGATATTCCCTATCTCTTCCGTGTTCATTTCAGCACCGTCCTCCCCGTTATGCCCTGCGCACGCGCACGTTTCATCAGATACGCATACCGCGAGCGAAGCGCAAGCTCCTCGTATATAGCCGCCTCGATGAGGTCGCTGTCCGTGACTAAATTGAATATCCTGCGGCAGTGCGAAAGCTCGCTCACTATCTCGTCGATATCGGCGAGGATCTCCTCGCTGTCGTTCGGTTCGGGCGTCTTCCCCGTCAGAATACAAGAAACTCGGCTGAAAAATTCTTTTGCTTTCGACATTTATATCACGTTCCTTTAAAAAATTAGGAAAAAGCTGATCAAAGTGAAGCGTTTGTTTTGCCGTTTTTAGGAAAAAGCTGATTAAAGCGAAGCGTTCGTTTTGCCATTTTGAGAAATGTACGAGTTTACGCCTTTAATGTCAATTTGACATAAACATTTTGAAAAATGGCAAAAACGTATTAATCAGCGTTTCCTTAGAAATGGCAAAATGTATTATCGGCTTATCAGCGTTTTCTTAAAATAATATATACAGCAATGCCAATATAAGCTTTGTATCGGCTTTTTCTTTCACAAGCACTGCGGCGAGCGCAGCTATGAGAGCGGTATCGGAGTCTATCGGTATCGGCAGGAGCGAACCTTGCTTGTTCGGCTCACGGCTCGGCGGCTTAGGCGGCTCGGGGCTTGGCGGCGGAGCGAACTGCTGAGGAGGCCTTTGTCTGCTGTTCCCTACCGCTTCAAAACGCGGCTTCTGCGGCTGATTCGGGGCGTTCATTTGCATATTCCGAGGAGGATTGTTCCGAAACGGAACATTTTGCCGCTGAAGCTGAGCGTTCGGCATAGAATTCTGCATCGGAATGTTCCGATTTGGAACATTCTGCGGCATATTCTGCCGAGGAGGTGCAGACGAGCGGTCCTGAAACTGCTTATCCTGCGCAGAGGGACGATTCTGCGCAGACTTCGGCTGATTCCTCTGCTGAAAATAGCGGTTGCTTTGTTCAAGAAGTCCCTGCGTCAACTTATTCATCTCCCCGACCCGTTTTTCCGCCATTGTGATGCTTTTATTGCTGTTTTCCATAGGCATTTTGCTCCGTTAGAAAAGATTCCCGAGCGCACCGCTCTCTTTAAGCTCCGAATAAATATTATAAAGCCGCAGAAGCTTGACGGCTTTGTCAACGCGCGGCTGTTTGTCCTCTGAAAGGAGCGGTTTCAATGCGATGAGCAGGTCGCAGTTCTTGTCGTTTTTGGAAAGTCCCGACATCAGGCTCATCAGCGCCGCAGGATTTATCGGCATATCGCCGTCCGACTGCGGCGGCTTGCTTTCGGGCGAAGCTTCGGACGTATCGGAAGTGCCGCCGAACATCGCCGCAAGCTCCTTTATCTGCTGCATACTTTCCTCATCGGACAGCAGCGATTGGATCTTTTCGCTCATATCGTCCAAAGCAAGCACCTCCCGCGTCTTGATCTTTTAGAAAAAATAAGTATTATTTTCCGCCCGTAAGCTTGTTGTAGAGCGCCTTTGCCTGCGGACTGCTCATAAACTGTTCGAGAACGGTCGGGTTGCTGATGATGCGGTTGAACATTGCTTCATCGGCAGGCTTCATATTTTTCAGTGCGGAGTCGAATTTTCCTGCTTCAAGTTCGGCACGAAGCTTATCTTTCGGAACGCCGAGCTTTCGGCTCACAACATCGAGAAGTTCGTTCATATTTTTCTTGTTGAAATCGGTCATAAAAAGTTCCTCCAAAGACAAAAGGGTTCTCTAAAAACCTGAACAAAATAATACTTTGTATTGTTCGCAAATTTTCGTTGGGACTTTGCGCAGCTTCAAGGCAGCGAAACGCAGTATAATACTACGGAATACATTCCGAATGTATTTCAAGTTTCGCTAACGAAGAAGATGTGCAAAGTCGTAGAAAATTTGCCGTGAGGGAGGTTTTTAGAGGTTCCCAAAAGAATAAATTTACGGATTGCTCTTTATTTTCCTTATATTTTATGTTATAATTTATTCTGATAGAATAGCCGCTGAAAATCAGCATGCTGAAACTCGGCTGCTGAATTCAGCATTTTTATATTATTGTATGCAAAGGGGAGAAAAATTGTGAGGATAGTTGTAATGTCCGATTCGCACGGAAAAACGGGCGCTGTAAGTGATATCGTTGACAGCAATCTCGGAAAAGCGCAGATGTTCATTCATCTTGGCGACGGCGAAAATGAGACCGATTATATTATGGCGGAATATCCGCATATCGATATGCGCAGGGTCGCAGGCAACTGCGATTATTGCAGCAGACTGCCGCTTTCAACAGTTATCGATGTGGACGGTGCAAGGATCTTCGCCGCGCATGGTCATTCCTACGGCGTAAAAGGCGGACTTGAACATATCACCGCCGCGGCAAAGCAGAACGACTGCAACATTGTCCTCTTCGGGCATACGCACGAACGCTTTCTGCATTATGAGAACGGGATATATTATATGAACCCCGGGAGCTGTGCACAGCCACGTGACGGGAAAAATCCCTCTTACGGCTATATTGACATTACGGACAGCGGAATTTTTACCGCTATAGTCGATCTTAAATATTCTTGGGAGAAATAATTATGAACAAACTCAGATTAACAAGCTTTTTAGCCGCAGCCGCTATGTGCGTTTCGCTTTTTTCGGCTTGTGGAAACAGCGCAAATAACGCAGAGCCGACAGAAAACGCAGAAACCGCTCAGACAACCGAAGCCGTAACTTTTTCCTATCCATTGATAGAGGACGATGCGAGCCTTTCCGAGGCTGAAAAGCAAATGCTTTCGACTTCGCTCGTTTCGGTCGGCAATACGCATAGGCTCAACGAGAAGCTCAAAACGCTCGAAAACGGCGGAGAGATAACGCTTGGCTTCATCGGCGGCTCTATAACCTACGGTTATACCGTTCAGCCCGATGAATGCTTCGCAAGCAAAGTTACCGATCTGCTCAAAGAAAGATATCCGAGCGGCACGGTGAACTACGTCAACAAGGGCATAAGCGGAACGCCGTCCATTCTCGGAAATCTTCGCCTGAAGCGTGACATTCTCGACAACAATGCGGATATAATTTTCGTCGAATATGCCGTTAATGACGGTATGGAAACCGACTATAAGGAATCCTATGAATCCCTCGTCAGAACCGCGCTCGAACAGGAAAACGAGCCTGCTGTTGTGCTTATTCTCAACCGCACGAAAGAGGGACACTCCGCGCAGGAGTATATGAAAAATATCGGCGAATTCTACTCGCTCCCGATGATAAGCACCGCTGACGCTCTCACCGAGGCTCTCGACAACGGCACGATAAAGTGGGAGGACTACTACAACGATTCCTCTCACCCGAACCCGAACGGTCATACGCTCTTCTGCAAGCTTATCGCACACGCCTTTGACGAGTCGCTGAAAGTGCAGTCGGACGAATATGTTCTCCCTGTGGAAAGTATATTCGGCGCGCCTTACGAAAATGCCGTTCTTATCGAAGCGGACTATGACGGCTCGAACAGCAATTTCACAATGGAGTCGCTCGGAAGCTTTACGAATTCTTCGTCCGCGGACGGCTTCACCAAAGGCTGGTCGTTCGATAAATCAACTAACGAGCCAATGAAGTTCAGGGTCAACGCAAACGGACTTTTCATAATATGCCGAAGAAACAACAACGCTTCAATGGGCAAATTTGAGGTCTATATTAACGGCGCAAGGGCAAAGGTAGTAGACACGAATCAGAGCGACGGCTGGGGCGACCCTTACGCATTTAAAATAATAAAATGGCAGGAAACAAAGGATATGGAGATCGAGATCCGACCTGCCGAAGATTCGTCCGATAAGAACATCGATATCCTCGGAATAGGATTCAGCACAAATTAAACCAAAAGGACAGAGATCACTATGAAAAAATTCAGATCAACATTTATTGCATTTATTGCGGCGCTTGCTTTGTGCGGCTGTACAGCGACAATTTCAAAGCCAAATTCGGAAACTGCCGCAGATACGACAATTTCAAAAGCGGAGGTTACCGAAGCTTCGTCCGAAGCGGTATCGGAAAACGAAAGCGCCGATGAAAATACAGATGAAACGGACACCCCCGAGGACAATATTACAGACGATGCCGAAGAACCGAGCGGTGTGCTTGATTTCTCATCTGCCGAAGCGCTCCTTGCTTCGATGACGGACGAGCAGAAGGTCGGTCAGATCATCTTGGGAAGATTCCCGTCCGAGGGCGCGGTCGATACAATGAGCACCTACCACCTCGGCGGCTATACGCTCTATGCGAGTGATTTTCAGAACGAATTCCCCGACACAATGGCGGAAAAGACGGCGAAGATACAAGCTGCCGCTGATATTCCTGCGTTCCTCGCGACCGATGAAGAGGGCGGAACTGTAGTGCGCGTTTCAAAGTTTCCGCAGTACCGTTTAAGTCCGTTCACTTCGCAGATAGTCCTTGCCCGTGACGGTGAAGACGCTGTTCGTGATGAAAATATCGAAAAAGCGGAGCTTCTGCTTTCGCTCGGAATAAACTTTAACCTCGCACCCGTTGCGGATATCACCGAGAATCACGGCGACTATATCTATGACCGCACATTCGGCGAAAACACCGAAAACACCGCAAAATATGTTGCCGCCGCAGTTGAGGGCATGACCGAGGGCAGCATTATGAGCTGTCTGAAGCATTTCCCCGGCTACGGACCGAATGTTGACACTCACACGGGCAGTGCGAATGACGACCGCTCCCGTTCAAGCTTCGAGAACACGGATTTTCTCCCGTTCCAATCGGGAATCGATGCAGGCGCGCCTGCTGTAATGGTAAATCACAACGTTGTTTCCGCGTTCGACAGCGAATCTCCTGCTTCGCTCTCCGCGGAGGTACATTCCGTGCTCCGTGACGAGCTCAATTTCGAGGGAATAATCCTCACGGACGACCTCGGAATGGACGCGATAACGAATTTTGCCGCCGAAGCTGACGAAAGTCCCTATGTTCTCGCCGTAAATGCAGGAAACGATATGCTCTGCACCTCGGATATCGAGAGCGCATACAATGATGTTCTTGCGGCTCTTGCCGACGGAAGAATCGATTCCGAACAGCTTGATGCAAGCGTATTGAGGATACTCAAAGCCAAGGGCAGATTTGGGATAATTGAGTTTGAATAAAAATAAGCTTTGCAGATACTTTTATGGGTATCTGCAAAGCTTTTATATTGATGAAAAATCCCCACAGACCGGTACTCTGTGGGGATTTCTTTTTGGTGAAACGTATGGTTACACTTCCATAATCTTTTCTGTGATTATTGTATTGCATTAAGATAATATTGTCAAGTACAAAAATTTTATTCTTCCGATGTTTATCTTATCATACTGTGTTGAAGCGTATCTATGTTCACTTCGTTCGCATAGATACGCTTCAGGGACAGTTTGTTTTAGGAAAACACAATGGCGCAATTCACATTTTTTAGGTTTACGAAACTGATTTCTCACGTTTTGTTTTACCTTTTTGATGTGAATTGCGCCTTTGGATTTGATAGTGATTTCGCTGTTACGGCAAGTTCTGTGCTGTTAGTTTAATACTAAGGAAACGTATTATCAGCGTTTCCTTAGCTTTGCAAAAATTATGCATTACGCATTATTCCACGCCCAGTACAGTATATTCCTTATCTTCGACAGCTTTCTTCAAAACGTCGTTCGAAACGTCCTTGGAGAGTGTTACAACTGCGTTCTTCTTCTCGTGTGAAGCTTCTGCGGACACAACTCCGTCTACTGCTTCGAGAGCTTTCTTTACGGTTGCCTCGCAGTGCGAACACATCATTCCTTCGATCTTAAGTGTTTTAGTCATATTTTTTTCCTCCTGTTTATTTTTACCGCCGTGGTTATTGTTATGGCGGGATTTATCGTGTTTAGGGTCGTAAATTTTGGTGAGGTTAAGGCGAAGCGCGTTCGTTACGACGCAGAAGCTTGAAAGGCTCATTGCGGCGGCGGCGAACATCGGGGTCAATGTCAGTCCGAGCGGTATAAACACGCCTGCGGCAACGGGGATTCCGATGCCGTTATAGATGAATGCCCAGAAGAGGTTCTCCTTGATATTCGTCAATGTGTTTCGGCTGAGGCGAATTGCGGCGGGGACATCTTCGAGTTTGCTCTTCATAAGCACAACGTCTGCCGCGTCTATTGCGATGTCCGTTCCTGCGCCTATCGCGATGCCCGAATCGGCTCTTGTGAGGGCAGGTGCATCGTTGATGCCGTCGCCGACCATTGCGGTTCTGCCGCTTTCGCAAAGCTTCCTTACTGCGGCTTCTTTCTGGTCGGGGAGAACGCCTGCGATGACGTTGTCGATGCCTGCCTGAGCGGCAATTGCACGGGCAGTCTTTTCGTTATCGCCCGTCAGCATTACGACGTTAAGACCCATATTTTTGAGTTCCTTGACAGCCTTTTTGCTGTCCTCTTTTATGACATCGGCGGCGGCAAGTATGCCGACAAGCTTTCCGTCATAGGCGAAGAATATCGGCGTTTTGCCCTGCTCGGCGAGCGCTTCATACTTTGCGCCTGTTTCGCCGTCAGGTGGACCAAACTGTGTTATAATAAACTCAGCTTTTCCGCCGACGGCTTTCTTTCCGTCAAGAGTTGCTTCAAGTCCGTTGCCCGAGAGGATTCGGAAATCCGTTGTTTCGGCAAAAGCTATGTTCCGCTCCTCGCCGTAAGCCGTAACAGCGGCGGCGAGAGGGTGTTCGCTCTTCTTTTCGAGTGAGCAGGCAATGCGGAGAAGCTCTTCCTCCGAAGTGCCGTTGAGGGGGATAACATCGGTTATCTTAGGCTCGCCCTTGGTTATAGTTCCCGTCTTGTCGAGGGCGATGTTCCGGATTTTGCCCGTTTCTTCAAGCGAAGCGGCGGTCTTGAAAAGTATGCCGTTCTTCGCACCGACACCGCTTCCGACCATGATTGCAACAGGAGTTGCAAGTCCGAGCGCACACGGACAGCTTATAACAAGCACGGTTATCCCTCTTGCGAGAGCGTAACCGGGGGTCTGTCCGAGCAAAAGCCATACAATGAATGTAACGAACGCAATTCCGATAACGGTCGGAACGAATATGCCCGAAACCTTGTCGGCGATCTTCGCGATAGGCGCTTTCGTTGCGGCGGCGTCGCTCACCATTTGGATTATCTTTGAAAGCGCGGTTTCCTCGCCGACATTAACGGCTTCGCACTTCAAAAATCCCGACTGATTTATCGTTGCCGCCGAAACCTTGTCGCCGACCTTTTTATCGGCAGGGATACTTTCGCCCGTGAGAGCCGATTCGTTGACGGCGCTTTCGCCCTCGGTGACAATACCGTCGGCAGGTATGCTTTCGCCCGGCTTTACAACGAAAATATCGCCCTTGACAACGTCCTCGGCAGGAATAGTAACCTCTGCACCGTCACGAAGCACGGTCGCGGTCTTAGGAGCAAGCGCCATTAAGCCTTTGAGAGCGTCCGTTGTCTTGCCCTTTGAGTGCGCTTCGAGCATTTTTCCGAGCGTTATGAGCGCAAGTATCATCGCCGCAGATTCAAAATAGAGATTGTGGACGTAGGACATCTGATCTTCCGCAACCGTCATCGCGAACATTTCATAAACGCTGTAAATGTAAGCCGCAGACGAGCCGAGAGCAACAAGGCTGTCCATATTCGGCGACCTGTGCCACAAAGCCTTGAAGCCGCTTATGAAAAAGCGCTGATTTATTACCATTACAGCCGTTGTGAGCAAAAGCTGAATGAGCGCAAGGGCAAAGTGGTTGTGCTGAAGCACGGTCGGAACAGGCCAGCCCCACATCATCGCACCCATTGAGAAATACATCAGCACCGCAAGCAGTATAAGCGATGAAACAAGGCGCGCAATGAGCTTTTTTTCGCCGTTGTCGGTCGGAGCTTCGTTTTTGGGGTTCTTTCCGTTCTTTGCGGAAATACCGTAGCCTGCTTTTTCAACAGCGGCGAAGATATCCGCCTGTGAAGCCGTTCCCTCAACGCCCATTGAGTTCGTCAGTAGGTTTACCGAAACGGACGAAACGCCTTTGACCGACGAAACAGCCTTTTCGACCCTCGCGCTGCAGGCGGCGCAGGTCATTCCCGTGATATTGTACTGTTCCATTTTCTTTATCATTCCTTTACATCAATCTTTTGATTATGGAGATAAGTTCGCCGACGACTTCATCGTTGCCCTCGCGAATGTTGTTCACAACGCAGGTGCTTATGTGATTTTCGAGCAGTTCACGGTTGAAAGCGTCCACCGCCGCACCGATAGCCGCCGATTGGGTGAGAATATCGGTGCAGTAAGCATTGTCCTCGAGCATCTTTTTGATGCCCCTCACCTGCCCCTCGATGCGGTTCAGGCGGTTCATAAGTTTTTTGTACTCTTCGGGCGAACGCTCCTTTGTTTTTTTACATTCCGAGCATTTGCAGCATTTTTTATCCATAACGAAATTATCTCCTTAATCTTTCGGTTTATTCTATTATATACCCCCTTGGGGTATTTGTCAAGAGGGAAGATAAAAAAATTAGGAATTCGGAATGCGGAATTATATATATTCCGTTTGTTTGTAACGAAAAC
>UQKC01000061.1 GCA_900541495.1 uncultured Ruminococcus sp. | reverse complement strand
ATTCGTTCAAATCGCGTGTATCTTCACGTGGCTAAAATAGTGTCAACAGGCTCTAGTATAGAAATTTGTGAAATAAGCTAATATGGCTACGAAAACGTATTCGTAAATTGTACATATTGCACATAAAACTATAAATATTTTATGAATTTAGATTCTTGAAAATGTTATGGTGAAGTGCTATAATTGTTTACAACAGTAAAGCAGAAAATTTGACTTTATTATACATTATACAAAATACAAAGTACCTGAACATCAAAGAGGTGGTATTATGACAGAGTATAAAGGCAAATGCGTATTTAAAGGAATAACCGTCGGAAAGATAAAGGTCTACGTCCGATCGGACGTTCCTGTCGAGTGCCGCCTTGTCGATGATACCGAAGCCGAGATGAAGCGCTTCTGCGATGCGCGGGAAATAGCTTCAAAACAGCTTGAAGAGCTGTACAACATCGCTCTTACGCAGGTCGGCGGTGAGGACGCTGCGATCTTTATGATACATACGATGATGATGGAGGATTTCAGCTATCAGGACTCTATCGAGCATCTTATCACAAACAACGGCTTTAATGCCGAGTATGCAGTTTCCGTAACGGGCAAAAGCTTTTACGATATGTTCAGAAGTATGGACGATCCTTATATGCAGGCTCGTTCCGAGGATATAAATGACATAACGAACCGACTTCTCGATATCCTCAGCGGCAATAAGGAAGAGGACATCAAAGCTGATGAACCCACGATAATCCTTGCCGAAGAACTTTCACCGAGCGAAATAATGCGCTTCTCGGGTGGAAATACTGTCGCTTTCGCAACGGTCGGCGGCTCTGCAAGTTCGCATACAGCTATCCTCGCACGTGCAATGAAAATGCCTGCCGTAGTCGGCACGGATATAAGCATCACTCCCGACCTCAACGGAAAGACCGCACTCATCGACAGCTATGACGGCGTTATCTATATCGACCCCGATGAAGAATTCATCGCTTCCGTCCTTGGCAAAAAGGAAAAGGAAGATCGGAAATACACTCAGCTGCTTGAATACAAGGGCAGAGAAAACATCACCGCAGACGGAAGAAAGATCAGCATTTACGCCAATGTCGGCAGTCTTGCCCAGATCGACGATGCTATCGAGAACGACGCAGGCGGTATCGGACTTCTCCGAAGCGAGTTCATCTATCTTTCAAAGGACAGCTTCCCGACCGAGGACGAACTTTTCAGTGTATATAAAACAGCCGCAGAAAAAATGCAGGGAAAGGAAGTCGTTATCCGTGCGCTTGATGTCGGCGCAGACCGACGAATGACTTATTACGGCTTGCCGCAGGAGAACAATCCTGCACTCGGCTGCCGAGGAATACGCTTCCTGCTCAACCGTCCCGATATTTTCAGAACGCAGCTCCGTGCGATATACCGAGCGGCAGCCTACGGAAATGTTTCCGTCCTGTATCCAATGGTATCAACGCTCGTCGATGCAGGACGAATACGGCGGTTCAATGACGAAACGGTCAGCGAACTTCGCCGAGAGGACGTAAAAATAGGCGAGGTAAAGCAGGGAATACTTGTCGAAACGCCGTCAGCGGTCATTATCAGCGACCTGCTTGCAAGGGAAACGGACTTCCTCAGCATAGGTACGAATGACCTTGCGCAGTATTCAATGGTGATGGATCGTGAGAACGCTATGATGAACGAGTTCTTCGACCCTGTTAATATCTCCCTCTTCCGAATGATAAAAATGGTCATCGACAATGCTCACCGATACAAGAAGGAAGTGGCAATATGCGGCGAAATTGCAGCTGACCGTTCGCTCGCACCGATATTCCTCGCAATGGGCATAGATGCGCTTTCGGTAACTCCGTCCGAAGTCCTTCCGCTTCGTAAGACGGTATGCACGACCGATGTCAGCGTTATCTCACAGAATGAGCTTCACAGTTTGTGGGGGTAAGGTTTAATGCGGAGTTCGGAATGCGGAATTCGGAATTACGTTGCTTCACGTATCGTTTAGAATAAAACAACAGCACATATCACAGTTTGTTTGATCATTCTGTGATATGTGCTGTTTATTTAATGGCAAAAAGCCAATAATTCCGAATTCCGAATTCCGAATTCCGAATTTAAAAAGCTGCGACTAAGCCGATAAGCCGGGTTTTGTCGTGTGCGGAAATCTATCTGGGTGAATCGTCGCCGAAACACTCGAGCCGTCGTTGCAATACGTCTGCCGAGCAGACAATAACGTATTGGTCCAAAAAGACGTTGCATCGGATAGGGTTTACATAGAAGTATAATCACTTATACTCTGGTGAGCTCTTACCTCGCCTTTCCACCCTTACCGAGGTTTCCCTCGGCGGTATATCTCTGTTGCACTTTCCCTAAGGTCGCCCTCGGCTGCCGTTAACAGCTATCCTGCTCTGTGATGCCCGGACTTTCCTAACCCCGAAACGCTGATAAGGCGCTCCGGCGTTCAACCGCATAGCTTACTCGCAGATAAGATTATAGCACGGCAAAAGGCTTTTGTCAAGCTTTTGCCGTGCTAAGAACCTGTCTTCATAAGCATATGCGCACGTCTTTTCGGCAAATTTTGCTGCATACTGCGTTAAAAGTCCTTGCCGTGCGGCAGCACGCCTGCGGATTTTTGCCTTGTCTGCAACAAAATTATGCACGAAAATCCGCACACATTTCTTATGAAGACAGGTTCTAAAGATCACTGTTCGCTGTAGTTCTTTAACATTGCATCAAGAATTTCGGGGTAGTATATCTTCTGACCTATTCTGTCAACAAGACCGAAGTTCTCGGTTCCTACCTTTGTTCCGCCGTTGTCCCACCATATACAGGAAATGCCTGCTTCTGCGGCTTTCTTTGTGTAATCATCTGCCCAGCGGACTCTGTCTTCAAGGTTGTCCTTGTTGATTGCGCCGAATTCGCCGATAACAACACCTACACCATTATCTATATATGTAGATTTGAGGTTGTCGATAAAGCTGAGGTCGCCGATCTTTGAGCCGTCCCAGTTCTTGTAGCCTGTGGCGTTCATCGCAAAATCATAAGGAGAATATGCGTGAACGGAAACGATAAGACGGTTTGCAGGGTCAGTCGGGAGTGTGAATGACTTGTGCATTGCTGTCCAAGCGTCGGCTCTGTTGCTCGGTACCATGAGGTAACGTGTTTCGTTGAAACCGCCTGCGGCTCTTACCGTGTCAACGAAGTCCTGATCGAGCTTTGAAACAGTTTCGATAGAATCGATGCCGTCCTCATCGTTGTCGGCGAACCACCACTCCTTGTTGGTGTTTGCAAGTCTTGGTTCGTTCATACCCTCGAATACGAGCTGTTCGTCATAGTTTGCAAAACGCTCTGCGATCTGCTTCCAGATAGTTGTGAGGTACTTTGAAGCGTTTTCATAATTTTCAGAAGTAGGGTAATACTTGTCGTTGTCGTGATGAGAATTGAGGATAACGTAAAGTCCATCATCGATAGCATAGTCAACGACTTCATTTACACGGTTCATCCATTCCTCGTCGATGTTGTTGTTTTCATCAACGTGAGTGCTCCACGAAACGGGGATTCTGATCGTGGTGAAGCCCGAGTCCTTTACGAAGTCAACAAGCTCTTTTGTAGCCTTTGGCTGACCCCATGATGTTTCGGAGGACATTCCGCTGCCCGTTGCGTCAAGTGTGTTTCCAAGATTCCAGCCAAGCTTCATATTCTTGACGAAATCAACTGAATTGTCAGCGATATCGACCTTGGGAGCGTTAGCTTCGGTATTGGATTTTCCGCAGCCTGCAAGCATTGCTGCTGCGAGCAAAGCAGCGAGGGCTGCCGATAAATGCTTTTTGATATTTTTCATTATAATTTTTCCTTTCCGAGAAATATTTTCGTATATATTGTACCATAGTATTTTGAATAATTCAAGTATTTGCTGTAAAAACGTTTACAAAAATTTTTATAGTGGACAATTAAAAATTGCAACAAAAAAATCTTGCAATTTTCGTCATATTGTAGTATAATGTCAATTATAAGTAAGCCAAATGATTATCTTTTATAAATAAATCGGAAAGGTTGCGGTCATTTTGACAAATTTAGGTTTTATCGGCGCAGGAAATATGGGTTCTGCCATTATTAAAGGCGTTATCGCTGCGCAGTCCTCGGGCGAAAAAAATATTGATATCTTTGCTTATGATAAAGATGCATCGAAGCTTAATACTCTTGAAAAAATCGGCGTGAATAAGTGCGCAGATGAAGCAGATGTTGTAAAAAAATGCAAATATGTTCTCTTGGCTGTAAAGCCGCAGGGAATCGATGCTGCGCTTGAAGCTATCGCTCCGTTCGTGAACGGCGATACCGTCATAATCTCCATTGCGGCAGGAATTTCCGAGGAATACATCAAGAAAATGACTATTCCCGAAGCTAGGGTTGTCCTCGTAATGCCGAATACTCCGCTTCTTCTCGGTGAGGGCGCTTCTGCGCTTGCAAAGGCAGAGCCTACAACAGATGAAGAGTTTGGATTCGTGAAGAATATCTTTGCTTCAAGCGGCGTTGCCGAAGTCGTACCTATAAATAAGATGAAAGAGATCATTGCTATCAACGGCAGCAGCCCTGCTTTCATCTATCTTTTTGCAAAGGGCTTCACAGAATATGCAAAGTCGGTCGGAATCGATGACGGTGCGGCAATGAACCTTTTCGCACAGTCGCTTATCGGCTCGGCGAAGATGCTCACCGACTCGGGTTATACCGTTGATGAGCTTATCAAAATGGTATCTTCACCCGGAGGAACAACGCTTGCAGGACTTGATGAATTCTACAAGGGAAATCTTACCGAAGTTGTCGGAAAAGCCTGCGAAAGCTGCACAAAGAGAGCTTACGAACTTTCAAAATAAGCCTCTCGTGACGTGAACGTCATAAATCACGGTTTGTCCGCATATATTTTCTTTGAAATAAAAAGCAAAGGAAGATGTATATGCAAAGGACAAAAAATGTTATGCCTTTTCTGCTCGGCTTGAAAAGCTCAAGGGCAAGCGGCAGACTTCCCATAGTTCTGCTGATGCTGCTGTTCTGTCTGGGCGAGCTTACGGGCGCGGTTTCAAGCTGTGTTCCTGTCGGGAATGATATCCTGCGCAGGTCGGCAGAGCTGTTTTTCCGCAACCGTGCAGGGTGTACGTTCATCGAAACGCTTGTGAACTCGTTTTCGGGACCGTTTCTGCTGATGCTTGCGTGTCTGCTTCTCGGCTTCGGTGCGGTGTCGATGCCTGCGGAACTGCTCGTTCCGTTTTTTCACGGACTTGGGATAGGCGTTATGCTTGCGGATATGAATGCGGCATACGGCTTGAAAGGTACGCTCGTTTCGACGGTTTTCATACTGCCGTTTGCGGTGCTTTCGGCGTTTATCGTGCTTATCGCGGCGAGGGAAAGCTTTTCGATGTCTTTTCTTTCAGCGAAGCGTTTGCTCGGCTTGGACAAGTCGGACGCAGGCACGGTAAAGCTTTATCTAACGAAATTTCTTGTGCTGTTTGCGTCACTCGGAGTGCTGTCGCTTGCAGACAGCCTTGTCACCTACTTTTTTGCAGGACTTTGGTCGGGATTTTTAGGAATCTAACAGGGAATATAAAAATTAAGGAGCTGTATTTATTTGTCACTTTTTGGATTAAACGATTATACTAAGGCAGGCCCGGGCATTGCGAAAAATGCGCCCAAGAAAAAACCGTTCTTCGAGTTTTTTGAGCTTTATTTCCGCAAGTTCTGGAAGCTTCTGGAGCTTAATCTGCTGACGGCGCTTTTCTGTATTCCCGTTGTAACGATAGGTCCTGCGATCGCAGGTATGACAAGAGTTCTGCGCAACTACCGACTTGAAAAGAACGCATTTATTTTCCACGATTTCTGGAAAGGCTTCTCGAGAAACCTCAAACAGTCGATACCGATAGGACTTCTCGATATACTTTTTGCGGTTTCGGCTTATGCTGCGCTTCAGGTATATCCTGCGATGTATAAAAACTCGGGCAGCATCATCTATATTATCCTCTGCGTTATCTCGGTAAGCTTCGCGCTCACACTGCTGATGATGAATTTCTACATTTTCCCGATGATAGTTGCGACCGACCTCAGCCTTGCGAATATCATCAAGAATTCGTTCTTCCTCACCTGCGTTGGACTTAAAAAGAACGTGATAACACTGCTCGTTGTGGTGTTTGTTGTGCTTTTGCTCGGCGTGATGATAGTTCTTCACCCGCTTTCGGTGATAATCATTCCGATATGGCCGATAAGCTTCCTCGGATTCCTTATAATGTTCAACTCCTATCCGCTTATCCAGAAGTATGTCATCGATCCTTACTATGAGGAAAGGGGAGAGAGCAATCCCGAATATGCTTACCTCGAACCGCTTGACGAAGAGGAAGCTATTTTCACCGATATGGGCGGAAAGGAAGCTCCTATAGCTTCGTCCAAGGAAAAGTCGGGCGGCTCAAAATCAAAGGGCAACAAGAAAATTTCCTGACGCTGTAAAAATTTTCTCGAAAAAATTTGTCAAAACCCTTTACAAATGAAAAATAATATGGTATAATACTTTTTGCTGTGCTATGTGTGCACAGTGTATTTCCGTCTACTTGGAATACGGGTAACGCTCCGACGGAGAATTGTACCTGCCGTATTCTATGTTCACGGGCAAATTTTTGAAAGAGGTGTATTTATTATGATGCGCAAAGAAGAAAAAGCTGCTGTAATTGAAGCAAACAAGAAGAGCGAACACGACACAGGTTCACCTGAAGTTCAGGTTGCTATCCTCACCAAGAGAATCAACGACCTTAACGCTCACCTTAAGGATCATCCAAACGACCACCATTCCAGAAGAGGTCTTCTTAAGATGGTTGGCCGCAGACGTAACCTTCTTAACTACCTTATGAAGAAGGATATCACAAGATACCGTGCTACTATCGAAAAGCTCGGAATCCGTAAGTAATTTTTTACCGAAGGCAGTTCGTAAAGGCTATGTCCTTTACGCTGCCTTTGGTGCGTTTTATTGAAAATCAAATCGTTAAGCAGTTGTTTAGCATTAAATTGTACCCGTTCGGTGAATGGGCAGAATTTATTGCTAAAGCTGCTGACGGTAAAAATAAGTTTAATTTATAGGAGGCAGTTCAAATGGCAATGTCCAAACTCAAGACTTTTGATAATTACAGAGTCTTCACAACAACATTCGCAGGCAGAGAACTCAAAGTTGAAACAGGCAAGACCTGTGAGCTTTCCAACGGTTCATGCTGGGTAACATACGGCGAAACAGTCGTTATGGCTAACGTTACAGCAAGCCCCAAGCCAAGAGAGGGCGTAGATTTCTTCCCCCTTTCCGTTGACTATGAGGAGCGCCTTTACTCCGTAGGCAGAATTCCGGGCTCTTTCACAAAGAGAGAGGGCAAGCCTTCCGATAAGGCTATCCTTACTTCAAGAGTAGTTGACAGACCTATCAGACCGCTCTTCCCTAAGGATATGAGAAACGATGTTTCCGTTGTTATGACAGTTCTCGCTGTTGACCCTGACTATTCCCCTGAGATCTGCGGAATGATCGCTACTTCCGTTGCTATCTCTATTTCCGATATTCCCTGGAACGGACCTATCGGCGGCATCTCCGTTGGTCTTGTTGACGGTGAGATCGTTCTTAACCCTAATCTCGAACAGAGAGCTAAGACAGACCTCAACCTCACAGTTGCAGGCACAGCCGAGAAGATCGTTATGATCGAAGCAGGCGCAAACGAAGTTCCTGATGATGTTATGCTCAAGGCTATCCTTGCAGGTCACGAAGAGATCAAGAAAATCGTTGCTTTCATCAACGACATCAAGGCTCAGATCGGCAAGAAGAAGTTTGAATTCGAGTCTATGGAAGTTGACCACGACCTCTTTGACGCTATCGAAGAAATGGCTGCTGAGGACGTTAAGGTCGCTCTTGACACAGATGATAAGAATATCCGCGAGGAAAGACTTAATCCTATCAAGGATGCTATCCACGCTAAGTTTGATGAAGCTTATCCCGACAAGATCGCTATGATCGACGAGTGCATTTACAAGCTCCAGAAGAAGATCGTTCGTAACTGGCTCTATGAGGGCAAGCGTGTTGACGGCAGAGGAATCGACGAGATCCGTCCTCTCGCTGCTGAAGTAGGCGTTCTCCCAAGAGTACACGGTTCGGGACTTTTCACAAGAGGTCAGACACAGGTACTCACAATTGCAACACTCGGACCTATCAGCGATTCACAGAAGATCGATGGTCTTGATGAAGAAGACAGCAAGCGTTATATGCACCACTACAACTTCCCGTCCTACTCCGTTGGCGAAACAAAGCCTTCAAGAGGACCCGGTCGTCGTGAGATCGGTCACGGTGCGCTCGCTGAAAGAGCACTCGTTCCCGTACTTCCTTCCGTTGAAGAATTCCCGTATGCAATGCGCCTTGTTTCCGAAGTTCTTTCTTCCAACGGCTCAACATCGCAGGGTTCTATCTGCGGTTCTACACTCGCACTTATGGACGCAGGCGTTCCTATCAAAGCACCCGTTGCAGGTATTTCCTGCGGTCTTATCACAAGAGATGACGGCAGCTTTATGACAATGGTAGATATCCAGGGTCTTGAAGACTTCTTCGGCGATATGGACTTCAAGGTTGGCGGTACTCACAAGGGTATCACAGCAATTCAGGTCGATATCAAGGTTGACGGTCTTACACCTGCTATCATCGAAGAAGCTTTCGCTAAGACACACAAGGCAAGAGATTATATCCTTGATGAAATTATGCTCAAGGCTATCCCCGAGCCTCGTGAAACAGTCGGCAAGTATGCTCCTAAGATGCTCCAGACTAAAGTTCCTGTTGATAAGATCAGAGAAGTTATCGGTCAGGGCGGTAAGGTTATTCAGAAGATCTCCGCTGACTGCGGCGTAAAGATCGACATCAACGACGACGGCAACGTATTCGTAAGCGGTGTTGATATGGACGGCGTTAAGAAGGCTATCCAGATCGTAAACACTATCGCAAACGACCCCGAAGTCGGCGCTATCTACAAGGGCAAAGTTGTTCGCCTTATGAACTTCGGTGCATTCGTTGAGATCGCTCCCGGCAAGGACGGACTCGTTCATATCTCTAAGCTCGATAAGCAGAGAGTTGAAAAGGTAGAAGATGTTGTTTCTATCGGTGACGAGATCGTTGTTAAGGTAATGGAGATCGATAATCAGGGCAGAATCAACCTTTCAAGAAAGGATGCCCTCGCTGATATCGAAGCAAAGAAGAACGCAAACAACTAAATTATAACAAATTTTCCCCTCCTATCATATAATAAGGAAAAAGCTGATCTCTCAGCGTTTCCTTGATAGGGAGGGGATTTTTTATGGAAAAAATTCAGCTTTTGTATGCATTATTTCTTTGTATCGGAGCAACAGTGCTGTTCATTCTCGGCGTGATATCGGAACGCTCTCAAAAAAGCGTCACTCTTCATCTTATGATATTGCCGATAAGTAAAGAAACGCAGAATATAGAGCTTATCGCGCGGAATATCCTTATCAAGGCAGAGGAGTATTCGGAAGAAACGCTTGTCATAATCTATGATAAAGGCGCGAGCGATGAACAACTGCTTATTTTTGATAAAATTGCAGGTGACAGCCTTGATTATGTGGTTGTGAAAGAATAGAAAACGGCACTGCCTGTTTATTTGGCAGTGCCGTTGCTTCGTTTTTAAAGCTTAACTTCCATACAAATAAAATCCTTGCCGAACATAAAACATTCTCCAACGATTTTGAACCCGAGCTTTCCATATAAAGCAAGCGCAGTTTCGTGACCCGTCTTTACAAGAATGTGTGCGCCCTTTTTGCCGTCTTTTTTCATCACATCAAAAACGTGAAGTATCATCTGACGGGCAATTCCTTGGTTCTGCATATCCTTACGGACACAAATTCGGGAAAACTCACCGCTCGGGGCGAGTGACTTATCCCAGCAGGAAAGAGCATCAACTTCATCATCTTTGTCAATTGAGATAGCGGCGATGACTTCATCGGAATCATTTTTCATCACGAAAAGCGCATCTCGCGACATATCGAATTCTATCGTTTCTTCGTTCGGGTAATTCTCATTCCAGTCGGCAGGACCGTAAAGCATTGTCCTGTAAAGCGCAAGTATCTTATCCTTGTCAGCAGGTGAGGCAAGACATATTTCATGCATATTATGTCAGTTCCTTTCGCGAATAAATCAAAGCTTTTTGCTTTCTTCCTTAAGAATTCGTCCGTCACGGAGAAGATCGTGCAGACGCTGATTATCGCCCTCAACGAGCGCATCGCGGTACTCGGTCAGACGGTCGATAATGTAGTTTATCTCGAAAACGAGCGGATCTTTGTTGAGCATAAAAAGTGGTGTCCACATATCTTCGTTGAGCTTTGCAACTCGGGTAAGATCCTGAAAGCTGCCTGCACTGAAGCCGAGCTGTTTCTGTCCCGTCGGACTTTTTATGTAAGCGTTGGAAACAACGTGCGCGAGCTGGCTCGTGAACGCGATGATCTGATCGTGTTCCTGCGGAGTTGCCTTTACGACTTTCTTAAAATTGATAGCATAAGCGAGATCTTCAATAAGATTTATCTTCTGCTGAGGGGTTTTCTCGGTCGGCGTGATGATGAAGCTTGCGGTGTCGAAAAGGTTGTCGAGCGAATATTCAAAACCCGAGAACTCACGTCCTGCCATTGGGTGAACGCCGATGAAAGTAACGTCATTTTCTTCGAGAATATCGGTAACGCCGTCACAGATTGCTTTCTTTATGCCGCAGGTGTCGATGACGATGCTTCCGCGCTTGAACTTCGTCGCGTTTGCCTTGATAAAATCTATCGTTGTGAGCGGATAGAGCGAAACTATGGTGATGTCGGCAAGTCCGAGGTCGTTCGTTTCGACATCGATCGCGTGTTGTGAGAGCGCCATATCGATTGTTTCCTTGTCGATATCAACGCCGTAAACCGTGTGATTGGTGTGCTTTTTTATAGTTTTGCAAAGCGAACCGCCGATAAGGCCAAGTCCGACAACTGTAATTATCATATTTGGAAAGTTCCTTTCAAAAAAATCTTCAATACAAATATTTTACCGCTTTTATCGGCAAAAGTCAACTGATTTCCTTGACTTTTATACAAAATACGGTATAATTATAGTAGAGTTAATTTTGTGTGAATATTTTTAGATAAATTGATGTGCTAATGTTTTTGAAAGGGGTAAAAAATGAAAAAATACATAGCTTTTGCGGTTTCATTGTTTATGATATGTTCAAGCTTTTCAGCCTGCGGAAATAAAGCTGCCGAACCCGATGTGAGCGAAGCTGTTTCTTCGGTAAGCGAAACTGCTGCTTCGTCAGCTGCAGAAACAGAGGTGAACAGCGGAGTTTTCGGCGATGATTATGACCCATTTGCAGATGATTATGACCCTTACGGCGACAGTGCGGAAAATGCTTCGGCTGTTGTCGTGACCGCTTCGACAGCTGAGATCTCTTTCGATGAAAATGCTGAAAATGATGATACTTCGGATAAAGTTTCTGCCGAAACGCAAAGCGATCCCTCGCAGGATAAATCGGACAGCACGGTAAAAACAGCTTCGTCCGAGGATACAAAGACTTCGGCAAGTACGAAAAAAAACGATACTTCGTCAAAAAAGAATGACAGTGCGAACGGAATATCTCTTGTGCTGAACACGGGCAATGGCTGGAATGACGGAACGAGTGACTTTGTTCAGATCGATGGTGCAGTGAAAAACAGCGGCAGCGGAAACGTTTCAGGGTGGACGGTGACTATTTCCGTCGGCAAAAATGTGAGTGTTGACCAGTCGTGGAACTGCAATTTTACGCTGAAAAACGGAAAAATAACCGTAACCCCCGTTGACTACAACACCGACATCAGCGCAGGAGGAGAGGCAACTTTCGGAATGATACTTAAAAACGCAAGCTCTGTTGACGCTTCAAAGGCAACATTAAAGTGCGGAACTGTCACAGCAAGCGGCACGGGCAGCAATAACAGTGGAAACAACAATAACAGCGGCGTTGGAAACAACAACCCGACAATAACTCCTGCAAAGGATGTCCCGAAGCCGACAACGGACGACTGGCTCTCGGTAAAGGGCAACAAGATAGTTGACAAAAACGGCAAGGGAGTATGGCTGACAGGCTGCAACTGGTTCGGCTACAACACGGGTACGAACACTTTTGACGGCTTGTGGGCGTGTGATCTCAACACCTCGATAGCATCTATCGCAGACCACGGATTCAATCTGCTCCGTGTGCCGATATCGAGCGAGCTCATCAAAAACTGGTCGAACGGAAATTACCCGACTGCGAACTTCAATCAGGCAACGAATTCCTACCTCGTCGGAATGAACAGCCTTGAAATTTTCGACTATGTTGTAGGTCAGTGCCGTGCGAACGGACTTAAAATTATGATAGATATTCACTGCGCAAAGACAGATGCAATGGGTCACATGAAAGCACTTTGGACGGACGGTGATATAAGCGAGAAGGATTATCTCGACACGCTCGCATGGATGGCGAAACGCTACAAAAACGATGATACGATCATCGCATTTGACCTTGAAAATGAACCTCACGGCAAGCCTAACGAATCACCGAGAGCAAAGTGGGATAACTCCAAGGACAGCGACAACTGGAAATATATCGCCGAAAAAGCCGCAAACAGCGTTCTCAAACAAAATCCGAACGTTCTCGTTATGGTCGAGGGCATTGAGATCTATCCTATCGACACGAAGAAAAACGGCAATTTCAGCTCGACAAATTCAGCTGATTATTACTTCAACTGGTGGGGCGGAAATCTCCGCGGCGTAAAGGATAATCCTATCGACCTCGGCAAATATCAGAACAAACTCGTCTACTCGCCGCACGATTACGGCCCTGCGGTATATCAGCAGCCTTGGTTCAAGAGCGGTTATAACTACAACAGCCTTTACAAAGACTGCTGGCATGATAACTGGTTCTACATTCAGGAGGAGGGCATCGCGCCGCTTCTCATCGGCGAATGGGGCGGTTATATGACCGAACCGAACCTCACTTGGATGACGCATCTGCGCAAGTTTATCAAGACAAACAAGATAAACCACACATTTTGGTGCTTTAACGCAAACTCGGGCGACACGGGCGGACTTGTCAAGGACGATTTTGTAACTTGGGACACGGAAAAGTACAATTTCGTCAAGGAAGTTTTATGGCAGGAGAACGGAAAATTCGTCGGACTTGACCATGAAATCCCACTCGGAAAGAATGGAATTACGCTTACGGAGAAAAAATGATTTAATGCGTAATTGTCTGTACTTCAATCATTATAAATAAAAAACGGCAAACGAAATTCATTTTCTATATTTCGTTTGCCGTTTTTTATTTGGTTTTATACTAAACACCATTTAAAATTTATAAAAAATCAAGCCGATAATCTCGTAGCTGTTTTTAACAGGTTTATATAGGATTTCGGCGCAGATTTTTTACTGTATTTT
>UQKC01000060.1 GCA_900541495.1 uncultured Ruminococcus sp. | reverse complement strand
CATTTCTCAAAATGGCAAAACGAACGCTTCGCTTTAATCAGCTTTTTCCTAACAGCAAAAGCTCTGTCGTAATAGCGTAATCAGTAACAAATCTAAAGGCGCAATTCACAAAGATAATGGAGAACGAAATATGAGAAATCAAGCTTCGTAAAGCCATAATAGTGAATTGCGCTTTTTTATGTACGGAACAACTATCCTATGCAAGCAAATATTGCAGACGAAGTATGAACAGCTTAGGGGATATGAACGTGATACCAAGCGACCCGTCATACCTCAAAATTACATTCTTCTATTCGTGTTTCATCGCCGTTCATACAGCCTTGAAGTGAAAATTCACTCACTTCGTTCGTGCATTTTCACTTCAAGGACAGTTTGTTTGAGGAAAAAGAGGGCGCTGCCCCCCGCCCCCGCGAGCTGTGCTCAGCTCGACCGGCTGCTTGGCTTCGCGGTTCTGCAATTAATTTTGTTCTGCAAAATACTGTGATAATCACTTTTCCCTATTGAAAATCGGCGAATTTTATTGTATAATAATATATAACAATTTCTTTTTAAGGAGATAAAATTATGAGCAACGCTTTTAAGGCTGCGGATATTCTTCTTCCGCATAATATTGAAATGGAAAAATGGTCGGTCGTTGCCTGCGATCAGTACACCTCCGAACCCGAATACTGGGAAAAGGTCGAGCAGATCGTTGGTGATGCCCACTCTACTCTTCGTCTTATTCTCCCCGAAGTATATCTCGAAAGCGACAATGTTGACGCTCGCATTGCGGACATACATAAAAATATGGACAAATACCTCGCTGACAACATTTTCGACGAGTACAAGAACGCTATGATCTATGTTGAGCGCACCACCGCTGACGGCGTTAGAGCAGGCATTGTCGGTGCGATCGACCTTGAAGAATACGACTATCGCAAGGGCAGCAAGTCCTCCGTTCGTGCGACCGAGGCTACTGTTGTTGAGCGTATCCCACCGAGAATAAAGGTCAGAAACGGCGCACCGCTCGAACTTCCGCACATTATGATACTCATTGACGATGCAAAGCGCACCGTTATCGAGAAGCTTTCCGCAAAGAAAGACACACTCAAGAAAGTATATGACTTTGAGCTTATGCAGGGCGGCGGTCACATCGCAGGCTATCTCCTCGGCGAAGATGACATTGCCGAAGTTACGGCTGCGCTCGACGCTCTCGGCAACGCTGACGAATTCAACGCAAAGTATGGCTTGAAGAACGAACCCGTTATGCTTTACGCAATGGGCGACGGCAACCACTCCCTTGCTACCGCAAAAGAATATTACGAACAGTTAAAGCGTGAAAATCCCGACAAGGATATGTCTGCTCACCCTGCACGTTACGCTCTCGCCGAGATAGTAAATCTCCACAGCGATGCGCTCCGCTTTGAAGCTATCCACCGTATCGTTACCGGCGTTGACGTTGAAAAGCTTCTTGCCGCACTCAAAACTGCACTTGAAACTTCCGAAAGCGGCAGCGGTCAGTCCTTCGTTGTCGTAAACGGCAGCAAGGACGAAACTCTTTATGTCGGCAAACCGACCTCAAACCTCACCGTCGGCAGCCTTCAGCAGTTCCTCGATGCTTATGTAAAGGAAAACGGCGGCAAGATCGACTATATCCACGGCGAAGACGTTATCCGCAAGCTTGCAAAAGCTGATGACGCAGTAGGTTTCCTCCTCCCCGATATGGGCAAGGAAGAGCTTTTCCCTACCGTTATCAAGGACGGTGCGCTCCCAAGAAAGACTTTCTCCATGGGTCACGCGCAGGATAAGCGTTTCTACACAGAAGCACGAAAGATCAAGTAAATTCGGAATTCAAGCTTCGTAAAATAATTGTAAAAAACAGGGCGGATTATATTTATCCGCCCATTTTTTAGCAGAGGTGAACTATGTCAAAGATATACCTTTTCTGTGGCAAGATATGCAGCGGAAAAACATATTATGCAAAGCAGCTCAAAGAAAAATACAACGCTGTTATACTCTCAACAGACGAAGCCACTTTTGACCTTATCAATAACGAGCAGGGCGAGTTCTACAATGTTTTCGCCGCCCGTGTGAATAATTACCTTAAAAAGAAAGCCGCCGAAATAGCTTTGGCAGGCGCAAACGTTATCCTCGACTGGGGATTCTGGACGAAAAAAGACAGAGCCGACATCTCCGCTTATTTTGCGGAAAGAAATATCCCTTTTGAGTGGCACTATATCGACATTGACGATGAAGCTTGGCAGAGAAACATTGCCGAGCGTAATGCCAAAGTCAAATCGGGAAACGGCGGCTCGGACTTTTATGTTGATGAGGGACTTTTGAACAAGGTCAACACAATATTTGAAGTTCCCGAACAGTCGGAGATAGACGTGTGGATAATGCGTAATTAAAATTCTCAACAAAAAACGGTACAGTCACAATTTCGTAAAACGTTTTTGTGACTGTACCGTTTTAATTTACTCTAACAAATCAATCTGCGAAGCTTAATTACGCATTACGCATTAAATTTAAGCGTGTTTCTGTTCAAGGTCCTTCTCCGCCTTGGTCTGCTGGAGATATTCCGCATTTAAGCCGTCTGCCGTGCCAAACTGCTTTTCGTAGGAAGCATAGCAAAGACTCGATGCAAGCTGCAGGCGCAGGTGCGGAGGTGCAAGCGTTACATTCTCTGTTTCGGCAAAGTTGTTGTTCTTGTAAAGTTCCTCTGCCGCATCGCCGACAAGAACTATCTCGCCGTGATAACCCTTTATTCTTGAAACGATATCCGCTTCGGGCAGGATAGTATCGTCAAAAATTCTCGTTATAACGTCCTTATACGAAGTAAAAAATGCTGTGTACATAAGGTCTGCGCGAGCCTTCATCACCGTGCAGACTACTCCCTTGTAGCCGCGCATATTGTATGCAAGCGATTCAAGGGTCGAAATTCCAACGCACTTCTTGTTCAGCGCAAAGCTCATTGCCTTGACAGCGGAAACGCCTATCCTCAGACCCGTATATGAACCCGGACCGTTGGAAACAGCCATTGCGTCTACCTCTTTGAGTCCGATGCCTGCGTTGCGCAGTACCTCGGTGCAGATCGGCATTATGACCTGCGAGTGGGTAAGGCGTGTTAAGACAGAAGTTTGTGCAAGAACGGCATTTTCGCTGCAAACAGCTACAGATGCGGTCTTTCCCGATGTATCAATTCCCAAAATGATCAAAACGCTCATCCCCTTTGACTTCTATTCGGCGCGTATCTTCGCCGATATTTTCTATCGTAACAGTGATAATGTTCTTCGGCAGACAGTCGGCAATGTTTTCCGACCATTCCACCGCAATTACGCAGTCGTCCGAAAGATAGTCATAAAATCCTGTCGTTTCCAGCGCTTCTTCGTTCATTATCCGATACATATCGAAATGATAAAGCGTAAGCGCCTTTCCTCTGTATTCATTGACAAGCGCAAAAGTCGGCGAGGAAACCTCATCGGGAAGACCCATTCCAATTGCAAGTCCGCGAGTAAATGTGGTCTTTCCTGCGCCAAGACCGCCCTTGTATGCGATGATGTCGCCGCCTTTGAGCATTGCTCCGATCTTTTCGGCGAAGGCTATTGTTTCCTCAGCCGAAGAAGTTGTAACTGTAATCATCTGAAAATTTGCTCCAAAATCAAGTAATAACGTTCACAATATGGAAACTTTCACAGAAAAAGCTGATATTGTCATCTTCCAGCGAACGTATCCTGTAACGCTTATCGCGCGAGTACCCGAGTGACTGCGTGTTCACGATATCGAAAGCGTTGAGCGGTGTAGTTACGCCTTTGCAGCCGATCTGGAACTCGCTGACGTTGAGAAAGTCGATCTCCGCCTTGAATTTGACGGGATCTTCGGAATAAAATGTCATAAACAGGCTCGGTACGAGCTGACCGTCCGTTCCGAGCGTTTCGGAATATTTGAACTCGCCGAAAGCGTCGAAATTATACCAGTAAAAATCGCTGCAAATATCGGTTATCTGCTCAATGCCGTAAATTTCGTGAAAACCTTTGCGCAGCTTGCATGGGTCTTCGGGAAAGACCATACATTTTCTCATTCCGAGGTTGTAATCCTCGAATCCCTGCTTTTTATACCAATGACGAAGACTGTCCTCGCAGAAAAGCTGCACGTTCATCTGATAATTTCCCGACTGGCAGTGATAAACAAGACGCTTAACGATCTCCTCACCTATCCCGCGGCGGCGGTAATCGGGGCGAACGCATATACCGCTCATAACTGCTGCGGTAAGTCCGTCCGATGCAACTCTGCCAAGTCCGACGAGCGTGTATCCGTCATAAGCATAGACGGAATAGAAGCTGTTTTTCGTTGCTTTTTCGATCTCTTCGTCCGTATAACCCGGGAGGTTATACCAGTTTAATTTTTTGTACAGGTCGAGCTGGTCTTCATATTTTCTTGTTTCGGAAAAATAATCTATTTCCATAAAAAACTCTCCCGTTTCTTCCAAAAAAGAGAATTAAGATCTGATTTAAACGCACAAATACTGTGCATTACAAAAATACGGTGATTTTTTGTTACATTTGCACAGTATTCGGTGTATCAATTCAAACTCATTGGTTATATTATAACAGCTTTGTACCTGCATTGTCAATATGTAATTCGTGAACTTTCCAATTTTTCAGTCCTAATTTTTCGAGAGCAAATTTCATCTTTCCGCAGAAAAATTCATTATCAGCATCGACAATAGCCATAAGTGACGGACCTGCGCCGCTCAGGTATGCAGCATAAGCTCCGAGGCTGTAAGCAGTTTCAAAAACATCGTGTCCGTGCGGGATAAGCTCCATACGGTAAGGCTGGTGAAGCTTGTCGTTCACAGCCGTGCGGAGGTTCTGATATTTGCCCGTGAGGAGCGAAGCCGAGAACAGCGCAGCACGGGAGAGATTGAAAACAGCGTCCTTGTAGCTGACCTCGGTAGGAAGACAAGCGCGCGCCTTTTCCGTTTTAAGTTCAAAATCGGGAATAACGACAACGAATTTCAGCGTTGTGAAAACTTCCTGCTTTACCCAATGAACTTCCCTGCCGTCAAAAACGGCTGTAACGATGCCGCCAAGAAGCGCAGGAGCGGTGTTGTCGGGGTGTCCCTCGATCTGCGCCGAAAGATTGACAAGATCATCCAAGCCAAGCGGATTTCCCATAAGCGTGTTCGCCCCGAAAAGTCCTGCGATTATGCAGGCAGACGAACTTCCCAAACCTCTCGCCATAGGGATATTGTTGACCTGCTCAATGGTCAGACCCTTGAACGGTCTGCCGCATATCTCAAAAAGCGTTTTCGCAGACTCGTAAATAAGATTGTTTTCGCCCTCGGGCACGGGAGTTCCGTCAAGGCTTTTTATGAAGATACCGTCTGCTTCTTCCATATTTACATAATTATAGTATGTCAGCGCCAACCCGAGCGCATCGAATCCTGCACCGAGGTTCGCACTCGTCGCAGGTACTTGGAGCTTTATCATTTTCATCAATTCCTTTTCAACTAAAGTTTACGTCCACGCTTTTCAAAGGGTGGTGGGTGTCCGGAGGCGGGGAACCCCCGCAGGTATGTCGTTTTAGCTTTTGTCCGAACCGTAAGTTTGCGGCTCGGTACCCTAACTTCGCAGAGGGAAGTCCACTGGGCAAAGTCCTTGGTCGCCGTCCGCAGACGGCGAAACTCTCCTACACGAAGGCGCTCTGCAAGGGGTGAATTAAAAAACAGTCCGGTGGACTGTTTTTTAAGAGGGGACGCTCTGCAAGAGAGAGCGTCCCCTTTGCTATACAATACATTTTTAAAGTCTACACATATTCTATATGGTATTTTTAGCTTTCAAGATTGAGAACTCTGATCTTTCCGAGAACCTTTCCGCCAAGCTGTGTGAGCTTTTCATCGAAATCCTTTTCCTTGATCTCGGGAGTGATGAATGCGATCTCATCAGCAGGGCAGTTTTCTCTTGTGAGGAACTCAACTTCGCCGAATACTTCCTTTGCCTTGTCCTTGGAAACACCCTGAACACGAACATAGAACGGAAGAACGTCCTCCTTGTAGTCAGCGATGAAGCTGTTGTCCTTGCTGTCTTCCCAAACCTGAGAAATTGAAGTGCCTTTCATCTTTGCAGCATCGATAAGGTCAGCAACGATAGCACTTGCTGTCGGGAACTTGCCTGCGCCCCTGCCGTAGAACATTACCTGATCGATAGCATCGCCGTAAACCATGATGCCGTTGAAAACATCATTAACGTTTGAAAGCTGATTTGCTCCGCATACGAATGCAGGGCGAACGATAGGAAGAATCTTTCCGTCGGCTGTTCTCTTTACTGAGCCGATAAGCTTTACTGCACCGCCCCAGCTTTCAGCATACTTTGCGTCCTCTGCGGTGATGCTCGAAATGCCCTCGCAGTGAACCCATTCGGGATAAACATGCTTGCCGAAAACGAGCGAGGAAAGAATACAGATCTTACGGCAGGCATCGTGACCCTCAACGTCCGCTGTCGGGTCTTTTTCGGCATAACCGAGCTTCTGAGCTGTGGAAAGTGCCTCCGCAAAAGGCATATTTTCATTTATCATCTTTGTAAGGATAAAGTTTGTTGTTCCGTTAAGGATACCGGCAACGGCTGTGATGTCGTTTGCCGCAAGGCACTGGTGGAGAGGACGGATTATCGGAATAGCGCCGCCTGTGGAAGCTTCAAAGAGGAAGTTGCAGTTATGCTCCTTTGCTGTTTTGAGAAGCTCTGCGCCTTTCTTTGCAACGAGTTCCTTGTTCGAGGAAACAACGCTCTTGCCTCTTTCAAGACAGCTCTTTACGAAATCGAATGCAGGATTTACGCCGCCCATAACTTCGGCAACGAGAGTTACTTCGTCATCGTTGAGGATATCGTTGATATCCTTTGTGAATTTTCCCTCAAAAGGACTTCCGGGGAAATCTCTGATATCGAGAATATACTTGATATCGAGGTCTGTTCCTGCCTTTTCGATGATCTTATTCTTGTTTTTGTAGAAAAGTTCAACTGTGCCTGAACCAACTACGCCGAAACCTAAAACTGCTATCTTTGCCATAAACTCTACTCCTTAATCTATATTACCCTTAAATACTTACTGTAGGGGTTCTCTAAAAACCGGAACACGAGCAAATTTTCGTTGGGACTTTGCACATATTCAAGGCAGCGAAACGAAGTAAATACTTGATGTATTTCAAGTTTCGCTAACGAAGAAGATGTGCGAAGTCGTAGAAAATTTGCCGTGAGGGAGGTTTTTAGAGGTTCCCATTATATCTTTAATAAAAAGCCGCTGTTTTACTTAGGCTTAACATAGATTGGCTTTCGGAATTAACATTGGAAGAGTTACAATAACATTGTGCCAAAAAGGAAAATATGATAATTTGAAAGGTATGGTATCTATTATGAAAAAGACAGCTACAACAGCTATTATCGGAGCAGTTTTATCCGCAGCACTTCTCGTTGGCTGCGGCAGCACGGAAACTTCACACACAGTTTCCACAGACGGTTCTACATCAATGGAAAAGGTCATCGGAATTTTGAGCGAAAGCTATTCCGAAAAGCACCAGAACGTTAAGATCACATACAACCCAACGGGTTCTTCCGCAGGTATCTCCGCAGTAGGCGAGGGCAGATGCGATATCGGACTTTCCAGCCGTGCGCTCAAGGACGATGAAGCACAGACCTATGATGCATCGATCGTCGCTTATGACGGTATCTCTATTATAGTAAACAACGAAAACAAGATCGATAACCTCTCCGTTTCCGATATTGCCGATATCTACACAGGCAAGATCACAAACTGGTCCGAACTCGGCGGCGATGATAACCCGATCGTCTGCATCGGCAGAGAAGCAGCTTCGGGTACTCGTGACGGCTTTGAATCCGTAACGGGCACAAAGGATTCCTGCGTATATGCTCAGGAGCTTACCTCGACAGGTGACGTTATCCAGACAGTTTCCTCCAACCCGAATGCTATCGGCTATGCTTCAACAGCTTCCGTAAAGGACACAGTAAAGACACTTTCCGTTGAAAATGTAATGCCTACAAATGATACTATCCTCGACGGCAGCTACAAGATCAGCAGAGCATTCTACTTCATCACAGTCAAGGGCAAGGCACTTTCCGATGATGCGCAGAAATTCTACGATTTCTGCATGAGCAGCGAAGCAGATGAATATATTGCTTCTGCAGGTGCAGTTCCTACAACGAAGTAAACTAAGTGAGGCTTTTTATGGAAAGATCGGTCATAGTAAATTCAGTCAGCGGCAAAAGTGAAGCGGAACGCAGGAAAGACAATGTCCTGCGCGCGCTTTCCAAGGTTTCGGACAAGGTAATGTCGGGATTCTTCACGATATGCGGTTCTGCTTCTATCGCGCTTGTAATTGTTATAACAGCATTTCTTGTAAGCTCGGGCGTTCCTGCCATTCACGAGATCGGACTTAAAGAGTTCCTCCTCGGAAAGGTATGGCAGCCGACTGCGGCAGAAGCTTCCTACGGAATTCTCCCGTTCATACTCTCCTCCTTCTATGCAACGGCAGCAGCGGTCGTTATAAGCGTTCCGCTCGGAATCCTCACAGCGGTTTTCATCACACGGTTCGCAGGCGAAAAGCTTGCTTCGTTCCTCTCCTCCGCAGTTGAGATGCTCGCAGGTATCCCGTCAGTCGTATATGGACTTCTCGGAATGATATATGTTGTTCCTGCGGTAAGAAATACATTCGGACTTCCTGACGGTGCCTGCCTTTTCGCAGCGGTTATCGTGCTTGCGGTAATGCTACTTCCGTCCGTTATCTCCGTTTCCGCGAGTGCAATAAGAGCAGTTCCTCACGAATACACAGAGGGTTCGCTCGCACTCGGCGCAGACAAGACCGAAACTATCTTTAAGGTAATTCTCCCTGCTGCAAAGAGCGGTATCTCCGCCGCAGTTGTCCTCGGTATAGGCAGAGCGGTCGGCGAAGCAATGGCTGTAATGATGGTTTCGGGCAACGTTCCGAATATGCCTAAGCTTTTCGGAAGCGTCCGTTTCCTTACAACGGCTGTTGCGAGTGAAATGTCCTATTCTTCGGGACTTCACAGAGAAGCGCTTTTCTCCGTTGCACTTGTGCTGTTCGTGTTTATCCTCGCAATAAATCTTGTGCTGAACCTTCTTACACGAAAGGGAAAGAATTAAGATGAATGATAGAAATACTGCTGTCCGCAGAGTAAAAAGCGGAGCGCTGAAAGCGTCTATATATGTATCGGCTGCTATCGTGTGCGTTCTGGCTGCGGCAATTGCAATAGTAGTGCTTGTAAAAGGACTGCCGCATATAACATTGCAGTTCCTGACCGAAAAGCCGAGCCTTTTAACGGGAAAGATAGGAATCCTCCCGAACATTTTAAACACGCTTTATATTATATTCTTCACAATGATAATCGTTATCCCGCTCGGCATCGGTGCAGCGGTATATCTTAACGAGTATGCGAAAAACAAGAAGCTGACGGGTCTTATCGGACTTGCTGCGGAAACGCTTTCGGGTATTCCGTCGATAATCTACGGACTTGTCGGAATGCTGATATTCGTTCAGTTCTGCGGATTCGGCACAAGCCTTATCGCAGGCGCTATGACGCTCGTTATTATGACGCTCCCCACAATAATGAGAACTACGGAGGAAAGCCTTAAAGCTGTTCCTCAGAGCTACCGTGAGGGTGCGCTCGCACTCGGTTCGGGCAAGTGGAGAATGCTCCGTACAGTTGTACTTCCGAGCGCCGTTGACGGTATCATCACGGGTGTTATCCTTGCTGTCGGCAGAATTACGGGCGAATCGGCTGCGCTGTTCTTCACGGCAGGTATGGCAAACGAGATCTACGGCTTTGCACAGGCTGCTTCGAGCGGCAACGCAGGCTCAACGCTCACAGTTTCGCTTTATATGTATGCAAAGGAGCGAGGCGAATTCGATACAGCTTTCGCTGTCGCTGCAATACTTCTTATACTCACACTGCTGCTCAATTTCGGAGCAAAGTATGCGCAGAAGCACTTCGCTGAGCGCTCATAATGAGGTTTATTTATGGCTAATGATTCAATTATTACCGCTGAAAATTTAAATTTGTGGTATGGAAACAACCACGCACTCAAAAATATCAGCATAAAGCTCCCGAGAAACCGCATCACCGCACTTATCGGACCTTCGGGCTGCGGAAAATCAACATTTCTCCGCTGTCTTAACCGAATGAACGACCTTGTTGACGGCTGTAAGATCGAGGGAAACATCACACTCGAAAACGAGGATATCTACGGCGATATGGACGTGACAAAGCTCCGCCGCCGTGTCGGAATGGTGTTCCAGAAACCGAATCCGTTCCCGATGAGCATTTATGACAACGTTGCTTACGGTCCGAGAATACACGGTATCCGTTCGAAGGCAAAGCTTGACGAGATCGTTGAAAAGTCGCTCAAAGGCGCGGCTATCTGGGACGAATGTAAGGACAGACTGAAAAAATCCGCACTCGGAATGAGCGGCGGTCAGCAGCAGCGTCTTTGCATCGCAAGAGCAATCGCAGTTGAACCCGAAGTCCTGCTTATGGACGAGCCGACTTCCGCGCTCGATCCTATCTCGACACTGAAGATCGAAGAGCTTGCAATGGAGCTTCGCGAAAAATACACTATCGTAACAGTAACGCACAATATGCAGCAGGCGGCTCGAATCGCCGACAAGACGGCATTCTTCCTGCTCGGCGAAGCTGTTGAATACGGCGACACAAAGACTATCTTTGAATCGCCTAACGATGAGCGTACGGCAAATTACATCGGAGGACGCTTCGGTTAATATTTTTCTTGCCATACGCCGTCAAGTGTGGTAAAATTAAGTAAACATTATAAGAAAACGCTGATCGGAAACCGTATTTCGATCGGCTTTTTCCCGATTATATGGAGGAAAATCAATTGATCTATCTGCTTGAAGACGATGACAATATCCGCAAGCTTGTGTGCTATGCATTGACAAAGGACGGCTATGAAGCAAAAGGCTTCGCACTGCCGAGCGAGTTCTGGGCTGAATTCAGAAAAGCCGAGCCGCAGCTTCTCATTCTTGACATAATGCTCCCCGAAGAGGACGGACTTACCATATTGAAAAAGCTTCGTGACGGCGGCAGCAGCGTCCCCGTTATAATGCTCACCGCCAAGAGCAGTGAATTCGACAAGGTGACGGGTCTTGACAGCGGTGCGGACGATTATCTCGCAAAGCCGTTCGGAATGACCGAGCTTTCGGCAAGAGTGCGCGCGCTTCTGCGGCGTTCGTCCAAAGAGCCTGCCGAGGATAAGTCATTGCTCCGAAGCGGCGGAATAACACTTGACGACAAAAAGCACATCGTCCGTTCGGACGGCGAGGAAGTTACACTCTCATTCAAGGAATACAGCCTGCTTTCGGCGCTGATGAAAGCAAATGGCAGCGTTGTTTCGCGCGAGAAGCTTCTGACCGATATCTGGGGCGAATATTACGAGGATTCGAGAACGCTCGATGTTCATATAAGAAAGCTCCGTGTAAAACTTGGCGAAAACGGCGCGCTTATCAAGACGATAAAAAATGTCGGCTACCGAATAGGCGGAGAGGAAGCGTCCGATGACTAAAAAGATATTTCTCACGGAACTGCTCGCCTCATGTATGGTGCTTGTGCTTGTGATAGGTCTTATCTTCGGCATACTTACCGAGGTTTTCGAGGGCGAACTGACGGACGAGCTTTCCACAGAAGCGCATTTTATCGCGGCGACAGTCGAAGAATACGGCGAGGGCTGCCTTTACACCTTTGATAAGCAGGACAGGCGCATCACGCTCATCGGCAGTGACGGCAATGTTATTTTCGACACGAAAGCCGACCCGTCCTCAATGGAGAACCACGCCGACCGTGAAGAGGTAAAGGCGGCAGTTGAAAACGGCGAGGGCAGCTCGGTCAGAGAGTCCGACACATTTATGACAAAGACGATATACTATGCGGTGAGCCTTGATAACGGCAGTGTTATCCGCATCTCGGCAGAGCAGAACGTCATCGAAGCTATGCTGAAAGCACTTGTTGTTCCTGCCGTGACGGTGTTTCTTGCTGCGCTCATATTTTCGGGAATACTGTCATTCATCGTTTCCAAAAGCATCATCAAGCCGATAAATGAGATAGACGCGGAAACCCCCGCGAAAGCACCCTATCCCGAGCTTGCACCACTCACGGACAAGCTTTTCGCACAGCATGAAACGATACAGAAACAGCTCCGCGACGCACAGCGAAGCAAGGAAGAGTTCCGACTTATCACCGAGAATATGAGCGAGGGCTTCGTTGTCACCGATACGAACACCAGCGTTCTCACATACAACACGGCGGCTTCAAGGATTCTCGGCATCGAAAAGGACGCAGGCAGCGTTCTCACGGAATTCTGCGACGTTGCGGAAAAGGCGGTAAAGGGAAACCCTGCCGAATCCGAGATACGCATCGGCGAAAAGATATACAGACTGATATCAAACCCGGTCTTTGACGAGAGCAAGATAATCGGCGCGGTAATTGTTATCCTTGATGTGACCGAACGTTCCGAACGTGAACGCCTGAGAAGAGAGTTCACCTCCAACGTTTCGCACGAACTGAAAACCCCTCTCACCTCCATTTCAGGCTTCGCCGAGCTTATGATGAGCGGCGGAACGCCCGATGATACCGTTGTCGATTTCTCCAAGTCGATATATGACGAAGCGCAAAGACTTATAACCCTCGTCAACGATATCATAAAAATTTCGCGCCTTGACGACGGAAGCGTTGAATATGAGCGTGAGAACATCGACCTTTATGAGCTTTCGGAAGAGATAGCAAGGCGGATAAAGCCTGTTTCCGACAAAGCAGGGCTGAAAGTGAGCGTTACGGGCGAACACGCAGTATTTTTCGGCGTAAGAAAGATACTTGACGAGATGATCTTCAACCTCTGCGACAACGCAGTGAAGTATAACCGCCCGAACGGAACTGTCGATATAAATATCCGAAAAGAAAACGGCAGAACGCTCCTGAGCGTAAAGGACAGCGGCTTCGGAATACCCGTTTCGGCACAGGACAGAGTTTTCGAGCGCTTCTACCGCGTGGATTCGAGTCGTTCAAAAGCACTCGGCGGCACGGGTCTTGGACTTTCGATAGTAAAGCACGGTGCTATCTACCACGGTGCGGATATAAAGCTTGAAAGCGAAGAAAATGTCGGCACAACAATAACGGTAAGCTTTCCGTAACAGCAGAATTAATGCGTAATTCGTAATTGTTTTTGCTCCGCATATTTGTCACGAAACACTTGATTTCCGTAGGGGCGGATTCTATATCCGCCCGTTGCAAACCCTGTATTTTAGGCAAATATTTCTGCAGGTGACAGTTGCCCGTCCCGCGCCGTAAAAGACGTTTATACAATAAACGAACGGACCTTTTTCCATGGGGTATCCTTTGGGAAAAGGTCTTATTTTTATTCGTTCCGTTTATTTGAAATTTGCAGCGTTTTTGTTTGACATTGCGAATATAATATGTTAAAATAAATTTAATAAAAGGGAACCTCTAAAAACCTCCCTCACGGCAAATTTTCTACGACTTTGCGCATCT